>JALHPN010000041.1 GCA_022842465.1 Polyangiaceae bacterium | reverse complement strand
GGCGGGAGCGCGTCCGCGCGGACGGCGGCGAGCTCGGCGAGCCAGCGGTCCTCGTCCGCGGCGCGCCGCGCGTACGCAGACGGCGTCTCCTCAGGGAGGTCGTCGTACCGCATCCCTGGCGGCCGGAGGAGCGCGACACGCTCGGGGGTGAGCTCGAAGGCCGCTGCGAGAACGGCGTCCGAGACGGCGAGCACCCCCTTTCCGTCGACGGGCGCGTCGCGACCGGTGACGGGTGTGCTCCCGCCGCTCGCGCAGCTCACGGCGGCGAGCGCCACGAGCGCCACGAGCGCCACGGAGGAGCAGGAAGACATGCGGTGATCACGTAACACGCTTCGGGGCACGGCCGCTGCAACGAGGGTCGTCATGCCCCGGGTACCCGTCATGCGCTTGACGCTCACGCGTCAGCCGGCCGTCGGCCTCCTCCTCTCCGTCGTGACGGGCCTGTCGCTCGTCGCGGCCTGCGGTGCACCTCCGAACGCGTCGTCGGACGAGCTCACGACGCGTCCGACCGCCGCCGAGGCCGGCGCGCCGGATGCCGGCCTCGACGTTCCGATCCCTCCGCCGGAGGCCCTCTGCACGCTCACGGGCCCGCCCGTCCTCTCGCAAGACGACGTGCTCGTCTTCGCGGACGAGTTCGACGGCGCGGAGCTCG
The DNA here is from genome assembly GCA_022842465.1 of Polyangiaceae bacterium. Classification (GTDB taxonomy): domain Bacteria; phylum Myxococcota_A; class Polyangia; order Polyangiales; family Polyangiaceae; genus Labilithrix. The sequence goes on along the minus strand of JALHPN010000041.1, from coordinate 46,898 downwards.
ACCGCTCGAAGTGGACCGCGAGAGACGGCTTCCGCCGCACGGGCATCCTCAATCACGCCGCCGCGAAGCAGGTCACGGTCGCGGGCGGCGCGCTCCGCGTGAGCGCGGAGCCGAACGCGTCGCCGAAGGATCCGCTCTACCCGTACGACGCAGGCTTCGTCGAGACGCTCGGGAAGTTCGCGCGGACCTACGGACGCATCGAGTTCCGGGCACGGTTCCCGTACGAGCCGGGCGTCTGGTTCGCGATCTGGGGGCGCCCGTGGTCGACGTCGTTCCCCGAGATCGACATCGAGGTCGTGAACCGCACAGGCGACCCGAAGACCCAGCTCTACTTCGTGCACCACTGGGCGGCGCCGCCGCTACCTGCCGACGAGCGACGCGCGTACACGATGCTCCAGGAGGCGGACTACTCCGTCTTCCGGACCTACACGATCGACTGGAAGCCTGGATCCATGACGTGGCAGGTCGACGGCGTGACCAAGCTCGAGGCGAGCGGCGAGCGTGTGCCCACGCTCCCGGTGTACTGGATGATCAACGCCTGGGTCGGCGGCTGGACGGGGAACCCGACGGCGGACACGACCTTCCCGACCACGTTCGAGGTGGACTGGATGCGCGTCTACCGCACGAGCGGCGTCCTCGCGGATCCGGCCGTCAAGCTCACCGCGAACGTGAAGGCCAGCTACCCGCGCAAGGACTGGCTCGACGTGTCGGTCGCGAACTTCGACGAGGCCTGCGCGCACGTCGAGCTCAGGGACGGCGCCAAGGTCGTGTGGACCACGTCGACCGCGCCATGGCGCGTGCCGCTCGCCGTCCTCTCTCCCGGCTCGCACGCGCTCTCGCTCGTCGCGACCGACGGCGTCCGCCGCGCGGAGACCTCGTTCACGACGCAGATCCGGTGAGCGCCTCGCGTCCGACATCGCCCCCGACCCCTCCTGATCCCAACAGCGTCGCCCGGCGGTGACACCGCGCGGCCGGCGACGCGACGTTTCACGTAGGAATGGGCTCTCCCGGAGCGGCACGGCCGTTGCTCCGCCTTTTCGATCGATGTTGCGGCTCGTCCTCGCTCTCGCTCTCCTCGCCGGTGGGACCGGGTGCGGTGCGGCCGCGGACGAGGAGGCGATCGAGCGCGTTTCGTCCAGCCGACAGGCGGTTGCCAGCGGTACGACCTCGCCCCCGTCCGAGGACTTCGTCGTCCAGACCGCCCTCCAGGTCTCGGTCTCCGGGAAGACCGCGTGGAGCCCGCGCTGCTCGGGCGTCCTCGTCGCCGAACGCCTCGTCGTCACGACGAAGAAGTGCGTCGAGAAGCCGGAGCTCGCCGTGTTCCTCGGCGCGGCAGCTCGCGCCTCGATCGCCGCCGGCGCCCGCCCTACGGCGCGCGCCGTGGGCGTCCTCCGCGACGCGCGTGTCGACATCGCCGTGCTCGTCCTCGACACGCCCGTCACGGGCAAGCCCCTCGCCGCGCTCCGCCTCGACGGGCCAGCCGCGACGCGCGAGGCGCTCACCGTGGTGGGGTACGGCACGCTCTCACCGACCGGACCGCGGAGCCGTTTGCAAGGCGTCGCCGTCACGAGGGCGACGACGACGGGCTTCGAGGTCGGCGGGAGCGCGTGCGAGGACGATCGGGGAGGTCCGGCGCTCGCCGGCGGGGACGGTGTCGTCGGCCTCGCGAGCCTCGTCGGGATCTGTGATGGCCCCGGCGCAGCGACCTACACGACGATCCATGCGGCGAAAGCGACGATCGAGCAGGCGTTCCGCCAGGTGGGCGCGACACCGAAGCGCGCCGACGCACCGCTGTCTGCTCCCCAGACCTCCGCCGGCGAGGCCGCCGTCGGCGACGAGGACGAGGACGAGGAGAAGGTTCAGGTCGGCGAAGAGCCCGAGCCCGAGCCCGTCGCTTCGGCGGGGTGCGCGGTGGTCCGTGCTCCTTCGTCGGGCGTGGCCGGCGGCAAGATCCTCGCGGGGGTCCTCGCTCTCCTGCTCGGCTTCCGGCGCCCTGCGCGGCGGATGCGCGCGCTGGAGCGAGGGAGGCCCCGTCCCGACGTGCACCTGCTCGAACGGTAACAACGTGGCACCCGGTGTTACCATCCCGGACGTCCACGCTTGTACACGAAGGTATTCAGGAGGATGCATGCGCATCTCCGCGTTACGGAACGACTCGCGGGCCGTCCGTTTGGGCTACCGTCACATGCATGGGGGACTTCTCTCCGCTGAGGCCGCGCTCGTCGTCGCGTCCTCACGGCGGTACGAATCCGTTCGAGAGCGACGAGTCGTTCTCGTCCATCGAGGCGTCGTCGCAGTCGATTTCGCGGCTTCCGCCCGAGGGGCTCTCGGCCGTTCCGCTCCGGCGTGAGTGGGGGAAGGGCCTCTACTGGCAGGTCTTGGTCGGCATCGCCTGCGGCGTCGCGCTCGGCGTCTTCGCGCCGAGCACTGCCGTGGCGATGAAGCCGCTCGGCGACGCCTTCGTGAAGCTGCTCAAGATGCTCATCGCGCCGATCGTCTTCACGACGGTCGTCCTCGGCGTCGCGTCGATGGGCGAGCTGAAGAAGGTCGGACGCGTCGGAGGCAAGGCGCTCCTCTACTTCGAGGTGACGACGACGATCGCGCTCGCTCTCGGCCTCGGCGTGGTGCACGTCGTCGGCCCGGGACGCGGTCTGCACGTGAAGCCCGAGTCGCTCGATCTGAAGGCGCTCGACGCTGCGCTCGTCAACGCGAAGCCGAGGACCCTCACCGAGCACCTCCTCGGCATCATCCCCGACAGCCTCGCGTCCGCGTTCACGACCGGGGACGTCCTCCAGGTCCTCCTCGTCGCCATCCTTGCGGGCATGGCGCTCGCGGCGCTCGGCAAGCGATCGGCAGGCCTCCTCGACATCCTCGAGCAGGTGTCGACCGGCCTCTTCGCCGTCGTCTCGCTCGTCATGCGGGTCGCTCCCTTCGGGGCCTTCGGCGCAATGGCGTTCACGATCGGGAAGTTCGGCATCGGCACGCTCGGCAGCCTCGCGAAGCTGATGGCCACGTTCTATGCGACCGCCTTCTTCTTCGTGATCGTGGTTCTCGGAATCGTCGTTCGTCTCCTCGGGTTGAACATCTTCCGTCTCCTCGGCTACCTACGCGAGGAGCTCGTCCTCGTCCTCGGCACCTCGTCGTCCGAGTCCGCTCTTCCCCGGCTCATGGCGAAGCTCGAACGGATGGGCTGCAAGCCGGACGTCGTCCGCCTCGTCGTCCCCACGGGCTATTCGTTCAACCTCGACGGGACATGCATCTATCTCACGATGGCCGCGCTCTTCGTCGCCGAGGCGCTCGACATCGATCTCTCGCTCCGCGAGAAGGTGATGCTGCTCGTCGTCTTGCTCCTCACGTCGAAGGGAGCCGCTGGCGTCTCGGGGAGCGGCTTCGTCACGCTCGCCGCGACGCTCTCCACCACCGGTCGGATCCCGGTCGTCGGGCTGGTTCTCCTCCTCGGCATCGACCGCTTCATGAGCGAGGCGCGCGCGCTGACGAACTTCATCGGGAACGCGGTCGCCACCCTCGTCGTCGCGAAGTGGGAGGGCTCGCTCGACATGAAGAAGGCGGCGCGCATGCTGGACCCGACGGAGCGGGCCCGCGACGACGCGGCCGCCGAAGCCCAGAACAAGCTCTTCGAGGCCGCCCGCGCGCGTCACGCGCTCCGGGTGCCTCAGAACCGGTAGCCGGCGGCGACGCCCGCGGAGGGCACCCACCCGTACCGCGTGAACGCGTCGTCGAGCCGGCCGAGGCCCTGCGCGATCGCGTTCTCTGCCAGCTCGGGGGCGCGAGCGAGGTAGCGCTGTTCGATGCTCGTGCTCGCCCCGACGGCGCGCGAGACGCCGACGGAGGCCGCGATCGTGACGTGGTCGGCGAGGAGCCACTCCCAACCGACGCGCGCATCGACGAGGTGAAGCGTCGAGCGGAATGCAAAGCTCGTGTCCACGCCGCTCTCGGCGGGCACCGCCACGCCCGTCTCCCTGCTGACGAGGGCGCGCGCGTCGCCGTTCGCGACGAGGCTCGCGGTGCCGTACCCCGCCTCGAGGAGGAGGCCCGTCCTCGCGAAGGGACGGAGCCCGACGTGCGCGTTCCACGCGAAGCCGGAGGTCAACGTGTCCCCGAGCGCGCGTCCGAGGCGCTCGTCGTATGCGCCCGCGTTCTCGAGCGTGCCGTTCACGAGTCGCGCATACGCCCCAGGCAGCATCCCGATCGCGCCGGTGAGGCGTAGTCGCGTCGGACCGTGCTCGACGTAGCTCTGCGCGCCGACGAAGAGGGGGACGTCCGTACGCGCCGCGACGGCGAAGGAGAGAGGTGCGTCGCGGGTCGACGATGTGCGGTCGGCAGCCGGGCGATCGACCGGGGGTCGCTCCGTGACCTCCGCCGTGGGCTGCGCGCTCGCGACACGGACGCAGAAGAGCCCCGCGGCAGCAGCGCCGAGCGAGGCGACCACGCGCCACGTCCTCGTCGCGTTCTTCGCGCACGGAGCCCGAGTGCTTCCTTCGTTCGCCATCACGAGGAGGAGGACGAGCAAGCGCGAGGCCCGCCCGACGAGCCCGAGCGTTTCGCCTCAGCGGACGAGCGCGCGCGGCACGACGACGCGCTCGACGAGGGCGAACGACGCCTGAACGAGCAGCGCCAGACCTGCGCTCGGGAGCGCCCCGGCGAGGATCATCTCGACGTCGCCGAGCGAGAGGCCGGTCGCGATCGGCTCCCCCAGCCCGCCGGCGCCGATGAACGCCGCGATCGTGGCCGTACCGACCGCCACCACCGCGCTCGTCTTCACTCCCGCGAGGATCGTGGGCGACGCGAGCGGCAGCTCGACGTGACGGAGACGCTCGGACGTCGTCAGGCCGAGCGCCTGCGCCGTCTCACGAAGCTCCGGCGCGATCGCGGAGAGGCCGGCGTGCGTGTTCCGCACGACGGGCAAGAGGCCGTAGAGGAAGAGCGCGACGAGCGCCGGCGTCGCGCCGATCCCGAAGACGGGGATGAGGAAGCAGAAGAGCGCCAGCGACGGGATCGTCTGGAAGACCCCGGTGAGCGCGAGGACGAAGGAGCCGAGGCGCGGCCGCGAGAACGCGAGGAGCCCGAGCGGGATGCCGACGAGCGACGACGCGAGCACGGCGACCACGACGAGGAGAAGGTGCCGCGGACCGTGCCGCTCCACGGCGTCGAGCGCGCCGCGGAGGAAGCTCGCGCGAGCCTCTCGCGTGGCCTTGCCGTCGCCGAGCTGCTCCGCGGCGACGCGGTCGGCGGGGATCCCGTCGATCTCCGCTCGGGCGTTGAGCCGCTGCATCGCGGCCGCGTCGAGCGACCCCGCGAGCCGGTCGAGGACGCGCGCGAAGGCAGGCGCCCGCGCGAGGAGATCCTCGCGGTACACGACGACGGCGTCGTACGGCGGGAAGTAGCGCTTGTCGTCCTCGAGCACGACGAGGCCGAGTCGCGCGATCTTCGCGTCCGTCGTGTAGACGTCGAGCACGTCGATCTCGCTCCGCGCGATCGCCTCGTACGCGAGCGCGTGATCGAGGCCGCGGAGGCTCGCGGGGTGGAGCTGGTACTTCGCGGACAAGCCAGGCCACCCGTCGCTCCGACCGACGAACTCGTGGCTCAAGCCGTAGCGGAGACCGCCGTGGGTCGCGAGGTCGGAGGTCTTCCGGAGGCCGAAGCGCGTCGCGTCGGCGGACCGCACCGCGAGCGCGTACGTGTTCTCGAAGCCGAGCGGCATCGAGGTACGGAGCTTGCGCGTGGCGAGCGCCTCGCGGAGGGCCCCCATGTCGGCGTCGTCCCGGTCGAGGATGGTGCGCGCGAGCGTCCCCGTGTACTCGACGTACGCGTCGATCGAGCCCTGCTCGAGCGCGCGGAACGCGATGGCCGTTCCGCCGAGCCCGCGCTCGTGGGTCGGAACGAGCCCTTCGCGACGCGCGAGCGAGCAAGCGATCTCGGCGAGGACGTAGGACTCCGTGAAGCGCTTCGACCCTATCCGTACCGTCGGCTCCGCGTGAGCGCGGCGAGGGACGAACGCGACGGCGAGCAGGATGACGAGCGCGACGAGGCGGGAGAGCGAGCCGATCATGCGATCGCTTCCGCGAGCGGGCGCTGCGCGGCGAGGAGATCCTTCACGAAGGGATGCAGAGGGCGGTCGTGGAGCTCGCGCATGCTTCCGCGCTGGACGATCGTTCCGCCGAAGACGACGGCGATGTCCGGCGTGAGGAGCGCGGCCTCGACGAGATCGTGCGTGACGAGCACGACGGTCTTCCCCAGGCGGTCGAACACCTCACGGAGATCGTCCTGGAGGCGCGCGCGCACGAGCGGATCGAGGGCCCCCAGCGGCTCGTCGAGGAGCAGGACCTCCGGATCGAGGAAGAGGGCGCGCATGAGCGCGACGCGCTGGCGCTCGCCGCCCGAGAGGCGCCGCGGATGGCGGAGGAGGAGCTCGCGGGAGACGCGCACCATCTCCGCGAGCTCGTCGATCCGCTTCGACGATCGTTCCTTCGGTTCGCCGCGCAGGCGCGCGAGCAGGGTGACGTTCTCCTCCGCCGTGAGGTGGGGGAAGAGCCCGCCGTCCTGCGGCATCCAGCCGACGCGGGCGCGGACCTCCCGCGCGGACGCCGACGTCACGCGCAGATCCCCCACGGTGACCTTGCCCTCGTCCGGGACGACGAGGCCGATGATCATGCGGAGGAGCGTGGACTTGCCGCTGCCGCTCGGACCGATCAAGGCGACCCGACCGCCTTTCGGGATCGCGAGCGTCGTCGGGCGGAGCACGACGCGGCCGTCGAACGACTTGCCGACGCCTTCCAGGTGCACCGCCGCCATCGGCGCCGAGCCTAGCTCAGAAGCCGTGGCAAAGCGCGACCGCTCGGGAGGTCGCGCTCCTCGTGGCATCGCCCATGCTCGGCCCGCCGGTGTGACTCCCCATGCCCGCTCCCTCGCTGCGCGAGGATCGGCACGCCTCTTCGCTGCCCTTCAGCGATCGTCGCGTCGGCCGGTGTGCCTCGTCGTGCTCGAGGCCCGCGAGGGCGCCGCCGAGCTGCTGAGGCGTCTCCACCCGGACGATGCAGAACTCCCCTTCCCGATGGTCGTGGTCGCCGAACGCGGGACGGACCTCCGCGAGCTTCGTCGGCACCACGAGACGGTCGAGGTCGTCCGCGAGGAGGACCTCGACCTCCGCCGACTGGAGCGGGCCGTCGAAGGGGCAGCGGCGCATTTCGCCGCGCGGCGCGAGACCGCGACGTCGCTCGACGAGCCGTCGCTCCTCGAGGCCGTGCTCGCCGCGGCGCCCGTCGGTATCCTCGTCGCGGACCAGACCGGACGGGTCGTGCGGATCAACCCGGCGAACGAGCGCATCTGGGGGAAGGCCCCGCCGACCGAGAGCGTCGCCCAGTACGGCGCATGGAAGGGCTGGTGGGCGGACGGGTCGGACCGGCATGGGCGCCGCCTCACAGGCGAGGAGTGGGCGATGGCGCGCGCGCTCCGAGGGGAGACCGCGCGGGGCGACATCGTGGAGATCGAGCCGTTCGGGCAGCCGGGCACGCGGCGCACGATCGTCAACTCCGGCGCCCCCGTCCGCGGCGAGGACGACCGCATCGTCGGCGCCGTCGTCGTGCAGATGGACATCACCGAGCGCGTCGCCGCCGAGGCCGCCGTCCGTCTGAGCGACGAGCGCCTCCGGCTCGTGAACCGCGCGACCAACGACGTCGTGTGGGACTGGGACTTCGCGTCCGACCGCATCGCGTGGAACGACGCGGTCGTCGCGCACTTCGGCGAGACGCCCGAGTCGCTCGGACCCGGCATCCACGACTGGGCGCTCCGCCTCCACCCCGAGGATCGCGGGCGCGTCGAGCAGAGCCTCCAGGCGGCGATCGACGGCGGCGCGGAGAGCTGGACGGACGAGTACCGCTTCCGACGGCACGACGGCGTGTGGGTCCCCGTCCTCGACCGCGGCTACATCCTCCGCGACGCGAGCGGCAAGGGCACGAGGATGATCGGCACGATGCTGGATCTCACCGATCGCCGGCGCGCGGAGGAGGCGCTGGAGGAGAGCGAGTCTCGCTTCCGGACGCTCGCCGACAACATCTCGCAGCTCGTCTGGATGGCGGACGAGAGCGGCGCGATCGTCTGGTTCAACCGACGCTGGTTCGAGTACACCGGCACCACCGCCGCCGAGGTGCTGGGCCGCGGCTGGCGCGACGTGCTCGATCCAGCGGAGCGTCCGCGCGTCGAGGAGACCTTCCACCGGGCGATCGAAAGCGGCGAGGAGTGGGAGGACACGTTCAAGATGCGCGGGAAGGACGGCCGGTTCCGCTCGTTCCTCACGCGCGCGATGCCCGTCTACGACGCCCAGCGGCGGGTCGTCGGTTGGTTCGGCACCAATACGGACGTCGAGGAGCAGTATCGCTACGCCGGCGCCCTCCGCCAGGCGGTCACGATGCGCGACACCTTCCTCCAGATCGCGGCCCACGAGCTCCGCACGCCGCTCACGGCCCTCGGGCTCCAGCTCGAGACGCTCGACTGGCTCGCGAAGCGCGCCGTCGTCGAGCCAGGGCGCATCGCCACGAAGGTGCAGCTGGCGCTCCGGCAGACCGAGCGCCTCGGACGCCTCGTCGAAGACTTGCTCGACGTGTCGCGCATCACGTCGGGGCGTCTCAAGCTGGAGGTCGCCGACGTGGACCTCACGGCGGTCGTCTCCGAGTCGATGGACCGCATGCGCGAGCTCGCGGCGCGCGCGGGCTGCGAGCTGCGCGCCGATCTCCCCGCGAACGCCGTCCTCGGTCGATGGGACCGGTCGCGGATGGAGCAAGTCGTCACGAACCTCCTCACGAACGCGATCAAGTACGGGCGCGGCCAGCCGGTCGACGTGACGATGACCAAGAGCGACGAGGAGATCGAGATCCACGTCCGCGACCGCGGGATCGGGATCTCGGCCGCCGATCAGGCGCGCATCTTCGGCCGCTTCGAGCGCGCCGTATCGCCGGACCACTACGGCGGCCTCGGCCTCGGCCTCTACATCGCACGCGAGATCGTCCGCGCCCACGGCGGGCGCATCTTCGTCGAGAGCAGCACCCCGGGCGGCGGCTCGACCTTCACCGTGTGCCTCCCTCAGCGCGGGTAGGAGGCCTCGCCCGCGAGCCCCGCCGTGCAGCCGACGCGGTTCACCCGCGAGGTGACGCCGGCGTACGGGCGGAGGGGCGACACGCGCGCGAAGCTCGCTCGCGCCTCGAGCGGAGCGCCGTAGGCGTCGAGGACGGCCTCGTTCATCGTGCCGAGGTCGAACTCGTTCCAGCGCGTGCACCACACCGCGTCGGCGCCGGCGACCGAGCGCGCGTAGCTGCTCGACGCGTTGGAGAGGTCGTAGAGCTCGGACCACTCGCGCTCGGACATGCCGGCGTGCTTGGCGATCGCGACCGCGAACTTCGACTCGTCTCCTTCGCGGGTGACGTAGACGGTGTGGTCGCAGCCGAGGTTCTTCAGCGCGAGGGTCGGGGCGAGGTCACTCCACCCGCCGGCCGACCAGCGACCGTCCGCGAGCTTCACGAAGCGCGAGAGACCGGGCTCCGCCGGCGAGGCTGCGAGGATCTCGCGCCAGGGGACGTCGCCGAGGGACGTCGCCTTCTTCGTCTTCAGATCCTGGAAGCGCTCGCCGTTCGCCTCGAGCTTCGCGAGGTCCGCGCCGCTGCCCCAGTAGCCGAACTTCACGTCGTCGAACGAAGGGCTGAAGGGGATCTGTCCCGCCTGGTGCGCGCCCGAGCGGTACGACGCGAGCGCGGCCTCGTACGCAGGGACGGCCGCGCCCTCGAGGACCGCGGTGGTGACGATCTTCTGGAGGGAAGCGCTTCCTCCTCCGATCTTCTCGTCGATGCGCGAGGCGTGGGTCGATCCGGCGCGCACCTTCGCGCGGTAGTCCGTCAGGAGCTTCGCGAAGGACTCGCCGCACGTGCCTCCGCTCGGCGTCTGGACCTCTGCCGCCTCGGCCCACGGCTTGCCGCGCGTGCCCTCGGCGCAGGCGTCGAGCCAGGCGCTCATGCCCTCTGCGTCGCTCGGTCCGTAGCCGGCGTAGAAGTCGCCGACGCGCCCGAAGAGCTTCGCGAGCGCCGGCCAGTGGAGGACGCCCGCGCGGAAGAAGAGGCGATTGTCGTCCACCGCGAAGGCGCCGAGCTGCGAGATCGACGTCTTCAGCTCGGCCACGTTGAACGCGAGGTGCTCCTGATCCTGGAGCATCGCGAACACCTCGGGGTTCACGATTTCACGGAGCTCGGGGATGTCGAGGACCGCCTGGAGGCGGGCGGCGGCCTCGGTCGTCTGCTCCGGACCGAGCGCGTCGATGGCCTCCTGCTCGTAGCCCGCCTTGATGCGCTGCGCGACGTCGGCGAGCCCCTTCACGGCGCTCGCCTCGGGGGAGCCCGCAACGACGTCGGCGTAGCCCTGGAGGCTCTTCAGCGCGAGCGCGACGCGTGCCGCCTTCGCATCGGCCGAGCAGCGTGCACGATCGCAGCTCGAGACCGCCGGGTTCACGAGGATGCTGTCGTACGTGAACGCGGTGATGCTGCCGGAGCTCCCTCCGGCGATGCCCGTGACGACGCCGTAGTGCTCGACGATGCGCGCCAGCGACGCGAAGTGCGTGAGGATCGACTCTCCGTTGCCGCGAACGGCCGCGCAGAGCTTCGCGCTCGATCGGCTCTGCGCCGCCGCCCCGTCCGCTTCGTCCGCGGCAGGCGCAGCCGTGCAGGCGACGAGACCGAGGCCGACGACGGCGAACGCGAGGCGCGGAAGACGCGGGAGCATGCCGCCATCTGGAGCACGGCACATGCCACCAGTCCCCACACGCGAACCTCACGGCTTGTCGAGAAGATCGGCGCGCGCGCCGTGGATCGAGGGCGCTCCAGAGCGCGGGGCGCGCCGAGGCATGGATGGAGCGGATCATGGTCCCGAGTCCGCAGGTATCCTCTCCGCATGCGACGCACCGGAGTCGGAGTCGTGCTCGGAGGTCTCGCCGTTCTCCTCGCGTGCGGAGGCGACGACGGTGCGGGGGCGGCCTCGAGCTCGTCGAGCTCGTCGAGCTCGTCGTCAGGAGGCGGCAACGGCGGCGCGATCGCCGACGGCGGCCCCACGACGCCTCCGCCCGCCTCGTGCGCCTCGGCTGGCGGCGGCGGGAGCGTCGCGAGGCCGACGCTGCTCCTCGAGCTCGCCGACGACGGAGGCGAGGGCTGGCTCGCCTCTCCTGCCGTCGTCGATCTCGACGGCGACGGGCAGATGGAGATCGTCTCCGCGCGCGGCACCCGCGTGCACGCCTTCAGGCGCGACGGCGCGAGAGCGTTCGCCTTCCCGACCGGCAAGGACCGCATCTGGGCGAGCCCCGCCATCGGCGACTTCACCGGCGACGGGAAGCTCGAGATCGCGATCGCGTCGCGCGACACGGCGTTCTTGATCGACGCCGCGGGGAACGCGCTCCCCGGTTACCCGAAGACGTGGGGTCAGGAGATCCGCACGCTCGCGGCAGGCGACGTCGACGGCGACGGCAAGCTCGACGTCGTCGTCGGCGTGCGGACGACGACCGGCGCCGTCACCGACATCGTCAACGCGTTCACCGCCGGCGGCGCGCAGGTCGCGGGCTACCCGCCCGCCCTGTCGGGCGCGGCGGGATGCACCCCGGGCCCGTGTTACTTCGCAGGCCTCTACGATCAGAACCTCGCGATCGGCGATCTCGACGGGAACGCGAGGCAGGACCTCGTCCTCCCGCACGACAACGCGTACGCGAGCTTCTTCGAGGGGAGCGGCGCCGCCTTCGACGCGAACCCGATGTTCGCGAAGCGACCGAAGACGCCCGGCGTCCGGTACCTGCACACGCTCTCGCAGGCGCAGCAGGGCTACGCGGACGACGAGGCCACCGAGAACCAGGCGCACTTCACGAACACGGCTCCGGCGATCGCGGACGTGGATCGCGACGGGAAGATGGACGTCGTCATGCTCGGCAGCGTCCAGAACACCGCGCAGTCGGATCGCCTCCGCGGCGTCTCGCTCTGGCTCGTTCGCCCCGACGCATCTCGCCTGCCGGGCTGGGAGACGCCGTTCCACGCGAAGGACTACGTCGTCGGCCTCGCGGACGGCTTCGCCAGGGGTCTCGACGACGCGCCGCTCGCGAGCGCCTCGAACCTCGTCGGCGCGACGAATCAGGTCACGGTCGCCGACATCGACGGTGCGCGGCCTGGGCTCGAGATGATCTTCGCGGGCTTCGACGGGAGGATCCACGCCGTCTCCGCCGACAAGACCGAGCTCTGGGCCACGCCGTACGCCGCGAGCGGTCGCGCGCTCACGGGAGGCGTCGTCGTCGCGGATCTCTCCGGGGACGGGTCGCCGGAGATCGTCTTCACCACGTACTCGCCGGATCAGGACGGCGGCGCGCTCTTCGTCCTCGGCGGCGATGGCGCGCTCCTCCACGAGGTGAAGCTCCCGAAGCGCGGCTCGATGGCGGTGCCGACGATCGCGGACGTGAACGGGGACGGGACGCTCGAGATCGTCGTCTCGCTGAAGGACGCTCAGCCCGACAACAAGGACGTCCAGGTCTTCACGGTGCCCGGGTCGAAGACGAACTGCGTGCTCTGGTCGACGGGGCGGGCGAACCTGCTCCGGAACGGCTGGGTGCGCTGAGCGAACGCGCGAGGAGCACGAACGGGTGCACGAGCTGCGCGAGGTAGCCGCGCGGCCAGGGCTCCTCGACGCCGAGCGGGTACGTCTCGCCCGAGACGCCGACCTCCGGAGCGTGATGGGTCCCGAAGAGCCAGTCGAGCCACGGTCCGAGGTTCGCGAAGTTGTGCGTCACGGCCCGGCCCTTCACGTGGTGGAAGTGATGGAGCGCAGGCGATCCGAAGAGCCAGCCGAGGGGCCCGAGCGGGACGCGGACGTTGGCATGAATGAGAACGGCCCACACCGCGCGGAACGCGACGATGCCGCCGAGGACGGCGGGCGGGACACCGAGGAGGATCGCCGGCGCGTTCATGCAGACCTGGGTGAGGACGCCGTCGACCGGGTGCTCGCGATGGGCGGCGACCCAATCGAGCTCCGTCGCCGTGTGGTGTACGGCGTGGAACCGCCAGAGCGGCTCCCAGGCGTGTGACGCGCGATGAAACCAGTAGACGACGAGATCGCCGAGCAGGACGGCGAGGACGACGAGGACCGGCACCGGCAGCGACGTCGCGAGCCGGGACGCGAGGAGCGGTCGCGTGAGGTCGATCACGTGGACGGCCACCGCGTTCCAGACGAGATACTGCCCGGCGAAGAAGAGCGCGTCGATCGCGAGGCCGGCGCGGAGCACGCGCTGCGCCGGACGCGCCGGGAGGGCCCGCTCGAGCGGGACGAAGACGGCGGCGAGGAACGCGAGGCTCAGGAGCGCCGCCCCCGCCGGCGCGAGCACCGTGGCGAGGGTCACGGGGCGTCCTTCGGACGGAAGATGATCCCCGACTTCGAGCCGCTGAAGGGCACATGGTCGTTGCTCGGCGCGCTCGGCGCCGCGGCAGGGGCGGCGCTCGGCGCGGCGCTGAGGGCAGGGCTCGCGGCGGGAACGGTCACCGGCGCAGGAGGCGGCTGCGGATCCTTCGTCGCCGTCTCCGCCTTCGAGCAGCCGCTCGTCATCGACGCGTGCGCGACGTAGACGACGAACAGGACCGTGCTCGAGGCGACGGCAAGGCCCCGGAGGGCGAGTGGCTTCATGGCAGCGATCGTACGCCTCGCCCTCGGCGTAGGAGGGACCGTTCTGGGCGTGGCGCAGAAAGGGCTTGTCGGGAGACGGCGGCCCCCCGATCCTCGGAGCCCGTGGAGGTGATGCGATGACACGCGACGCAGAGCGCAGGGCGAGGTCGGGAGAGGCGCCGGTCATCGACGGCCTACCCGAGGCGCCGGGGATCCTTGCGGCGATGGGGCTCCGTCCAGGGCTCGCGATCCATCTGCGCGGGCTCGCCGACGAGCTGCTCGTCCGGGAGTACCCGGGCTCGACGCTGACGCGCGCGGAGCGGGAGCTCATCGCGACCGCGGTGTCGGCCGCGAACGACTGCTTCTACTGCATGGACTCGCACGGCGCCTTCGCGAGCGAGTTGCTCCGTCGCGCGGCGTCGACCGCCGACGAGATCGGCTCGATCGTCGAAGCCCTCAAGGAGGGACGCTCGGACGGCGCGTCGCCGAAGATGAGCGCGCTGCTCGCGATCGCGCGCCGCGTCGCACGCGATGCGCGCACGCTGAAGCGCGACGACGTCACGCGCGCGATGGAGGCCGGCGCGACGGACGCCGACACGCAGCTGGCGGTGCTCATCGCCTCCGCGTTCTGCATGTACAACCGGATGGTGGACGGTCTCCGCGCGAAGACGCCGCCGACCGAGGAGGCCTTCCACGAGCCCGCGGCGCAGATCGCGGAGCACGGCTACGCCGGCCGGAGCACGACGGCGGCGACGCCCTAGTCAGTAACGAAGGACCGCCGCGATCTCCGTCGTGACGCCGGCGAAGGCGACGAAGCGAGCGCAGCGCTCGCGTGCGTGGAGCTCGGCGCGATCGCCGAGGAGCGCCTGGAGATCCTCGTAGCGGTTCGGCTTCGGCGCGACGTCCCATACGTTCAGGATGGGGTAGGCGCGCGCCATCGGATCGGCGAACCCCTCGAAGACGATGCCGCGCTTGCTGCTGTCGGGAGCGTGGAGGACGTCGGTGTCGTGACGAAGAGACACCTTCGCGACCGCTCCGTCCACGAAGAAGACGAGCGTAGACGGGAACCCGAACACCTTCGTGTCGGTCACCGCGCCGCCCGAGTACGTGAGGAGCGCTTGCTCGTGCGGGACAGGCGCGCCCCACGGTCCACACGTGGCCGCGGTCGCACCGGCGCAGGTACGCGAGCGGCGGAGGAGGGTCGCGCCCGACACGCTCGCGCGCGGCGCACCGGCTAGCCGTGCGAGCACCCCGGCAGGCGTCAGGAGCGCGCCGCTGCAGCTCCCGGGGTCGAAGGGGTCGTCGCTCGACGGCGCCGCGTCCGACGCCGCATCGGAGGCCGCGGCGTCACGTCCCGGCTCGGCCGTCGCCGCATCGGTCGCCGCCGCGTCGCGCGCGCCGCCGTCGGGCGTGGTCCCGTCGATGCGCGAAGCATCGGGACCGATCGTGGTCGGCGGGAGCGCGTCATCGGGGCTCGTGGGGGTCGAGGACGTGTCGCCCTCGCGCGTCTCCGCGCTCGACGAGCCGCACGCCACGCCCGCTGCGGCGAGGGAGAGCCACGCGAGCGTCACGATCCGAGGGGCGAGGTGGGGCACCGCGCAGTCCTACGCGGACCGCGAGCCCCACCTTCCTCGCAACCGTCACGTCACTTCACGAGGGGCATGCAGCTGCCGTCCTTGCAGATCTCGCCGCCCTCGCAGGCGGCGGCGTCGGTGCAGCCCTTGCGGACGACGCGCGTCACCCACTGGGCGATGTGGTTTCCGCTCCCGAGCTCCTGGAACGGGAGCCGGAAGGCGGGGAACGAGCCGTCCTTCCCTTGTGCGGCGGCTTCGGGGTCGAAGGCCGCCATCCAGATCTGCGCCGTCTTCCCGGCCTCTTGGCGGACGCCGTAGGCGCGACGGCTCGAGAACGTCATCCACATGAGCTTCTTGCCGCGGTAGGCCTGCTCGCGCGGCATCCACTTCGGCCACGAGTCGCCGTTCGGCGAGCCCGCCCGCGCGAGCGAGAGGGGCGCCCCGCCCGAGGCCTTCACCGCCCAGAGCGACGCGTCCGGCGCGTCGTACGAGCTCTTCTCCTCGTTCTGCGCGTTCTTCCCGACCGAAGCGCGGTTGAAGACGACCCATGCGCCGTCCGGCGAATAGGCCGGATAGAAGTTGTTCTGCCCCGACGAGGCGACGAGGACGGACGGGTTCCCCCAGGGCCCGGCCCCCTTCGTCATCGTGTAGAGGGAGGCCTCGACGACGCCGGTCGCCCCGCAGAAGGCGCCGAAGCAAGGCGGGGAGGTCTTCGACTTCGCGAAGACGATCGCGCTTCCGTCGGGCGACCAGTCCGGCATCGCGCCCTGCCCCATGTCGGCCTGCACCGCGGCGCCGCTCACCGCGTCCTGCAGCGTCATCGTCACGCCGTTCGAGACGAGCACCTGCGCCTTGTCCGGCGAGAAAGTGAAGAAGTTTCCGCCCGCGCCCCCTGCCGCGCCGCCCTTCGCGTAGAGCTGCGAACGGGTCGCGACGTCGAAGACCTTGAAGGCCGCGGGCGCGGGGATGTCGAGGCCGACCGCGATGCGCTCTCCGTCGCGGGAGAGGACGTGACAGCCGACACACTGCGCGGCGCCTGCCTTCGGCGCGTTCAGGTACGTCTCGGCGCTCTGGCCGCTCTTGCCGAACTCGTAGCGCATCGTCGCGCCCGCGCCGGCGTTCCAGTAGTAGATGCCGCCGAGGATGTCCTCCTCGCCGAAGCCGAGGGCCTGCGAGGCGGAGGTGCCGACGCCACCGCCGCTCGCTGCCGTACCACGCAGGGTCGTCGTGAGCGGATCGTCGCCCCGCCCGCCGCCGGACATCATCGCCCACACCCCCGGGTCCGGCGTGTAGCCGCACGCCGCGCCGATCGCGGTGCATGCAAAGTACACCCGCAGGTCGAGCATCGACCCCTTCACCGCGAGCTCGAAGAGATCGTTGCCGGGCCCGGGCTGGAACTGCCACTCGAGCTCGTTCGTGTTCGGCGGGACCATGACGCCGTCGGCCGGGTAGACGAAGGCGGGCCTCCGCGACGGCTCGACCGCGCCGCCGAACTTGGTCGCCGCGTCGGCGGGCGCGCCCGGGGCTACGACCGTCCGCGTGAGACGGAGCTTCATCACCGCGTCGCCGAGGAGCGTCTGATACTTCGCGTGGACGACCATGCGCCCCGCACCGGTCGGCGCCGGGGTGAACGTCGGCCCTTGGAACGTGCCGTAGAGCGCGCCAGGCGGGTCGTCGACGTAGAACTTGGCGGCGGCGGTGACGTCGAGGCGCGTGCCGTCCTTCTTCACGACGAAGGCCTTCAGCGTCGCGCTCGTCTCTGGCTTGCCGTCCCCGACCTCGAGCAGGGTCTCGGCGGGCTCGACGGCCAGCGTGTCGTCCGCCGTGACGCCGGGGCCTCCGCCGAGATCCCCGCCCCCCGGTCCGGCCGGTCCGCCGGACGTGCCGTCGCCGAAGGCGCTCCGGTCGCTCTCGCCGCACGCGGCGGCGGCGGCGACGGCGAGGACGAGCGGAAGGGATGCGGCGAGGAACGCGCGGAACGAAGAAAGGGAAGGCATGGCGACCGAACAGGGGTAGGCCTCTCTCTCTCCGGGTTCGAGTCTCGAAACCGCTTCAAGCGGCGGTTGCCTGGGCGACACGCGTGTAGAGTGTTCCTCGCATGCGCGCGGAGTCGCGGGTCGAGCTCTGGTACCTGACGACCGACGTCGTGCTCGATCCCGCGCTCCTCGCGAGGTGCGAGGCGGTCTTGGCGCCCGACGAGCGTGTACGCGGAGAGGCGTTCGTCTTCCCGATCCATCGCCACGAGCACCTCGTCACGCGGGCGCTCGCGCGAGGCGTGCTCGCGCGTCACGTGGGGGCGAGCCCCCGTGCGCTCGCGTTCCGTCGCACCGAGCACGGTCGGCCGGAGCTCGTCCCGCCGCACGTGCTCCGCTTCAACCTGACCAACACCGTCCACCTCGTCGCGTGCGCCGTGTCCGCGGAGGGCGCGGAGATCGGCGTCGACGCGGAGCCGCTCGCGCGCGCGGACGACGTGCTCGCCGTCGCCGAGACCGTGTTCACGCTGCGCGAACGAGCGGAGCTCGCGCGCGCGACCGAAGAGGCGCGGCGACGCCAGGCGGTCGGGCTCTGGACGGCCAAGGAGGCGTACATGAAGGCGCGCGGCCTCGGTCTCTCGCTCGAGCCGGCGTCGTTCGAGATCCTCGGGGGCCGCGTCCAGCCCGACGAGCGCCCGTGGAAGCTCGTCGCGCGAGAGCTCGAGGGCCACGTCGTCACCGTGTGCGTCGGTACGGCGGCAGACGTGCGGCTGGAGATCCGCGTCGCAGATCTCGAAGACCTCCTCGCCTAGCTCAGCGGGAAACCGGCGTCGCGTGCGCGAGATCCGCCTCGAAGACGCGGGCCATCTCGGCGGCGAACGCGCGATCCTGGACGACGAGTCCCCCCTCGTCGAGCTTCCCGAACGACAACGGATCGAGGTTGATCGACGAGACGAGCGAGAGCTCGTCGTCCACGAGCAGCGTCTTGGCGTGCATCATCGACGGCTCGTACTCGAACACACGAACGCCCTTCTCGACGAGGGACCCGTACTCGATCTCCTGCGAGCCCATCGAGATGTTCGAGTCGGTCTTCTTCCCGGGGACGAGGAGGCGAACGTCGACGCCCGACGCCGCCTTCTCCTTCAACATCTCCGTGATCGCGTCCGGCGGGACGAAGTATGCGTTGGCGATCCACAGGCGCCTCTTCGAGGCCTGGACGAGGAGCTGCACGAGCCGCTCGGCGCGCGTGAGGACGGGCGAGCCGGTGCTCGTGAGGAACGCCGCCGTCGTCGGTCCCTTCGGCGGGATCGAGGGGAACGCCTCGGAAGGAAAGAGCGCGCCGCCGGCCTCCTGCCAGTTCTCCGCGATCGCCTGCTGCGCGGCGCGGACGGCAGGTCCCGTGAAGCGAACGTTCGCGTCGCGCCACGCCTCGTTCGTGACGCCGTCGCCGAGCCACTCGTCGCGCACGCCGAAGCCGCCCGTGTAGGCGACGGTGCCGTCGACGACGACGATCTTCCGGTGGTTCCGCGCGAGCTCGTCGCCCGAGACGGGGATGCGCCGGAAGACCCGCGCCTCGCATCCCATCTCGACGAGGCGCGGCGCGATGTCGTCGTCGAACCCGGGGCTCCCGGCGTCGTCGGCGAGCACGCGACAGGCGACCCCCTTCTTCCGCTCCTGGAGGGCGCGGAGCAGGCCGTCCGACGCCTTCCCCTTCTGCCAGATGAAGACGTCGACGTGGACCGAGGACGTCGCGGCGCGGATGTCGGCCTCGATCGAGGCGAAGACCTCGCCGTTCGGGACGAGCCGCACCTCGTGCCCCGGCGCGAGCGCGGCGCCGAGGCTCTGCTCGAGCGCGAGGGCGAACCCGGCGGGCTCCGTGGGCACGTCCCCCCGGAGTCGGAACGGGCCTCGTGCCTCCTTCGCCTCCCACGGGCGCAGGCGCCGCAGGCCGAGGCCGATTGCCACGAGCACGAGGGCCGCGAGGACCAGGGCGATTCGATGTCTGCGAAACAACGAGCGCTCGGTCGCCACGGGGGCGCTCCCCCGCAACCCCCGTGCCGATCGTGCTCGGGAGGGAAGGACTCCGGTCCGCACGCGTAGATGAGGGCGCTTCACCCCTCACTCCACGAAAGGCCCGAACCTGCCATGGCGACCTCGAAGCTCCTCCTCGCACTCCCCTTCCTCCTGATCGCCTGCGCGGCGACGCCCGCCGACCTCGAAGAGGACGCGCGCGACGAGGACGCGGAGACGAGCGAAGAGGAGCTCCGGAAGACGACCGACGTCTCGGCCGACTTCGTCGGGGACTACCGCACGCCGTCGTCGCAGGCGGTGGGGGACGTGGCCTCGCTCCGCCTCCGGACGGATCGCACGTTCGTGCTCGTCCAGGGCGCGAGGACGGAAGAAGGACGCTACGTCGTCCGCAAGGGCGCGAGCGCGCAGGCCGAGCTCCGGCTCACGCTCGCGTCGGGCGCGGGCAAGACGTTCAAGGTCACCCTCGGCTCGGACCCGTTCCGCGCGACGCTCACCGTCACGCGCTCGCGGAAGACGTCGGTGCTCGAGCGGCAGCTCCTCTCCTGCGCGTCGGTCAACTGCACGCCCGGCTTCGGCTGTGACGTCGTCGAGACCGACGGCGTGCCCGGTCCCGTCTGCACCTCGCGCAAGCCCGCGTGGCAGACCGCGCTCGGCTCGTACGATCTGTGGGGCGTCGGCTTCGGGCAGGTCATCCCCGGCAACTACGGCCGGTCCGGGATCAGCTGCGGCGTCACCGTCTCGACGAGCACGATCCGCTGCGGGACGGTCGGCTGGGACGGCTGGTCCGTCGGCGCGCCGATCGCGGAGGACGGGACCTTCCTCACCGGCGTCGCGACGGGCGACGAGAACTACCTCGAAGGTCGCATCGCGGCCGACGGACAGGTCACCCTGAAGGGCTGGCGGAAGAAGGAGTGCTACTCCGTCCCGTCCGGTCGCTTCTGCGATGGCAAGGCGACCGATCGCGGCGATACGCAGAAGCCCTACGAGATGTGCCGGACGCCGGATCAGACCTTCGGACAGGGCGGCTGGGCCTCGGGCTACTACGTGAAGTGCGCCGACTGCACGACGACGATGGGCTGCTCGCGGTTCCCCGCGAAGTGACGGGTTGAGGCTCTCCCCCCTCGGACCGTAGAGGCTGCGAGGCCTCGACTCGGTCGATCGCGTGACCTGGACGCCGAGGTTACCGGGCCATTCTCAGGCCGCGGATGTGGGCACGGGTGGTGCAGACGCGAGACCGCATGCGTCCGCTCGGCCTCCTCGTGCTCTCCGCCGCCTGCGTCGCAGGCTGCGGTCGCGCGCGCCCGACGCCGGCGCGCGCCACCCCACTGGAGGTGGCGGTCGAGCCCCCCGACGTCCCGACCACCGAGCACGGCTCGCGGAAGCTGAGGAACCTCGACGCGCCCGTCTTCGTGGACGGCGCCGAGGTCGCCGTCCTCCGCTACGGCGATCTCCCGCCGATCGCGCACACGGAGCTCGCCGGAGGGACGCCGTCCTTCCGTCTCGCCGACTATCTCGAGGCGATCGGGGTGCCCGCCGCGAGCGTCCGGTCGGTGCACCTCCACGGCAACAACGATCGCATCGCCGCCGTGGAGGGCGCCGAGCTCCGCGCCGAGCGCGCGCGCTTCGTCTTCACGTTCTCGTCGGGGACGACCGGCACGCCCGTCCAGCGCTGGGACACAGAAGGCCTCGCGAACGACTTCGTCGTGCACGAGATCCGCAAGGTGAGCGTCTTCGTGAAGAAGGCGCCCGTCGCCGTGCACCCGCGCTCGCGCTGCCACCTCGGGCCGGAAGGCGCCTGCACGAAGGACGTCCCCTACCAGTCCGCAGAGGCGACGAAGGGCACGCGCGTCGTCGTGGACGGGCGGATGATCGGCGCCGTGAAGCGCCGGCGGATCGGCGACGACGTCGTCCTCCTTCCGGGGAGCGGCAGCGACGAGGGCACGACCTACTCCGTGGCGGGCCTCGCGCGTTCGTTCGGCCTTCGCGACGGCGCCGTCACCGCGGTCGAGCTCGTGTCCGGCGACGAGGTGATCGGCCGCGCGACGGGCGAACAGTGGGCGCGCCTCGCGCGGACGCTCGCCTTCACCCTGCCGCGGCACGAGCACGGCAAGGTGCGCGTCCGCGTGCCGGTCGAGCTCCAGGCCGATCCTCGGGATCCCGAGGCGCGCGAGAGCGACGCCCTCGTGAGCGCGATCCTCGTCTATCGGGCCACGCACCCAATCGCCCGCCCTCTCGCCCGCATTTCGCCCGAGACGGACCTCGCCGTTCGGCTCGCCTCCACGGGCGCCCCGTGACCTCCCGGAGATTCACCATGTCCTCTACGCGCATCCACTCCTCCGTCCTCGTGCTCACGCTCCTCGCGATCGCGCCCCTCGCGCACGAGGCAGAGGCCGCGGAAGGGGACGGCGCGACCGTGCGCCTCGACTCGCGCGTGCAGGTCTGGGTGAGCGGCGACGATCGCGGGCCGGCGAAGGTCGGCAAGAACACGGGCGCGGGCATCATGGACACGAACTTCGCCCTCGACCGGACCGCCGCGGCGCGAGCAGCCTTCGATCGCGAAGTCCTCGTCGGGACGGTGTTCACACGCTCCGCGAACACCCCGAACGACGATCAGAGCTACATGCAGGGCGGCTTCGCCGTCGGCAAGATCACCGAGAAGGGCATCAGCCTCGGGGCTGCGGTCGACCTCCCCGTCCTCGACGGCGAGCGCGCGTTCATGCGACCGCTCATCGCGTTCACGCCGAAGTACGCCGTGCTCATCGCCGCGAGCGAGGACAACGAGTCACAGAACGGAAACCCCAAGCCCGTCATGTACCTCGCGGACAAGGCATCGGGGCAGCTCGTCAAGATCGCGAACAACCCGCGCCCGCTCGACAAGCCGATCGACCTCGTTCGCGTCGCCGAGAAGGGCGGCGTCCGGGTCGACAACCCGAACAACCAGCGCGGGCCGCACATGATCGTGCCCGTGACCGACAACTCCTTCCTCGTCGGCACCCAGTACAACAACCAGGCACAGGAGGTCTTCCGCGTCACCGTCGACGACGCCGCGAAGGTCACCGTCGACTGGCTCCAGCGCTACTCGAACGACGCGGTCCACAATCGTCCGCAGGTCGTCTACGCCGAGGGCGCCGCGGAAGGCTACGTCGCCGCGGTCGAGTGCAACGCGCAGCCCGCGAACATCGGCCTCCGACTCACGAAGTTCGACGTCGCGACGGGCAGATCGCTGGCCAGCAAGATCGTCGTCAGGGCCGACCCGGGGAAGAACAGGTACGTCGCCGAGCCCCACATCGTGGACCTCGGTGACAAGGTGGGGATGGTCTACGCCCTCAGCGCGAAGGTGCGCGACCGCAACGGCGGCAACGGGCACGCCGGCGGCGCGAACGTCTCGCAGGTCTCGCTCTTCGCGAAGGCGGACCTCGCCCAGGTGGGCGAGACGATGATGGCGCCCGCGAATTACCAGCGTCACCCCGGCGCCTTCGCGATGAAGTACGGCGCCGACGGCACGCCGGCGATCGGCGTCATCAGCGGCTCGTCGACGGGCACGTCCAAGGGGCTCCTCCAGGTCATCCCGCTCAAGGCGGACGGCACGCTCGGCGTGAAGGACGCGCTGAAGTCGTACACCGTGGCGCCCTACTCCGACGTCGCGAACCTCCAGGCGCGCGGCAAGCGGAACCCGAACAACCAGGCGAAGGGCTTCATCAACGGCATCGGCGACGTGCCGAACCCGGGCTTCGACAAGCCGGGCGGGTTCTACCCCGAGGTCCGCTCGTTCTCCTTCTCGGCGGTGACCGGCTTCAGCGGCCCCGACGCGGCGGCGAAGGGGCTCAAGGAGAGTCTGTGGCTCTCGCTCGTCCCCGCGACGTGGAAGAAGGGGCTCGCGACGACCCCCGGCGGCGCGAGCCCGAACGCGGGTGACGGTCCGGCGCCGCGCGTGCAAGGTCCCGCCACGGACGAGGCGGCGGACCACGCGAGCGACCTCACCGGGACGAGGCCGGGTCTCGGTGGCGAGAGCGACGCCGGATGCCACGTCGGCGGCGCGGGCGCAGGCCGCGCGGCCCTCTTCGACGGGCTCGGCGTCGTGACCTCCGCGCTCGTCCTCGCGCTCCGTCGTCGTCGCGCGACGCGGAGGTCGCGATGAGACAGGTCCACTTCCTCGCGATCGCCCTCGCGGCGGCCGGGGCTGCGTCGGCGTGCGCCGAGGACGCGCCGGAGGAGCTCACGCGTCGCGGGGCTCCAGGCGCGAGCGGCCCGACGAGCGCCTCGGTCGACGCGCCCGCCGGCGAGGCCGGCTCGGGCTCGGCGGCGACGAACAGCGCCTCGGGGAAGGCCTACTTCGCGTCGACCGTGTTCCCGCTCCTCTCTGCCAAGTGCGCTTCGTGCCACGACGTCGGAGGCGTCGGGAACCCGACCTGGGTCATGAAGACCGACGCCTCGAAGACCTACGAGCTCGTCTACGCGAACGGCTGGGTCATGCCCGCCGGCTCGCGGATCCTCGACAAGGGCGTCCACGGCGGCGGCGTCGCGCCCGCGCTCTCCGACGCGGATCGGAGCGTCTTCCTCGCGTGGGTCGCGATCGAGACGAAGGACGGCGGAAACCTCGCGCAGGTGAACGTGCTCGAGAAGTTCGGCAGCTGCCTCGACCCCGCGCTCTTCGCGCAGATCGGCCTCGAGCGGCTGGTCACGACGAGGCGCACGAACGACAACAACACGAACGCCGTCACGCCCTGGAACGAGAACGCGAACAACTGCACGGGCTGCAACAACGCCCCGTGCCGGACGTGTCACTCGCTCGACGACGCGACGGGCTTCGTCCTGGCGCTCGGCAACCCGAACGTCCCGGCTCTGATGACGTTCGAGGAGACGAAGAAGATCCTGCCGCCGTACCTCCAGAAGTACGTCGCGACGGGCCCCGACGGCCGTCCGATCGCCTCGAACGGCCTCGCGAAGAAGTCGGACGCGACGCGACGCGACCGCGCCTACACGCACCCGATGTTCACGATCCCGGCCGAAGTGCAGGGGCGGATCGACGCCTTCGTCAACGCGGCGATCACGAAGTACGCGGCGGGCACCTGCGGCAAGTAGTCGTCAGGACGCCGTCCGCGCGTCGTCGTCCGGCTCGGACGAGGCGCGCAGATCCAGCATGCGCGTCGCCGACCAGTAGCGTGTGCTGACGGGGCGGACGACGCTCCGAAGGCGCTGCGTGACCTGGAGGATCTCCTCCGCCGCTTCGAGGGCGGCGTCGAGGTCGTCCTTCGTCGCGGGGTCGCCGCCGGCGCAGCGCGCCTGGAGTCGCGAGAGGCGGAGCGCGAGCACCGTCAACGGATTGTTGACCTCGTGGCTCACCGCCGCCGCGGCCTCGAGCACGGTCTGCATGCGAACCGTGTCCGCGAGCACCTTCTGCTGCTCCTCGCGCTCGAACTCGAACGCGGCGAGGCGCGCGAGGACGGTCAGCATCTCGATGTGCGTGTCGGTCGCGTGGTGCATCTCGGTGTCCGTCGCCGCGAGCGTTCCCCAGAGCGTTCCGTCGCTCCGGCGGAGCGGCACGCCGACGTACGACCGGAGGCCCATCTTCGTCGTGATGGGGAGCGCGCGGAACGCGGGGTGCGCCTCGAGGTCGTACTCGCGGAGCGCCCCGCCGCTGCGGAGGACGCAGGCGCAGGGCATCTGGTCGGCGGGCATCTTCATCCCGGCGGAGACGCCGAGCCCGAGGCGGTCGAAGGCCTCGAGGACGGTGAGCTCGTTCGCGTCGAGGTCGATCCTCGTGAGCACGCAGATGCGCATGCCGACCACTTCGTGGATCAGGCCGAAGATCGCCTGCGCGGCGTCGTGCAGGTCGACGAAGCTGCCGCCGGCGACCTCCGAGAGCCGGCGCACCGACGAGACCTCTCCCTCGTGCCCCTCGTTCGTCCCGTTCATCGGACGGGGATCTGCCACAGGACGCGCGGTCTGCCACCGTCCGTCCGCCAGGAAGAATCCACGCCGCGGCGCAGCGTCCCAGTCGGTCAGACGGGAACGCTCGGATGCGCGGTCGTGGGCCGCGCGCTCCGCGGAGGGAGGTGGCTCGGCCGCTGGCTCGGCGCGGTGCGGGGCTGGGCCACGGACGTCATCGCCCAGAGCCACTCGTCGAAGAGCTCGACGCGGAGCGCGAGGTCACGCTGCACGTGCTCGGTCACGCGCGGGAACATCGACCCCTTCGCGCTGAGCGCGAAGAGGACGGCGGCGTCCTCGGAGTGTCCCTCGTCGCGCGGCCCGTGCCGATCGAAGAACGTCGAGTCGACGCCGGGGAACGCACTCTTCGCGAGGGCGGCGAGGACGGGAAAGCTCGACGGGATCGTCGCCTCGGCGGACGCGAGCACGGCGCAGGCGACCGCGAAGGGCTCCGTCTTCACGACCTCCTCGAGGTGCTCGTTGATGCGGCGGATCGCGGGGAGCGTCGGCGCGGCTTCCGCCGCCGCTTCCGACACGCCGATCGACGCGAGCATCCGGAGGTAGAGGCTCGGATGGGCGGAGCCGAGGTCACCGCACCCCATCTCCTCGTAGAGGTTGTCCATCAGCGCGAAGCGCGTGCGGAGATCCGGCGAGCGCCCCCCGAGGCTGCAGAGCAGGCCCGTGAACGGCGCCACGATCTTGTAGAAGCTCGTCAGCACGATCGCGGTCGTTTCCCTCGAGACCACGAGCTTCCCGGGGGACGCGAGGAACGGATGCGTGAAGAACGCATGCGTTCGCGCGCGCGCGAGCTCCTCGTCGAAGAAGCGCTGGTTCTGCAGCGCCTCCGGCGTCGAGAAGTCGCTCGCGACGAAAGGACTCTTGAAGTGCTCCATGGACGCCTCCGCGTGCTCATGGATCCTGACCCATCACGGCCGCGCTGCCGCTCGGTCACGCGATTTTGGTGATCTCGGGTGGGCCGCCGTCGGTGGCCCGCCGTGCGTCTGGCGTCCCGTCGCACCGCGGGCGCACGAAGGGCGCTCAAGTCTTGGCGCCGCCCTTGTCCTTCCCGTGACAGTGACCGCCCTTGCCATGCGGACCGGCAGCGCGGACGGCCTTGGCCTCCTCGGCCGTGACCGTGCCGTCGGCGACGGCCTTCTGCACCTCCGCGTTCATCTGCGCGATGGCGGCCTCGGTCTTCGCGCGGAGCTCCTTCGCCTGCTCGGCCGTGAGGGTGCTCGCGCGCTTCTCGGTGTGCTCGCGCATCTTCACGACGCGCGTCTGCACGTGCTCTTGGAACGTCGCCGCCGGCATCGGAAAGCTCGGGCGCTGGCCCTTCGCGCCGTCGGCGAGGGCCGGGATGGCGGCGAGGCTGGTCACGGCGAACAGGGCGGAGAGGACCATCTTCTTCATGCTGGAGAGACGTGCCGCCGCCGCCCTCCATGCCGCCGTTTACGTTGCGTTACGCGGGTCTACCGGAGCTCGGCCTTGGCGTCGTCGAAGCCGCAGTACGGCTGAGCCTCGCCTTCGGGGTCGATCTCCCAGTATCCGCGCCAGTTCTTGGGCCCCGCGCCCATCGCCTTCGAGCGCGGATCGTCGTGCTCGTTCGCCTCGAAGTACGCGACGGCGTCCGCGGCGAGCTCCTGGAGCTGCTGCTGCTTGCCGACGCTGGGGAGGTACCCCGAGAGCGCCTTCATCGTGCGATTGCTGACGGTCGACTGCACGTTCCGGGACCCGGCCGGCCCCGCCTGGATCCAGCTGTAGAACGGCAGCTTCGCGAGGTCGCCCGGCGCGTCGGCGAGGCGGTCACGCCCCGCCTTGATCGCGAGGTAGTCGGCGACCATGTGCTGGAGGCAGCCCCAGGTCGACTGCCTGATGGAGTCGACGTACGTGTTGCACTCGGCGATCGACGCGGGGGAGAGGTTGGCCCCGCCCGGCGTCTTCGCGATCGTCGTGAGCCGCTCCGAGTCGTCGAGGCCACGACCGATGAGGGTGTTCACCCAGGTCGACCGCACCTTGTGGACCTTGCGGGCGTCGGGATCCTGGAAGGCGAGGTAGGCCCCGCCGAGGACGCGCGCCTCCTGATAGGAGATCTTCACCTTGGGCTTCGTCGGAGGTGCGCCGCTGGCCCACGCCGAGAGGTTCGCGAGGTCGGTCTCCAGGGACGGGTCGGCGACGTCGGCGAAGAGGGTGACGTCGCACGGGGTGAGCGGCGAGAGCTGCATGACCGCCCAGGCGCGCGCAGAGGCGGGGTCGGACGGCGCGAGGCCCTTCGTCTCCTCGTGGATGGGCGACGACTCGAGGACGGCCGCGGCGGCGGAGCCACGACGCTGCGCGCTCTCGGCGCCCTCGGCGTCGTCGGCGACGTACGGGGACGCGCAGCCGAGGAACGCGGGCCCGAGGAGGACGACGAAGAGGCCGAGGCGACGTTTCATGCTCACCCCGCCAGCAACCGACGTACCGCGGGCCTTTGGCCTCGGATCGGCGCGACTTCAGGGGTGCGGCCTCGAGAGCACGGATCGGGTGCCCACGCGCGGGTATCCTCCTCGCGATGGACCGGCCCGAGACGTGGACGCGAGGGTTCGAGATCGAGCTCGTGGCGCCCGTCGGCTCCTCGCGCGAGGTGCTCGCGCGGCGCATCGCGGAGGCCCGCGGCGGCACGACGCGGCGGGTCTTCTACCCGCAGTCGGAGCGCGCGAGCAGGCCCGGTGTACTCGCCTACGAGACGCTGACGATCGCCTTCCAGGTCCTCGACGGCGCCGGTCGGCCCTTCGCGCTCCTCGCCGACGACATCACGTTGAACGAAGACCTCCGCGACGACGTCGAGGGGGCGCCCGGATTCTACCGGATCCTGTCGACGAGCAAGCCGGTGCTCGATCTCCTCGAGCTGCACGCGTCCGCCGAGGCGCCGATCGACGAGGTGCTCGGCCCGCTCGCGGCGCTCTACGGCACCCGCGTCGCCGCCGGGGCCGAAGGCGTCCACGTCGTGCGGAGCGGCTCCGGCGTCGTGGCGATGGCCTTCCCGCTCGCCGGGGATCGCGAGCGCGCCTCGGAGCTCATCACCCCGCCCCTCCCCGGCGACGAGGCCATCCTTCGCCGCTATCTCGGGATGGTCCTCGGCGCGAGCGAGGAGCTCGGCTTCTTCGTCCCGAAGGAGAGCGCGACGCACGTGCACTTCGACGGCAGGCTCCTCCAGGACGCGAAGGCGATCCGGAACCTCGTCTGCGTGTTCTCGCGGTTCGGGCCCGTCCTCCGCGAGGTTCTCGCGACGAACCCCGGCTGCACACGCCTCGGGGGTTGGCCCGAGGCGTTCGTCGCGCTCGCGCTCTCCGACGCGTTCCTCGCGCTGCCCTGGCCCGCCGCCTCGCGCGCGATCCTCGACGCGGGCGTCGTGAAGTGGTGCGATTTCAACGTCCTGAACCTCGTCGACCCGTTCGCGACGAAGCGCACGTTCGAGGTGAGGATCCTCGGCACGACGTTCGACGTCGACCTGCTCGTGGAGCGCTCGATGCTGCTCGCGCGGCTCCTGGGCCGCGCGGTCACCCTCCCACCGCTCGCGCCAGGCGGCGAACCGTCGCGCGCGGCCCTCGAGGCGTTCGCGGTCGGCGGCGCGTGGTGAGCGCGGTAGCCTCGTAGGCGATGGCCTCCTCCGTCCCTCCCCCGCCGAGGCGCGCCTGGCATGCGGACGCCATGCGACGGATCGCCGCCGACGCGCGCCGCTCGGCGGACACGCACCTCCTCGCCCTCCCCCTCCCCGGTCTCCCCGGGATCGAGCTCTACCTGAAGGACGAGTCGACGCACCTGACGGGGAGCCTCAAGCACCGGCTCGCGCGCTCGCTCTTCCTCTACGCGATCGTCAACGGGCACATCCGCGAGGGAACGACCGTCATCGAGGCGTCCTCCGGCAGCACCGCCATCTCCGAGGCCTACTTCGCGCGCCTCCTCGGGCTCCCGTTCGTGGCCGTCATCCCGCGCAGCACGTCCGTCGAGAAAATCCAGCTCATCGAGGCGCAAGGCGGCCGCGCGCACTTCGTCGACGACGCGCGCATGATCTACGAGGCCGCGGCTCGGATCGCGGAGGAGACGTGTGGACACTACATGGATCAGTTCACCTTCGCCGAGCGCGCGACCGACTGGCGTGGGAACAACAACATCGCCGAGTCGATCTTCGAGCAGATGGATCGAGAGGAGCACCCCGTTCCGCGCTGGGTCGTCGTCGGCGCCGGAACGGGAGGGACCTCGGCCACGATCGGCCGCTACATCCGCTATCGCGGGTTCGAGACGGAGCTCTGCGTCGTCGATCCGGAGCACTCCGTCTTCTTCGACTTCTACCGCGACGGCGACGCCTCGCGGACCCACGATCGACCCTCGGGCGTGGAGGGCATCGGCCGCGCCCGTGTCGAGCCTTCGTTCGTGCCGTCGGTCGTGGACCGCATGATCAAGGTCCCGGACGCGGCGTCGTACGCGGCGATGCACTTCCTCGAGCCGATCCTCGGCCGGCGCTGCGGCCCCTCCACGGGAACGAACCTCGTCGGCGCCTTCCAGCTCGCGCGACGCATGGCGGAGGCCGGGGAGCGCGGCTCGATCGTGACCCTCATCTGCGACTCGGGCGAGCGCTATCTCCGCACCTGCTACGACGAACGTTGGCTCGCGCCGCACGCCGGAGAGATGGCCCGCCATCGCGCTAGCCTGGAGGCGTTCTTCACGCGCGGGGAGTGGCCGCCCGCGCTTCCGGAGATCTCGCGATCGTGACGACGATCGACTTCGACGTCGGCGTCCCGCTCCGATCGGCGACGCTGTCGAGCGGGACGAGCACGTTGGCCTCCGGGAAATAGGTCGCGGCACACCCGCGCGGGAGCGCGTAGTCGACGACGGTGAAGCGCTCGGCGACGCGCTCGCCGTCCGCCGCATGACTCCGGATGTCGACGACGTCGCCCGGGGCGAGCCCTCGCTCGGCACGGTCCTCCGGGTGCATGAAG
Organism: Polyangiaceae bacterium; assembly: GCA_022842465.1. GTDB lineage: Bacteria > Myxococcota_A > Polyangia > Polyangiales > Polyangiaceae > Labilithrix. Next base: position 16,736 of record JALHPN010000041.1, on the reverse strand, counting down.
AAGATGCGCCGTCCGTGCGCGATCCCGCGGTAGCGATCGCGGAGCCCGTACACGGTCGTGTTGTACTGGTCGTGGCTCCGGATCGTCATCATCAAGAGCTGCCCGTCCCGGAGCTCGTGGCGCGGGATCGAATGGACCGTGAAGCGCGCGAGCGAGGTCGACGTCTCGAAGATCCGCTCGCGCGCGGCGTTGCCGAGGTAGAAGCCGCCCGGCTCGCGCACGCGCGCGTTGAAGTCGAAGAAGCCCGGCACGACGCGCGCGACGAGCTCGCGGATTCGATCGTAGTCTCCCGCGAGGCCCTCCCAGTCGACGCGGCTCCTCCCTGCCAGCGCGCGCCGCGCGAGCTCGCAGACGATCCACACCTCGCTCCGCAGCGTCCTCGCCGCCGGCGGGAGCTTGCCGTGCGAGGCGCTGACGACGCACATCGAGTTCTCCACCGTCACGAACTGGAGGCCGGTCGCCTGCGCGTCGATCTCCGTGCGTCCGAGGCAGGGCAGGACGAGCGCCTCGTCTCCGGTGACGAGGTGGCCGCGATGGAGCTTCGTCGAAACGTGGACGGTGAGCCCGCATCGGCGGAGCCCTTCGGCCGTCCGCTCCGTGTCCGGCGCCGCGGAGAGGAAGTTCCCGCCCATCGCGAAGAAGACGTCGATCTCGCCGGCGCACATCGCCCGGATCGTCTCGACGGTGTCCTTGCCGTGCGCACGCGGAGGCTCGAAGTCGAGCTCCGCGCCGAGCCGATCGAGGAATGCGTCGGGCATCCGCTCCCAGATGCCCATCGTGCGATCGCCCTGCACGTTGCTGTGACCGCGGACGGGGCACGCGCCCGCGCCGGGCTTGCCCACGTTGCCGCGGAGGAGGAGGACGTTGACGATCTCCTGCACGTTCGCGACGCCGTTCTTGTGCTGCGTGATCCCCATCGCCCAGCACATGATCGTGCGCTCCGCCTCGCAGACGACCTGAGCAGCGTGCTCGATCGCCGCCCGGTCGACGCCGCTGGCGAGGACGATCTCGTCCCAAGAGACCTCCTCCAGCGCGGCGCGGTACGCCTCGAAGCCGCTCGTGTGGTCACGGAGGAACGCGTGGTCGAGGACCGTGCCGGGCGCCGCGGCCTCGCGCGCGAGGATGGCCTTGGCGATCCCCTTGAAGAGCGCGACGTCGCCGTTGATGCGCACCTGGAGGAACGTCGTCGCGAGCTCGTGGCTGCGGCCGACGACGTCGACGGGGTCCTGCGGGTGAGAGAAGCGGCGCGAGCCGATCTCGTCGATCGGGTTCACGACGACGATCGCGGCGCCTCGTTCGCGCGCGTCGCGCAAGGTCGCGAGCATCCGCGGATGGTTCGTCCCCGGGTTCTGGCCGATCACGAAGATCGCGTCGGCGAGCGCGAAGTCGTCGAGCGTGACCGTGGCCTTCCCGACCCCGAGCGCATCGACCATCGCGACGCCGCTCGACTCGTGGCACATGTTCGAGCAGTCGGGGAGGTTGTTCGTGCCGAGCTGCCGCGCGAAGAGCTGGTAGAGGAACGCGGCCTCGTTGCTCGTGCGTCCCGACGTGTAGAACGCGGCGCGGTCGGCCGACGGCATCGCCCGCAGACGCGCCGCGACGAGATCGAGCGCGTCCTCCCACGAGACGGGCTCGTAGTGGGTGGCCCCCCGGCGACGGAGGAGCGGCTCGGTGAGCCTGCCCTGCTCGTTCAGCCAGTAGTCCGACCGCGCGGCGAGGTCCTCGAGGGAGTGCGCCGCGAAGAAGGCTGCGTCCGCGCGCTTCGTCGTCGCCTCCGAGGCGACAGCCTTCGCGCCATTCTCGCAGAACTCGAACGCGGAGCGATGCTTCTCGGCCTCCGGCCAGGCGCAGCCCGGGCAGTCGAAGCCGCCGATCTGGTTCGTGTCGAGGAGCCGGAGGGACCGCCGGACGCCCATGTGGCCGGCGGCCTGCCGGAGCGTCTCCGCGATCGCCGGGATCCCGCCGGCGGCGCGGGAGGGGCCCTCGAGGCGCACGGGCTCCGTCTCGAAGGGCGGCTGCGCGATCGTCCTCTTGCTCATACGCGCCCCGCGTCGGTGTAGACGTTGAACCGCTCGTCGCGCACGAAGCCGAGGAGCGTGAGGCCCATCTCGCGCGCGAGCTCGACGGCGAGGCTCGACGGCGCGCCGACCGCCGCGAGGACGGGGATCCCCGCCATGACCGCCTTCTGGACGAGCTCGAAGCTCGCGCGGCCGCTCACCATCAGGAGCCGCGCCCTCGCCGGGAGACGGCCCTCCGCGAGCGCCCGCCCGACGACCTTGTCGACCGCGTTGTGCCGACCGACGTCCTCCGCGGCGATCTCGAGGGTGCCCTCCTCGTCGAAGAGGCCGGCGGCATGGAGGCCGCCCGTCCGCGCGAACGTGTCCTGCGCTTCGCGGAGCAAGGTCGGCATCCGATGCACGACGGACGCACGGACGCGGGGCGAGCCGGGCTCGAGCGCCGGCGGATCGGTCGTCCTCACGGCGTCGAGCGAAGTCTTGCCGCAAACGCCGCAGCTCGACGTCGTGTAGAAGTGCCGCTCGAGGCGGGCCGGGTCGAAGGTCGCGCCGCGCGCGAGCTCGAGCCGCACGACGTTGCTCGTGCCGTCGGCACGCACGGCAGGCCCGCAGTGCTCGACGGAGACGACGTCGTCACGGTGACGGACGATCCCCTCCGAGACCAAGAAGCCGCGCGCGAGCGCGAGGTCGTCGCCGGGCGTTCGCATCGTGAGCGAGATGCTCTTCGCCTGCGGCGTGAGGTGCGGGGGCTCGTGCCACGCGAGGCGGATCTCGAGCGGCTCCTCGATCGCGAGCTCGTCCGTGTCCGTCGCGCTTCGCTTCGTGCGACCGTGCCGGACGACCGGTACCTCGGTGAACCCGGAGGACATGGACGAGAGCGTACCGCAGTGCGAGAGTGACGACGTGCTCTCGGTCTGCGGGGTCTTCGTCGGCGGGCGCTCGCGCCGCATGGGAGGCTTCCCGAAGTCGCTGCTCGTGTCGGCAGGAGGCGAGACGCTCGTCGCGCGGGCCGTCCGCGTGGCCCGCGCGGCAGACCTCGAGCCGCTGATCGTGGGCGCGATCGCGGGGGTCGAGGTCGACGGCGTCCCGACGCTCGTCGACGCGGCCCCTGGACGAGGCCCGCTCGGCGGGCTGGTCGCGCTCTTCGACGCGGCGCGTGAGCGAGGGGCGACCCAAGCGGTCGCGCTCGCGTGCGACATGCCCCGGGTAGATGCCGCGCTCCTCCGGCGGATCGCACGGGAGAGCCCCGGGGCGGCCGCGGTCGCCTTCCGGCGAGGCGGCCGCTGGGAGCCGCTCTGTGCGCGCTACGACGTCGCGAGCGTGGGCCCCCTCGCGCGCGCGCGTCTCGCCGCCGGCGAGCTCGCCCTCCAGGGCCTGCTCGACGCGGCCGGCGCCACGGCGATCGCGGCGAACGACGACGCGTGGCTCGACGACGTCGACACGCTGGACGACGCCGTGCGCGTCGGTCTCGGGAGGACACGATGAAGCTGAGGACGAGGCGCGGCGCCATCCGGCTCCGCTTGACGCAGGGCGAGGTCGCGACGCTCGCGGCCGAAGGTCGCGTGACGGAGACGATCGTGATCGGGCCTGGGACGGAGGACGTCCTCCGCTACGCGCTCGTCGCCTCGGAGGCGGCTACGACGACGGGCGCCCGCATGGAGGGGCGCGACGTGGTCGTCTTCGTTCCCGCGACGCGCGCAAAGGCGTGGGCGACGTCCGACGAGGTCGGCCTCGAAGGCACGCAGGTGGTCGGCGCGGCGACGCTCGCGATCCTGATCGAGAAGGACTTCGCCTGCCTCGCGCCGCGCGCGGCGGAGGAGGACGTCGACACCTTCCCGAATCCGAAGGCGCCGCGGGCCTGAGCGCCTCCTCACGCCGCGCGCGGTGCCCCTCGAAAGGGGCTCTCCGAATCCGCGCCGGGCGCCGCTCATTCACCGGTCGCGTCGAGCGGCGTCGCGAGCTCGGCTGCCGCGATGGCGGGCGGGACCTTCCGCGGGCGTCCGCGGGGTCGCCGCGTGGGTGCCGTCTCCGAGGTGCTCGCGATCGTCGCGTCGTCGACGCGGGTCGAGCGGCGCACGACGCGGGGGAGCGAGACGGCGTCGAGGCGTGAGGCGAGGGCGGGGTTCGACTCGGCGTAGACGCGGGCGTAGGCGAGGGCGCGCTGCACGAGGGAGGTGAGCGTGTCCTGGAGGGCGAGCTGGTGGGCGCGCGCGTCGTCGAGAGCCGTCTGGGCGGCGGCGGTGGCCACGGCTGCGGCTTCGAGATCGGCCGCGGCGGCGGTGAGCCTGGCGGCGTCGACGTCGGCGAAGCGGAGGTCGCGGAGGTCGGTGGAGAAGAGGTCGAGGACAGTCTGGACGGGGGTCGGGGTGGCGTGGGTCATGGATACTGATCTTACGTTCAGTACATTGCGCCCGCAAGCCCCGCTCCCCCGCGCCGCGCCGGTAAGGGAAGCTCCCCGCGACCGCTCCCGTACTCTGGCGCACATGACTCCTCAGAAGCCCTGGCTCGTCACCCTCCTGCTCTGCTTCTTCCTCGGGACGTTCGGAGCGCACCGCTTCTTCGTCGGCAAGACGGGGAGCGGCGTCGCGCAGCTCCTCACGCTCGGCGGCTGCGGGCTCTGGGCGCTGTACGACATGATCATGATCCTGATGGGCAAGTTCACCGACGCCCAGGGCCGTCCGCTCCTCAAGGAGTGAGCGCCGCACGGTCGCACTTCTCCGTTCGGGGTTCGGTCGGATGTTCCCCCCTCGCCGCGTGACCGGGACTAAGAAGAGCGCATGGCACAGGCTCACGACGACGCAGCGCTCACGCCCGAACAGCTCGAGACGCTCCGGAAGAACCTCGAGGAGGCGCGGCGCGAGGTGCTCGCGCGGCGGATGCAGCGGCTCGCCGATGCGGTACAGCCGGACGAGGAGGTCACCGACGAGGGTGACAGCGCGACCCACGCCGAGCGCCAGCGGACGAGCCTCCACCTCGCCGAGGCGGAGCGCGCATCCCTCGCGCGGATCGACGGCGCGCTCGAACGGATGAAGCAGGGCACGTATGGCATCGACGTCGAGACCGAGGAGCCGATCGGCTTCCGTCGCCTCCTCGCCGTGCCGTGGGCGACGCGGAGCGCCGCCGGCGAAGAGGACCGCGAGCACCGCTCGCGCTGAGGGCCGCGGGTGGACGCCGAGCTCCGGTTCATCGCGGAGGCGACGGGCGCCACCGAGGCGCGGCTCGGTGAGCGCCGGGAGGCCCTCTGGAGCGGCTACGGGCAAATCCTTCGCGTGCACCTTACACACGAAGACTCCGAAGAGTCCTCGGTCGTCGTGAAGTGGGTGACGCCGCCGAGCGCGGCGCCGGACGACGTCTCGCACGCGCGCAAATGCCGCTCCTACGACGTCGAAGCGGCCTTCTACGCATCGTTCGCCGAGCGGTGCGACGCGTCGTGCCGCGTGCCGCGTCTCCTCGCGCATCGCGCGAGCGAGGACGGGTGGCTCTTCGTGCTCGAGGACCTCGATGCCGCCGGCTACGCCGGACGCCGGCGAGAGCCGACGACGCGGGAGACGGAGGCCTGCCTCGCCTGGCTCGCCGCCTTCCATGCGCGCTTCGTCGGAGCCTCGCCGGAGGGCCTCTGGGAGACGGGCACGTACTGGCATCTCGCCACGCGCCAGGCGGAGCTCGCGGCGATGACGGGTGGAGACGCCGATCTCCGTCGAGCCGCGCCGCTCCTCGATCGGAAGCTCCGGGAGGCACGGTTCCAGACGATCCTCCACGGCGACGCGAAGCCGGCGAACTTCTGCTTCGCGGACGACGGTGCGGTCGCGGCGGTCGACTTCCAGTACGCGGGCGGCGGCTGCGGGATGAAGGACGTCGCCTACCTCCTCTACGGCGTCGAAGAGACCGATTCGCTCCTCGACGTCTACTTCGCGCACCTCCGTCGGAGGCTCGCAGGGCGCGCCGACGCGGACGCGCTCGAGCGGGAGTGGCGCGCGCTCCATCCGATCGCCCACGCCGACTTCGCGCGGTTCCTCGCAGGCTGGTCGCCGGCACACTGGAGTCACGACGTACGTGCGCAGCGCCTCACGCGGCGCGTGCTCGAAGGCTTGCGGCCATGAGCGTGCGTCCCCCGAGCTTGCCACCGTCGGCGGCGCACGGCCCGGGATTCAGAGCGCGGGCTCGCGCGGGGCGGGCCGGCCGTCCTCCACGAACATGAGCGGCATGCAGCCGCCGGCGATGTCGCAGTGGCCGCCGCTCGGGTTCGCCGTGAGCCACGCGGGGAGGGTCATGCCGGCAGGGATCGCGATCCGTCTGTTCTCGTTCGCCCGGATGACCGCGGCCACCGGCTCGATCGACTGGTCGCAGCCGCGCTGGGTCGAGACATTCCCGCCGTCCGCCGTGAGGCGCGCGAGAGCGGCGTCGAACGCAGGCGGATCGGCGAAGTAGAGGCCCGCGGCGCCGTAGAGGCGTCCTGCTGGCGCGGCGCGGTCGACGAGCGCATGGAAGGACGCGCGGGCGTTCGCGTCCGCGAGGACCACCCTGAAGGCCTCGACGTAGCGCGAGAGGCCTCCGGAGTAGCCGACGTGCGTGTCCTCGAAGGAGCCGGCCGTCCGGAGCACCTCGAGCGCCTCGGCGACGGTCGGGGGAATTCTCGCGGCCGGCGGCGGGGCGGCGGTCCTAGGCGCCGGCGTGTCGGACGAGGAGCAGGCGGGCGTACCAGCCGCGACGACGAGAGCCGCGAAGAGGAGGCTTGGGAGGCGCATGGCCGGCTCGTACGTGCAGCGACGGCGTTCGATCTGCGCGGCTCGCTTCGCCAGACGCGGCGGAGCAGAGAGCATGCCGTTCAGGCGGACTCGCCGAGCTGCCGGGCGAGGAAGGCGACCTCGTCGACCGACAGCGCGGCGCACGCCACCGGGAGGAAGGCGGCGAATGCTTCGGGGGGCATCGCGGCCTTCGCGCCGGCGAGCAGCCGCGTGCGGGACGCCACGTCGATCGCCGGGATCATGATCTGGAGCGTGCGCATCATCTCCGGCGGCGGGATCGAGGCGAGGAGCGCGGCGTGGAGGGCGTGGAGCTCGGCGGCGGTGAAGAGATCGTCGAAGAGCGCCTGCGTCGTCAGCTCCTCGTCGCTCATGTGCACGAGCGACTCGCCGACGAAGGCGGCGTAGCGCAGGTAGAGCGCGCGATACGACGCCGGGCGACGGGGAGAGTCCGCGCCGCGCACGCCCTCCGCGAGCTCCTTCAGCTCCTCCATCGCGCGCGCGTGCTCGGCGTGCTCGATGTCGAGACGGATCGCGCCGCCGGCGAGCCGTCGTTCGAGGGCGACGTGGAGGAAGGTCGCCTCGTGCGCGATGTGCGAGGCCATCGCGTCGAGCATGCCCTCGAGCTCGTCGAGACGCGCGAGCACCGCGCGCGCGTCGGCCGGATCGGTGCGGCCCATGCCGGCGAGGAGATCGGTCATCGCCACGCGGAGGGCACGGTGGATGTCGCCGTAGAGATCGAAGAACGGGAGCGCGATGCCGCGGCGGGTGGAGGGCGTGGGGGACGTGGTCTCGTTGGTGAGCGTGTGCATGCCCTTCAAAGACCGGACGGCCGAACCTTTTGGTCGCCCGAACGAGGGACACGTCGGCGGGGGTGGATCCCAGGATCCACGCGCGCCCGTGATCGGCTCGGTTTTTTTCGGGCAAACACGACGATCGGTCGGGCACGCGGGGTGCACCGTTGGCTTACATGCCCCTACGCCGGGCCCTCCGTTGCACGCTCCGGTTCCTCTTCCTCGCACTGGTGTGGCTGCACGCCGGGCTGGCGATGGCGGGGCCCGGGGCGAGCCCCGTGCGGACGGGCCCGCCGCCGCCGCCCGCGCATCCGCTCCTCGCGGCGGCAGGCGCCGCGAAGCCAGGCCCCGTGAAGGCGGTCGTGAAGACGGTCGCCGGACCGCTCGTCCCCGCGGTTCGCGGAGCGCTCGGCTTCAAGGTCCACTACCCCGTCGATCCGTACATCGACAGCGTGCACGTCGAGGCGAACGGCGCGCAGATCTACCGCTCGTCGCGCCCGCACAGCGTCGGCTCGAGCCCCGAGCTCGCCGGCGACCTCGCGGCGCCCGAGTTCGTCGGCGGGCGCGTCTTCAAGACGGCGAACCCGGAGGCGTCGCAGGCCGGGTACTCGGCGTACGCGAAGCGCGGGATCAAGGTCGTCGTCGATCTCCGCGCGGAGGCCACGGACGTCGATCGCGAAGCCGCGAAGACGGCCGGCCTCGAGTACGTGAACGTGAAGCTCCACGACAACGCGATCTACAACCCGGTGGACTCGCTCGTCGCGGCGGTCAACGCGGTGAACGCGGCGGCAGGCCAGAAGAAGTCCGTCGTCATGCACTGCGAGAAGGGCGTCGGGCGGACGGGGCTCGTCGCGGCGGCGTTCGCGGCGACGAAGCACCCCGAGTGGACCGAGGCGGACGTCGTGAAGTACGCCGAGGACCGTGGCCTCCAGCTCCTCGGTCAGAAGCGCGCGCTCCAGCGATTCTGGCGCGCCTTCCTCGCCGGCGACATCGTCGAGACGGCGAGCGGCCTCGGTGTTCCGGAGGGGCGGACGGTGCGTCTCCTCGACGGCTACGCGGAGCGCCCGGGCGTCTCGCGCGCGTCCCTCGCGCGGCGCCTGTCGGGCGCGCTATGGAACGTCGAGGCCGAGCGCCCCTACCGGAAGACGGACCCGCGCGGGATCCTGGAGGCGATGACCGCGGCGGCGGCGAAGTCGCCCTCGAACGTCAAGCAGCCGCTCACCGAGGGCAACCGCATCCTCGAGTGGCCGCTCGTCGGCAACGCGGAGATCGGCAAGGCCGCGCGCCAGCTCATCGAGTCGGCCGAGCACGAGGTCTTCATCGAGACGATGATCTTCGCCGACTCGGCGATCGTGAACGAGGTCCGCGCGGGCGTGCAGGCGCTCGCGAAGGCGCGACCCAACGTGAAGGTCTACGTCCGCGTCTCGCCGCGCACACCCCCGCTCGAGCGCCACGACGCGTACAAGGCGATGGTCGAGAAGCTCCTCGATTCACCGAACGTCATCGTCGGCACGTTCGATCCGCGCGGCGAGGGCCGCGCGCTCACGGGCCTCGCCGGTCTCAACGTCTCGCACTCGAAGACCATCGTCGCGGACAACCGACGCGCGCTCGTCACGGACGCGAACCTCGAGAACAAGGGGGACGGCACGGCGCAGAACCCGACCGGGCGGGACTGGTTCCAGACCGCGATCGTCTTCGAGGGGCCGGCCGCCGCCACCATCCGCGAGCAGAGCGCGCACGGCTGGGAGAAGGTCGTCCAGAAGGGCATAGCGCTCCCTGCCCCGCCTGCCGCTCACACCGGCTTCGCGGACGGCGTCGCGATCCTCACGCTCGGACAGAAGGCGGGCGCGGGTCGAGAGAACGCGGCCCACCAGGCGTTCCTCGCCGGCTTCAAGGCCGCGCGGGACCGCGCCGCGGAGCGGAAGAAGGCGGGCCAGTCGCCGGGCGAGCGCATCCTCGTGATGACGCCGAACCTGAACGACAAGGAGGTCTTCGCGACGCTCGCCGAAGCGACCGAGCACCTCCCCGTCTACGTGATGCTCTCGCGCGGTTACATGGACTTCGAGCAACGGCTTCCGGGTCAGGGCGGCAACAACGAGCAGATCGTGGCGCTGCTGAGCAAGGCGGCGAAGGATCCGAGCCGCCTCCACATCCGCTGGTTCGGGACGCCTACGGAGGCGGGGACCGCGCCGCGGGCGGCCATCGGCAAGGGCATGGACATGAGCCACGCGAAGCCGATCCTCGTCGGTGACACGGTATGGATGGGATCGCGAAACCTCGACACGCAGTCGGCGGTGACGTCGCGCGAGCTCGATGTCGTCGTCCAGAGCCGCGACGTCGCGGCGAAGTACTACAAGATGTTCCGCTCGATATGGCAGCGCTCGCCGGTGGCGTTCGAGGCGAGCGCGGCGGCGAGCCAGGGCGCTGAGCAGGAGCTCGAGGCCGCGGCCCGGTGAGCCTCACGGCCGCACCCATCGTTCCTCCGAGAGGAACAGGCTGTTGCCTCGTGGCGTCTTCCGCTCGGGCAACGCCCGCGCGAGAGTGCATCCCATGAATCTCACCGTCATCCTCGCGAGCACGCGGCCGGGCCGGGCCGGAGGTCCGATCGGCACCTGGTTCGTCGAGCGCGCGAAGGCGCAGGGGGCCTTCGAGGACGTGGTCCTCGCCGACCTCGCAGCGATCGGGCTGCCGCTGCTCGACGAGCCGAAGCACCCGCGGCTCCGGCAGTACGAGCACGAGCACACGAAGCGCTGGAGCGCGATCGTCGACGCGGCGGACGCCTTCGTCCTCGTCACGCCGGAGTACAACCACGGCATGGCGCCCGCGCTCGTCAACGCGCTCGACTATCTCTTCCACGAATGGGCCTACAAGCCCGCCGCGTTCGTGAGCTACGGCGGCGTGTCCGGCGGCCTCCGCGCGGTGCAGATGGCGAAGCCCATGCTCGCCTCCCTCAAGATGACGCCGCTCGTGGAGGCCGTCGTCATCCCGATGTTCAGCTCGATGCTGGCCGACGGCGTCTTCACGCCGAGCGACAGTGTCGCCGGGAGCGTCGCCCCGATGCTGACCGAGCTCCGCCGCGTCGCCGGCGCGCTCGCGACGCTCCGCTGAGGGGCCCGCTCGGTCGTCCCGATTTCGGGACGCGCGATCCCGGAAGCGAGAGCGGCCGCAGCGCGCGCGGGCGCCAAGCACGCGAGATCGCGAGGGCGTCACCTGGCACATCCCTCGCTCATGGCCGCGGCGATGGACGTCGTGCGGCCCAAGCCTGGTCTCCTCTCCGGTCGTCGCGGCCGCGGGACGGCGCTCCGTGTCGGCGTCGTCCTCTCCGCGATCGCGCTCGTCGCGTTCGCGGTCCGCGCGATCGGCATCGCGCGGGCCGACCAGGCGACCGCCGTCGAGCGGAGCTCCGTCCTCACCGACGTCGTCCGTCGGGGCGATCTCCTCCGGCAGGTCCCGGCTCAGGGCACGCTCGTCCCCGAGCACGTCACGTGGCTCTCGGCGACGAGCGCCGGACGCGTCGCGCGGATCGCGGTCCGCCCCGGCGCCGAGGTCGAGCCTGACACCGTGGTCCTCGTCCTCGCGAACGCCGACCTCGAGCTCGCCGCCCTCGAGGCAGACCGCGCGGCCGCCACCGCCGAGGCGGCGCTCGTGTCGCTCGACGTCAAGAGCGACGCGGACAACGTCGCCGCCGCCGCCGCTGCCGCGACCCTCCGCCGCGAGCTCGCCCACGCGAACGACGCACGCGCCACGGCCGATCGGCTCGCCGATGCGGGTCTCCTCAGCGGCCTCGAGCGCGCGGACACGACCACCAAGGCCGCCGTCCTCGGCGACCGCCTCACCGGCGAGGAAGCCCGCATGCGCGTCCTCACGAGCGGGCGCGCCCGCCAGCTCGCCGCGCAGCGCACCGAGGTCGCTCGGCTCCGTGACATTGCCGCCTTCGCCCGCGGCCGCGTCGCCGCCCTCGAGGTCCGCGCAGGTACGCGCGGCATCGTGCAGGACATCGCGCTCGAGAGCGGCCAGTGGGTCGCCGTCGGCGCGCAGCTCGCGCGCATCGCCGAGCCGGGCCGCCTGAAGGGTGATCTGCGCGTGAGCGAGGCGGAGGCCGCCGACGTGCGGCGCGGCCTGCCCGTTCGCTTCGAGCACGGCGGCGCGACCTTCCGTGGCCGCGTCGAGCGGGTCGACCCCGCCGTCGCGAAGGGCACCGTCCGGCTCGAGGTCCTGATCGACGACGCGCTTCCGCCCGGCGTCCGCGCCGACCAGGCTGCGACGGCGTGGATCGAGATCGAGACACTCACGAACGTCCTCCACGTCGCCCGCCCCGCCGGCGCGCTGCCCCGCGTGCGCGCCGACGTCTTCCGGGTGAGCCCGGACGGTCGCGGTGCGACGCGCACCACGGTCCAGCTCGGCCGCGCGTCCGCGCGCGAGATCGAGATCGCCTCCGGCCTCGCCGAAGGCGACACCGTCGTCGTCTCCGACGTCGCCGTGCCGAGCGACGTCCCCCATCTCCGTTTCAAGTGATCCGACCCGACAAGGAGCCATTCTCGATGTCCGTCCTCCTCAGCCTCGATGCGATCGGCAAGGTCTTCCTGACCGACGAGCTCGAGACCCACGCCCTCCGCGACGTCCACCTCGAGGTCCGCCGCGGCGAATACCTCGCGATCGAGGGCCCGAGCGGCTCCGGCAAGACGACGCTCCTCTCGATCCTCGGCCTCCTCGACGTCCCGTCGAGCGGTCGCTACTTGCTCGGCGATCGCGAGGTGAGCGGTCTCGACGTCCGCGAGCGCTCGCGCGTCCGGAACCGCGAGATCGGCTTCGTCTTCCAGACGTTCAACCTCATCGGCGAGCTGACCGTCGCGGAGAACGTCGAGCTCCCGCTCCGCTACGCGGGCGTCCCCCAAAGCGAGCGCGCGAAGCGTGTGAACGCCGCGCTCGAACGCGTCCAGATGAGCCATCGCAAGGAGCACATGCCGAGCCAGCTCTCCGGCGGGCAGCAGCAGCGCGTCGCCGTCGCGCGGGCCGTCGTCAACGAGCCCTCGATCGTGTTCGCCGACGAGCCGACCGGCAACCTCGACTCGAAGTCCGGCGACGCCGTGATGGACCTTCTCGACACCCTCCACGCCGGCGGCGCGACCATCTGCATGGTCACGCACAGCCGCGAGTACGCGCGGCGCGCGCACCGCGCCATCCACCTCTTCGACGGGCGCATCGTCGAGGACGTCAGCCGAGCCGCCTGAAGGAGCCCCGCATGGAAGCCCTCCGCATCGTCCTCGCCGACGCTCGCTTCGCGCTCCGTCTCCTCTTCCGCGCGCCGACGTTCGCAGCCTCGCTCCTCGGCGTGCTCGTCGCCGGGATCGGCGCGACGACCGCCGTCTTCAGCATCGTGCAAGCGCTGCTCCTTCGGCCCCTCCCGTACCCGCATCCGGAGGAGCTCGTGATGATCTGGAAGACGTACGAGCCGGTCGCGAAGGAGTGGCCGGCGTCCCTCGCGGACGTCGTCGATCTCCGCGCGGAGAACAAGACGTTCGAGGCCATCGCCGCGAGCGGCTGGGACGCGTTCAGCCTGAGCGACGGCGATCGCCCCGCCGAGTACGTCGGCGGCGCGGACGTGTCGGGCGACTTCTTCACCGTCATGGGGGTCCGGCCGCTCCAGGGGCGACTCCTCGGACCCGACGACGACCGCGTGGGGTCGGCGCCAGCGTGCGTCGTGTCTGCCGATCTCTGGCGGCGTCGCTTCGCCGCCGACCCTGGCCTCGTCGGACGCGTCATCACGTTGAACAGCCGCCCGTTCACAGTCGCCGGGATAGGTCCTGAGGGCTTCCGCTTCGGCGGCCCGAACGGCGATCGCGCCGACGTCTGGATCCCGGTCGTGCACGGCGACGGCTACGCCGAGCGGGCCGCGGCGCGCGGCTACAACGCGTACCGCGTCCTCGGCCGGAGGAAGGCAGGCGTGACGAACGAGCAAGCGCAAGCCGACATGACCGCGATCGCCGGGCGCCTCGGTGAGCAGCACGGGAGCTGGCGCCACCGCGGCTTGTGGGTCGTCGATCTCCACGATGCGCTCGTCGGCGCGGCGCGAGAGAGCGCGCTCGTCCTGTTCGGCGCGGTCGTCCTCGTCTTCCTCGTCGTGTGCGCGAACACCGCGAGCCTCCTCCTCGCCCGCGGCGCGACACGGCGCGCGGAGATGGCAGCCCGCTCCGCCCTCGGTGCGACACGCGCGCGGCTCGTCGCGCAGCTCGTCACGGAGACGGCGGTCGTGTTCCTGATCGGCGGCGCGGGCGGAGGCATCGCGGCGGTGTGGCTCGTCGACTTCTTCGCGACGAGCGTGGCGACGCAGGTGTGGTCGGCCAACATCGCGTTCGGGGTCGACGGCGCCGCCTTCGCGTTCGCCGTCCTCGCCTCTCTCGTCTGCGGCGTCGCGTTCGGGCTCGGTCCGGCGCTCGCGACGTCGCGGATCGCGCCGCAGGCGGTCTTGAAGGAGACCTCCGCTCAGGCGGGCGTGAGCCGGCGCCAGCGCGTCCTCCGGAGCACCCTCGTCGTCGCGCAGGTCGCGATGGCCTTCGCGCTGCTCGCGGGCGCGGGGCTCTCGCTCCGTGCGTACGCGGTGATGGCGAGCACACCTCCGGGGTTCGATCCCGAGGGTCTCGTCGTCGGGAAGCTCGTCCTCCCCGAGGCGAAGTACGCCGACGACGAGCACGTCGCGCGCTTCTACGAGGACCTCCTCGCGCGGCTCGCGAAGGAGCCCGGCGCGGCCGCCGTCACCGCGAACAGCGCGCTCCCGTTCTTCGGGTCGAACCAGAACGGCTGGTTCAAGATCGAGGGGCGCCCGCCCTGGCCGGACGGAAAGGGGCCCATCCTCGAGCGAAACGTCGTCCTTCCGGGGTACTTCCAGGCGCTGGGGATCCCCATCCTCCGCGGTCGCGAGCTCACGGCGGACGATCGTCGCGACGGTCGGCGAGTCATGGTGGTCAGCCAGCGTGTGGCCGAGCAGTTCTTCCCGGGGGAGGATCCGATCGGGCGTCGCATCGATCTCCAGGATCGTGAAGGCGACGTCTGGTGGGAGATCGTCGGCGTCGCCGGGGACGTGCGCAAGAACGGGCTCGCCAAGCCGCCCGCCGCCGAGGCCTTCGTCCCGCTCGCGCAGGTCCCGAGCCGCGCGATGACGATCGCCGTGCGCTCGCGCACCGGGGAAGCGATGCTCGCGCGCATGCGCGCCGCCGTGCAGGAGAGAGACCCCGAGCTCGCGCTCTTCGGTCACCAGACGATGAAGGACAAGATGGCCGAGCGGAACGCGGAGCGACGCTCCACGGCGCTCCTCCTCGCGGCGTTCGCCGTCGCGGCGCTCGTGCTCTCGACGATGGGCCTCTTCGGTCTCGTCGCCTACACGACGGCGCAGCGGACACGCGAGATCGGGATCCGCACGGCGCTCGGGGCGTCGCCCGGGGAGCTCGTCGGGCTCGTGGTCGGCGGAGGGGCGCGCATCGTCGGGCTCGGCCTCGTCGTCGGGCTCGTGGGGGCGACGACGCTCGGGCGCCTCCTCGCGACGCACGTGGCCGAGGTCCGCGGCTTCGATCCGCTCGTCTTCGTGACGGTCTCCGCGACGCTCGCCGCTGTCGGCGTCCTCGCCTGCTTCGTCCCGGCGTGGCGCGCGGTGCGGATTCCGCCTTCGGTGGCGCTACGGTATGAGTGAACGCGTGAGCTCCGGGCCGAAGAAGCCGCGCGTCCTCGTCGCCGACGACAACGCGGACGTGGTGACCGCGCTGCGGATGCTGCTCGGTGGCGCGGGGTTCGTGGTGGTGCCCGCCTCGTCGCCGGCGGGCGCCGAGGCGGCGGCGAAGAGCGAGGAGCTCGACGTCGCGCTCGTCGACATGAACTACGCGCGCGATACGACCTCCGGCGGCGAGGGGCTCGATCTGCTCGCGGCGCTCGCGGCGGTCGACGCGGAGCTGCCGGTGGTGGTGATGACGGCGTGGGGAAGCGTCGCCGGCGCCGTCGAGGCGATGAAGCGCGGCGCGCGCGACTACGTCGAGAAGCCATGGCAGAACGAGCGCCTCGTCACGATCGTGCGCGCGCAGGCGGAGCTCCGGGCGGCGCGGCGCACGGAGGGCCGCCTCCGGGAGCAGGGACAGCGCGAGCGCGGGCTCGCGCTCCCGGAGCTCGTCGCGTCCTCGAAGGCGATGGCGCCGGTGCTGAAGCTGATGGAGCGCGTCGCAGGCAGCGACGCCAACGTCCTCGTGACGGGCGCGCACGGCACGGGGAAGGAGGTCGTCGCGCGGTGGATCCATGCGGCCTCGCCTCGACGCACGAAGCCGTTCGTCGCGGTGAACGCAGGCGCGCTCGCGGAGGGCGTCTTCGAGAGCGAGCTCTTCGGACACGTGAAGGGGGCCTTCACGGACGCGAAGAGCGACCGACTCGGGTGCTTCGAGCTCGCCGACGGCGGCACCCTGTTCCTCGACGAGATCGGGACGATGCCGCCGTCGCAGCAGGCGAAGCTGCTCCGCGTGCTCCAGACGGGGGAGCTCACGCCGGTGGGCTCGTCGCGCGTGAGGCGCGTGGACGTCCGCGTGCTGTCGGCGACGAACATCGACGTCGCCCGCGAGGTCGGGCTGGGCACGTTCCGCGAGGATCTCCTCTACCGGCTCAACACCGTGGAGATCCACCTGCCGCCGGTGCGCGAGCGCGCAGAAGACTTGGCGCCGCTCGCGACGCATTTTCTGGCGGCGAAGGCGGCGCGGTACGGAAAGCGGCTCCGCGGCTTCTCGCAGGCGGCGATGGCAGCACTCGCCGCGCACCCTTGGCCGGGGAACGTGCGCGAGCTCGAGCACGTGATCGAGCGCGCGGTCGTGTTGGCGGAGGGGGACGCCATCGAGGCATCCGACCTGGCGCTCACGCGACCGACAGGCGACGCGACGCTGCTCGACCGGATGACCCTCGCCGATGCGGAGGCGATGCTCGTCCGGCGCGCGCTGGATCGGGCGGGCGGCAACGCGGTCGAGGCGGCGCGAGCGCTCGGCATCTCGCGGAGCGCGCTCTACCGGAGGCTCCAGGCGCTCGGGATCAAGGTGCAGGAGTGACGGAGGAGACGCGGGCACGCGGGCACGCGCTCCGCGACGTCGCGCGCGCGTTCGCGGTGGCGCTACCGCCCGCGCTCGTCGCGGCATGGCTCGCGGCGCGGGAGGGCACGGAGGGCC
>JALHPN010000040.1 GCA_022842465.1 Polyangiaceae bacterium | reverse complement strand
ACGCCGGTGCGGCCGGACGCGGCGCGGCCTGGCCTGGCGTGGGCGACGTCCCGTCACCGAAGACGAGCGTGCCCGTGCGCGCGGACGCAGCGGCGCCGCCGAGCGACGGCTGCGTGTTCCGACCGAAGCCCTGCACGCCGCCGCCGGCGGCCTGCGGCGGCTGGGGCTGAGCCTGCGGCCTCACGGCCGGGCTCGGCGTCGGGACAGGGGCGGGCGCCTGGGGAGGAGGCGCCGCGACGGGGCCGGCCGCTTCCTTGGCGGCGAGCACCTTCTTCACTTTGTCGATGAGCTGCTGGGTGTCGAACGGCTTGTCCGCCCAGTCGTCGGCGCCGGAGTCGCGCCCGCGGGCTTGATCGAACGGCGCATAGCGGCTCGAGAGGAGGATGATGGCGGCGCCGGGGCTCCGTCGGCGGAGCTCCTTCGCGAGGGCGTAGCCGTCCTCGCCTCCGAGCACGGTGTCGACGACGATCGCGGCCGGGTTCTCGGCGAGCTTGCCGACCGCGGCCTGCGCGCTGTCGGCCGTGAGCACACGGAAATCCTCGCCACTGAACGTGATCTCGAGAACCTTGCGCATCGTGACGCTGTCGTCGACAGCGAGGAGGGTCTTGGTCACGTCAGTCTTTCTCCGAGTTGGCACCGATTGTGCGGAGGCGGGTGAGCCCGTGTCAAGCTACGTTCGCGTACCGCAGGCGAAGTGAAGAAGGCGAACGTCACGAACGAATTGGCTGGCTCTCCCCTCGACGGGGTCGTGAGGCAGCTCTTCGCGCCCCTCTCCTGGAGCGACGCGCGCACGTTCGTGCGCCGCGGCAAGGTGTCGGTCGACGGCAAGACGGTGACCGACGAGCGGGTGAAGGTCCGCGGCGGGGCCGAGATCGTGCTCGATCCGGCCGCCCGGACGCCTCGCACCGACGATCTCCCGAAGGGCGCGCTCGTCCACGTCGACCCCCACGTGGTCGTCGTCGAGAAGCCGTCCGGGATCAGCACGGTCCCGTACGACCCCGACGGGATGGGCGCTTCCATCGCGAAGCGCGCGCGGCCCGGCGAAGAGGTGACGCTCGACGAGCGCGTCCGCTCGCTCCTCGCCCGCCTCGAGCGAGGGAAGGGGAGAGGTGGCCCTCCGCCGAGCCTCGGCGTCGTCCATCGGATCGACAAGGAGACGAGCGGGCTCGTCGTCTTCACGCGCACGTGGGCGGCGAAGAAGGCCCTCACGCAAGCGTTCCGCGCGCATGCCGTCCACCGGCGGTACCTCGCGATCGTGCACGGGCACCCGCGCGACGCGACGATCCGCTCCCATTTCGTGCCCGATCGTGGCGACGGGCTCCGCGGCTCCGTCGAGCGCCGGCACGGGCGCGCGCACGCCGTCGGCTCGGAGCAGACGCAGCTCGCCGTCACGCACGTCGAGGTCATCGAGCGCTTCGACGCCCAGGCCGCCGGCGTGCCGTGCGCGCTCGTCGCGTGCCGGCTCGAGACGGGCCGGACGCATCAGATCCGCATCCACCTCGCCGAGAGCGGCCATCCCCTCGTCGGCGAGCGCGTCTACATCCGCGATCACCGCGGGGCTCAGGTGCCGGCGCCGCGCCTCATGCTCCATGCCGCGGAGCTCGGGTTCGTGCATCCTGCCACGAACCGGGACATGCAGTGGACGTCGGAGCCTCCGGCGGACATGCAAGAGGTCCTCGCGTTCCTCCGTGGCTCTCTGCGGTCGACGCCCCGGTGATCGCCAGCGGCCCGGGTTGCGCGTCACGGGGGCGCATGGCATGATGGACATCATGAGATACCCCGACGGCCACAAGGAGGAAGTGCGCGAGCGGATCGTGCGCGCGGCCTCGGAGGCGCTCCGGGCGAGCGGGCTCGCCGGCATCGGCATCCCCGCGCTCATGAAGCGGGCCGGGCTCACGCACGGCGGGTTCTACGGTTACTTCCCGGATCGCGACGCGCTCGTCGCCGCGGCAGTCCTCTCGGCCGCCTCGGAGACGGCCCAGGGCGTGTTCGCGGAGGACGTGCCGATCGAGGAGACGTTGAAGCGGTATCTCTCGGAGGGGCACGTCGCGCACCCCGAAGGTGGGTGCATCGTGGCCGCTCTCGGCGCCGAGGGCGGTCGGCAGGCGGCGCCCGTCCGCCGCGCGTTCGCCGAGGTCGCGCGCGGCCTCCTCGGCCTCGTCGAGAAGAAGGTCCACCCGGAGCGCGCCACGCGCGGCGTGAGCGACGAGGCGCTTCGGCTCGCCGCGACGATGGTAGGCGCCGTCGTCCTGGCGCGTCTCGTCGACGACGAGGGGCTCGCGCGTCGGATCCTCCGCGCGGCGCGGAGCTCGGCCAACGGCTGAGGGCCGCTTTTTTTTTACCCAATGGAATGATGATCATCATGCAAAAGTCAGCCTCCACGAACGCCCCGCGCGCCGCGGCGCGCCGCAGCGCGGCCTTCGACGCTCACCCCGCCGTCGTCGCGGCGCGCACGCGGCCGCCGAGCCCATTGCCTGCGCCGATGTCGCTCGCCGAGCTGCGCGCGATCGCGCGCGAAGCGGGAGCCGACGACGTGGCCGCCGTGCCCCTCGACCATCCCGATCTCGCGGAGGAGACGCCGCACGCGCTCGCCGCCATGCCAGCCGCCCGGACGTTCATAGCGCTCGTGCTCTCGACGCATCCGGACAACATCCGGAGCCCGAAGCGAAGCGTCGCGAACCTCGAATTCCACCGGACCGGGCACGAGCTCGACGAGGTCGCGCGGCGCATCGCGCTCGCGCTCGTCGCGCGAGGCCACGCGGCGATGAACCCCGCGATGGCCTTTCCGATGGAGATGTCCTCGTTCCCGGGACGGACGTGGATCGTCTCGCACAAGCGCGTCGCGGTCGCGGCTCAGCTCGGGCGCATGGGGCTGCACCGCAACGTGATCCACCCGCGCTTCGGCTCGTTCGTCCTCCTCGGCACGATCCTCACGTCGGTCGAGATCGCGGAGCCGCCCGAGCCGCTCACCTACGACCCCTGCCTCGACTGCAAGCTCTGCGTCGCGGCCTGCCCCGTCGGCGCCATCGAGCCGGACGGCGCGTTTCGGTTCTCGGCTTGCTACGACCACAACTACCGCGAGTTCATGAGCGGCTTCACGGACCTCCTCGAGGAGGTCGCCGCGAGCGGGAGCAAGAGCGACTTCCGCGATCGCGTTCCGCTCCACGAGGCCGTCTCGATGTGGCAGAGCCTCTCGTACGGGCCGAGCTACAAGGCGGCCTACTGCATCGCGGTCTGCCCGGCGGGCTCGGACGTGATCGGTCCCTTCGTGGCGCGACGCGCCGACCACCTGGCGAACGTCGTCCGGCCGCTCACCGATCGCGTCGAGACCGTGTACGCCGTCGCGGGGTCGGACGCGGAGGCGCACGTGAAGAAGCGCTTCCCGCACAAGCGGCTCCGCGTCGTGTCGTCGAGCCTGAGGCCGACCCACGCCCGCGCGTTCTTCGGCGCGCTTCCGCTCACCTTCCAGCGTGGACCCGCGCGCGGCTGGAAGGCGACCTTCCACTTCGTCCTCACCGAGCAGGCCGTAGAGGCCACGGTGCGCATCGACGACGGCGCGCTGGAGGTCGAGGTGGGGGTCCTCACCGGCGACGCCGACGTGACGGTGCGGACGGACGGCGCGCTGTGGATCGACCTCGTCGAAAAGCGCCGGAGCGCGGTCCTCGCCGTCCTCCTCCGTCGCCTCTCGATCGAGGGCGATCGCGCGCTCCTCGATCGCTTCGCTTCGTGTTTCCCGCGCTGACGACCCGCCCGAGGACGCCTCATGGAACACCCGACCCGCCCCTCGCGCTCTTCACGGCTCCACGCTCGCTACGGGCCATGGGCGCTCGTCACCGGGGCTTCGGACGGCATCGGCCGCGCCTTCGCGGTGCGCCTGGCGGACGCGGGCTTCGACCTCGTGCTCGTGGCGCGCCGGCGAGACGTGCTGGAGCATCTCCGAGCGGAGCTCGAGTCCCGAGGCTCCGTCCGCGTGGTGACGATCGCCGTCGACCTCGGGACGAGCGAGGGCGTCCGCGCCGTCCTCGACGCGACCACCGCGCTCGACGTCGGCCTGCTCGTCGCCGCGGCGGGCTTCGGAACGTCGGGTCCCTTCGTCGACGCGCCGGTGGAGGAGGAGCTCGGGATGATCGACGTCAACTGCCGAGCTGTGGCCGCCCTCGCTCATCACTTCGGCGGTCGGTTCGCGAAGGCCGGCCGCGGAGGCCTCGTGCTCATGAGCTCGCTCCTCGCCTTCCAGGGCGTGCCGCGGGCGGCCAACTACGCCGCCACCAAGGCGTACGTCCAGGCGCTCGCCGAGGGCCTCGCGGTCGAGCTCGCGCCGCGCGGCGTCGACGTCGTCGCGTGCGCGCCAGGCCCGATCGCGAGCGGCTTCGCGGCGCGGGCCGACATGAAGATGAGCATGGCGGGCACGCCGGAGTCGGTCGCCCGAGAGACGCTCGACGCGCTGGGCGGCGTCCGAACGGTGCGCCCTGGTCTGCTCTCGAAGCTCCTCGAGCTGTCGCTCGCGTTTCTCCCGCGCTGGGGTCGCGTGCGGATGTTGGGTGTCGTGATGGCGGGGATGACGAAGCATCGCGCGACGCCAGCCCGGTCGCTCGGAGAGGGAGGCCCATGAACGCGCGGAGCTCCGTGGGCGCGATCTTGATGTGTGCGACCCGCGTCCACGTGCGAAGCGCCTTCCTCCTGCCGGTCTTCGCCTGGCACACGACGCGCTGCCATCGGCAAGCGAGGGCCGCACCGGGGAACCTCCGCACGGCCGCCCGGTCGACGGGCCTCCTCGACTTCTGGACCGTGACCGCGTGGCGCGACGACGAGGCGCTCGGCGCCTATCTCTTCGGCGGCGCGCACGGGCGCGTCATGGCGCGCGCGAGCGACTGGTTCGACGAAGCCTGCGTCGCCCGCTGGAGCGCGACCTCCCCGGACGCGGACTGGCCGGAGATCGAGCGATGGCTTCTGGCGACCGCCAGACCCGTGCCGGTGCGACGACCGCGTCGAGCACCGACCTGAGCGAGCGAGTCAGCCTCCGATCGAGGCGCGGGCCGCCTCGCACTCGCCGCAGCCCGAGCCGCGGGCGCAGAGGAAGACGAGCGGGTCGGCGGCGAGGGCACGCACCGCGACGCGGACCACGTCGCGCGCGTCGCAGAGCAGCGCGCGCGCGTGGCCGACGACGCCTTCGCGCTGGAGGCCGTCCGCGCGGAGCCAGGTGTTCATCTTCCGGAAGCCCATGCAGCAATGATCGGTCTCGTGGATGTCGACGACCTTTGGCGAGCCGTCTGCGTGCGTGCCGACGACGCAGGGATGCGCGACGGAGTACGGCACCCGCGCGATCGCCTCGGCGACGTGGAGCGTCGTGCTCTCCGAGTGGTCGACCCCGAGGAGGAGCACTTGCCCGCCGAGCGCGGCGACGCGTCCGGGAGGGCTCTCCGGACCGTGCGGCGGCTCGAGCGGCTGCGGCGCGCAGATCTCCTCTGCGCGCGGGCCCGTCGCCGCGAACGAGCCGCCCGGATGCGTGCTCCGGACGACGCCCGGGCGCTGCCGGAAGCGCTCCGCGACGATCCCCATCCCGACCGAGGGCGTCGTCGTCGGATCGAACACGCGCTCGCCGTCCGACATCGCCGGCATCACGAGCGTCCCACGCGGGCCGAGGGCGTCGAGGAGCGCGTCGGCGAGGCCGTCCGGCCCGCCCTCGACGGGACGCACCGCGCGGAAGGACGTGTGGACGAGGAGCACGCCGCCCTCACGCACGCCGAGCGCGCGGAGCCGTGACGCGACCTCGGCCTTCGTCACGCCTTGCCGTGCATCCACTTCTTGAGGATCGGCGTGAGCGCCAGGAGGAGCAGCGCCGGCCCCACCGAGCTCGCGACGAGGAACAGGTAGATCGGCACCTGCACGGTCGACAGCATCGACTCGAGCGTGCCCGCGAGGTAGTTCGCGACCGCCGACGAGCCGAGCCAGAGGCCCATCGCGAGCGACGATACGCGCGGTGGCGCGAGCTTCGTGACCATCGAGAGGCCGATCGGCGAGAGGCAGAGCTCGCCGATCGTGTGGATCCCGTAGACCGCGCCGAGCCAGCCCGCGCTCGCGGAGCCGGTCGCGATCGCGACCTTCTGGCCGAGGAAGAGGACGCCGAAGCCGAGGCCGAGGATCACCATGCCGACGGCCATCTTGGTCGGCGTCGACGTGCGGAAGCGGCCCTGATCGAGCTTCTCCCAGAGGTTCGAGAACGTCGGTGCGAGGGCGACGATGAGGAGCGGGTTGATCGCCTGGAACTGGGAGGCGGGGATGTTCGTCGCCTTACCCGTGGCGAGGTTGTAGATGCCCAGCGCCACCGCGGCGCCGGCCATCAGCCCGAACATGCCGGTGAGCGCGGTCCAGAGGAGGCGGCCGCTGACCTCGTCCTTCGTCGAGCGCCAGAAGTTGTAGGCGCACGCGGCGATGACGCCGGCGATGACGAAGAGCCCGAGCCCGCCGAGGTTCCGGTCCGTCTGGCTGTCGGCGAAGAGCGTCATCGTGCCGCCCGCCTGCTCGAACCCCATCCAGAAGAAGATGTTGAACGCGCAGAGGACGATGATGACGGCGATCTGCTGCGCCTCGACCTTGTTCGAGCCCCGGAAGAGTTGGAAGAAGGCGACGCCGAGGATCGCGACGACGAGGAGCCCCTTCACGGCGCCGGGCATCCCGGCCCACATCGGCGCGAGGGATTTCGACGCGAGCAGGAGCCCCCAGACGAGGGCGACGGTGCCACCGGTCCAGATCGCGACGTCGACGTAGTCGCGGGAGACGAGCGACGTCGCGGGTCCGCCAGGGAGATCGCTCGACCGGTAGGCGCCTGCCTGGGCGCGCTCCTTCTCGGCTGCGCGGCCCGGCGGGAGCCCCGTGGCCCCGAGGCGCTTCTGCCCGAGGACGAACTGGAGGAGACCGGCGACCATGCCGACGGCCGCCGCGCCGAAGCCGACCGCCCAGGAAACCTGCTCGCCGAGGAACCCGCAGACGATCGGGGAGTAGAGGGCACCCAGGTTGATGCCCATGTAGAAGATGGTGAAGGCGCCGTCGCGACGGAGATCTCCCTCGCGGTAGAGACCGCCGACCATCGTCGAGATGTTCGGCTTGAAGAAGCCGTTGCCCGCGATGAGGAGCCCGAGGCCGGTGTAGAGGAGCGTCGGCGACGTCAGCGCGAGCTGGCCGAGCGCCATCACGATGCCGCCGATGAGGACCGCCTTGCGCCGCCCGAGGAACTTGTCGGCCAGGTACCCGCCGAGGAGCGGGGTCAGGTACACGAGGCCCGTGTAGATCCCGTAGATCTCGAGCGCGTTCTCCTTCGACAGCCCGATCTTCTTGACCAGGTAGAGGACGAGGAGCGCGCGCATGCCGTAGTACGAGAAGCGCTCCCACGCCTCCGCCCCGAAGAGCGTGTAGAGGCCTGACGGGTGCCCTTCCTTCGGGAGGCCGTCCTCGGGGGCGCTCCCCTTCGGCGCCTTCCCCGACCGGGGCGGCGGCTCGCTCGCGCCCGTCTTCCCCCCGCCCTCGTCGTCCCGTCCGCCGCCGTTCGTCGTCATGGAGGCGCGCATCCAAGCACATGGTGCGACAGGGTCAAATCGCGCCGAGCGCGCCATGACGTGGGTCGCCCGAGGGCCCATGAGCCCACGTCCTGAGTCCATCGCGGTGGATCGTTTCGTTCGCCCGCAGAGGAATTTTGGGGCCGACTTGTGCGTAAATGCATGATTTCACATGCGGCTTTCTCACGGCACATGTCGTGCTGAAGCGTCCGTTCACCTCACACGGGAGCCCTGACGACCATGTCCCTTCGCCGCTTCTTCGTCCGATCGTTCGCTCTATCCGCTCTTGCCGTCGTCGCCGCCGCCGCGCAGGGCTGCGCGGCCGAAGCGCAGGACGACGACACCCAGGGCGGCGTGGCTGCACAGTCGGCGGGGCGTCCCCCGCAGTTCGTCCTCCTCGCGTTCGACGGCTCGTACAACAACGGCTTCTGGAACGAGTCGCGCGCGTTCGCGAAGGCCGAGGGCGTCAAGTTCACCTACTTCATCAACCCCGTCTATTACGTCGCGCGCCCGAACAACATGTCGTGCGTGAACGGGCAGGCGTACAAGGCGCCCGACCAAGGCCCGGGCAAGTCGGCCATCGGCTGGGGCGACGACTCGAACGACATCAAGCTCCGGCTCGAGCAGACCGCCCTCGCGAACGCCGAGGGGCACGAGATCGCGTCGCACGCCGTCGGTCACTGGAACGGGTCGAGCTGGAGCGAGTCCGGGTGGGACGGCGAGTTCGCGGCGTTCAACACGATGTTCTTCAACGCGGCGCGCATCGCGGGCATCCCTGCGGTGAACCTCGGGTTCGACAAGGACGACATCGTCGGCTTCCGCGCGCCGCAGCTCGGTCACAGCCCCGGCCTCTTCCGGACGCTCGCGAAGAACAACTTCACGTACGACACGAGCAAATCGGACGCGGCGAATTACTGGCCGAAGAAGGACGCGAACGGAATCTGGAACATGGCGCTCGCCCGCCTCAAGATCGCAGGCTCGGGCAAGAACACGCTGTCCATGGACTACAACTTCTACGTCGCCGACTCGCGCGGCGTGAACGACCCGGACAGCGCGAACCACGCCAGGTACGAGCGTCAGATGGTCGACACGTACATGGCCTACTTCCAGAGCAACTACTACGGCAACCGCGCGCCGGTGCACATCGGCCACCACTTCTCGAAGTGGAACGGCGGCGCCTACTGGAAGGCGATGAAGACGTTCACGCAGCGCGTGTGCGGCCTGCCCGAGGTCAAGTGCGGCACGTACAAGGAGCTCGTCGCGTTCATGAACCAGAACGCCGGTCGCATCAACGACCTCCAGGCGGGCAACTTCCCGAAGGCAGTTCGGCCGCCGAGCGCGGACTTCGACGAGAGCGTCGTCTCGGGTGACGTGAACGAGGCCGACCTCGTCCACGACGAGGCCGCCGCGCACGACGACGCGCCGAACCACGCCGACTGACGCCGACGAGTCGATGCTCCCCGTTCGACAGGCAGGGCTCCTCCTCGCGCTGCTCGCCACCGTGGCGGCCTGCGCGAGCGAGTCCTCGGACGAGTCCGGGGAGGGGAGCGTCGACGACGGCGATCGCGCCGACGAGGCGGCCGCCCTCGTGAACGGCGAGGTCGCGTCGCCGGCGCAGTTCCCCGCCACCGTCTTCCTGGTGAAGCAGAAGTGCACGGCGGCGAAGGTCGCCCCCAGGGTGCTCCTCACGGCGGCCCACTGCCTCTTCGATGCCTTCGCGAAGGCGCCGTCCCTCGTGAAGGGCGGCGGAGTCCACTACACGCGGGACACGAAGGCCGACGCCGTCGGCAAGACCGCAGTCGTCACCGACGTCATCCTCCACCCCGCCTGGCAGGCGGCCTGCGAGAAGGCCGCGTGCGTCTCCAACGAGATCATGGCGAAGATCGACGCGCCGGACGTCGCGATCGTGAAGCTCGAGAAGGACCTCGACGACATCCGCACCGCGGTCATCGAGGAGAAGCCGCTCGCCCGCGGCGATCGCGTCATCGTCCTCGGCTACGGCTGCGAGGCCGGCGTCATGGGCGGTCGTCCGAAGCTCGACGATCGGCGCCTCAAGTTCTCCGAGACGAGCATCATCCCCGCGACGCGCACTGTGCACGCGGGGAGCCCCATCACCCAGCCCGACGTGGCGATGGTCGCGGGCTCGTACGCCATCACCGGAGGCCCCGGTCTCGTCGGCGCGCGCGCGGGCCTCTGCCCCGGTGACTCGGGGGGCCCCGTCTATCGCTGGCGTGGC
This sequence comes from Polyangiaceae bacterium, assembly GCA_022842465.1. Classification (GTDB taxonomy): domain Bacteria; phylum Myxococcota_A; class Polyangia; order Polyangiales; family Polyangiaceae; genus Labilithrix. The sequence continues at coordinate 38,563 of JALHPN010000040.1, read as the reverse complement.
TCCCAGCTCGTCGTCGTCGGCGTGAACTCGAACTACACCTTCAAGCCCGACGACGTCGTCGGCCTGCCCGTCGCGAACTTCCACACGCGTCTCGACGGACAGTCGAGGCACGGCGTCGCGAAGTGGCTCCGCGCGAACGGCGCTCTGGCTCCGTGAGCTAACGAACGAGCGTCCAGCGGACGTTGGCGGTCACTTCCAGGTGGAAGTGATTGCGATGAGCCCAGTTGTAGTCGGGCGAGAGCATCACGTTGAAGATGCCCGCGTCCGCCGCCTCGCAGTAGAGGGCGCGGAGCGGGGTCGGGTTCGCGGGCGCCTTGGGCCCGCACGGCTTCTGGCCGATGCCGCCGCGGAAGTCCCTCTCCACGACGAGGGTCTTGCCGTCCTTCAGGATGAGCGTGCCGACGTCGATCGCGAGCGCGCCCCCGTGGCGGCGGCCCGGCTTTTCCATCAGCCCCTTGCCGGGCGGCGGCCGGTACATCGACATGTGCGCGACCTCGACGACGTCGTGCTTGGCGAGGATCTTGGCGAGATCGTCGAGCGCGAGGGCGAGGCGGCAGTCGAGGATCTCGTACGGCGTCGTCCTCCGCTGCGCGGGCGGCAGCACCGAGCGGTAGACGACCCCGGAGAGCGGTCCTCGGAGGCGGATCGGCGCGACGACGCCGCGCGCGGAGTCCACTTTCTCGAAGCTCGCGCCGCGTCTCGTGAGCTCCGCCTCGCATGTCGCCTTGTCCATCGCCGCGTAGCGGAGCGCAGGGGCAGGGCCCCCGGGCAGGCGCGTCGCGTCGTCCGCCCCGGGCCCGTCGACGTGCTCGTCATGATCGTGCCTGTCGGTCTCCTGCCTCGGAGCCCCCGGCGCCTCCGCGGGCGGGGTGACCTCCGGCGCGGGCAGGCGTGGGAGATCCTCGGCCGACGCGCTGCTCAGCGCCTCCGACGCGATCGGCTCGCGCCCGAGCCCGGCGAAGCAGCCCGTCAGGAGCGCCCCGGCGGCGCAGACGAGGGAGGCGCGTAACACCATTCGCGGCCGAGCTTACCCCCGGCCGGGGCCGGAGGGAAAGAACCGGACACGGGGCGGCCACCGGGTTCCGGGGCACGGCGTCCCCCGGTGCTAGGCTTCGAGGAGACCGATGGCGGAGCTCGGGAGTCGCGCGCGACAGATCCTCTATGCCTGCATCACCGAGTTCGTCGCGAGCGGCGAGCCGGTCGGATCGCGCACACTCTCGAAGAAGGGGATCGAGCTGTCCCCTGCGAGCATCCGCAACGTCCTCTCCGACCTCGAGGAGATGGGCTACCTCGTCCAGCCGCACACGAGCGCGGGGCGGGTGCCGACCGACAAGGCTTTCCGTCTGTTCATCGACGCGATGATGGACGTGCGCGCGCTCACCGACGACGAGAACACGCACCTCCTGGCGCGCTTCGCGGAGATCGAGCCGGGCCCGCACTTCCTCCGCGAGACCGGGCGCCTCCTCTCCGAGCTCTCGGGCACGGCCGCCGTCGTCGTCTCGCCGCGCGCGGAGTCGATGACGCTGAAGCACCTCCGCTTCATCCGCACGCTCCCGGGCGAGGTCCTCGCCGTGCTCGTCCTCGCGAACGGCACGGTGCAGAACCGCTTCCTCAAGGCCACGATCGAGGAGAGCGACCTCCAGAAGGTGCACAACCTCCTCGACGACGTGATCGAGGGGAGGACCCTCGGCGAGCTGCGCGAGATGTTCGCGAGGCGCCTCGGGAAGGGCGACGTGAAGGGCGACTCCGTGAGGCGCCGCGCGTTCGAGCTCGGCGAAGCGGCCCTCGCGGAGGCCGTGGACGCGGGGCTCGACGTCGTCATCGAGGGCCGGGCGAAGCTCCTCGGGCAGCCCGAGTTCGCCGACGCGCAGGGCATGATGGGCGTCGTGACGGCCCTCGACGAGTCGGATGCGCTCGTCAAGCTCCTCGACGCGACGCTCGCCGCGAACGGTACGGCGGTCGTCGTCGGCCGCGAGGCGGGCGATCTCGCCGGGGGGCTCCTCGCGATCGTGGGCGCCTCGTACAAGAACCAGGGGCGGACGGCCGGGTCGGTCGGCGTCATCGGCCCGACCCGCATGGACTACCCGAAGGTCGTCCCCCTCGTGACGGCGACGGCCAACGCGATGAGCTCCGTCATCGACCGGCGCGAGTCGGCCGCGGCCCGCAGCGTCGAGCCGGCGCCGGAGAGGGACGACGACTGACGCGGGCACCGGGACCGCGCTTGGTGTATCGTCCCGATCGCATGCGCACGGCGCCTCCGAACCTACCCGGAGCGGCGACCTCGGACTCGCCGCTCGATCGCGCGCTCGCCCTCCTCCTCGCGGGTGAGCGCGAAGCGGCGCTCCGGTGGAGCGCGGCGGTCGTCCAGCACGACGCCTCCGTCCCGAGCGCGCTCATCCTGACGTCGCGGCTCCTCGCGGACGCGGGGCGCACGGAGGCGGCCGTCGAAGGCTTCGAGCTCGGCGTGAAGCGGGCGATCGACACGGGGAACCTCCCGCTCGCCGTCGCGGCCGTCGGCGATCTCCGTCTCCTCGGGATCGAGGTCGCGAAGTTCCTCGACGAGATCGCGTCCGCCTTCTGCCAGGGCTCTCCGCGCCTCTCGGACGACGCGACGCCGCCGCCGCCGCCGCTCCCCCACGAGGAGGACTTCCAGCCGCTCAGCTCCTTCCTGACGGGGCCCGCCCTCCTCTCGAAGGCGACGGAGATCGTCCACGAGGCGAGCAAGGAGTACGAGACGTCGAGCGAGTCGGAGTCGCCGCTCGTCTCGCCCTTGCCGCTCTTCAGCGCGCTCGAGAAGGAGGGGCTCCGCGCCCTCATCGGCTGCTTCGAGATGTTCACGGTGCCCGCCGGCAATCGCGTCATCTCCGAAGGAGAAGAGGGCGCCGAGGCGTACATCGTCGCGCGCGGCGAGCTCGAGGTCCGACGCACGACCGAGGACGGCAAGAGCCTCACGCTCGCGCGTCTCGCGAACGGAGCGCTCTTCGGGGAGATGGCGCTGCTCTCCCGCGCGCCGCGCGCCGCGAGCGTGGTCGCGAATCGGCCGTCGATCCTCCTCGTCGCGCGGCGCGATGCCCTCGAGGCCGTCGCGGCGACGCGCCCGGACGTCGGGGTGGAGCTCGCCGCACACTGTCGTCGGCGCATGGTCGCGAACCTCGTGCGCACCTCGAAGCTGCTCCTGTCGGTGGCGGCGAGCGAACGGCCGGCGCTGGTCGAGCGCTTCGAGACGAAGGTCTTCGAGAAGGGCGACAAGCTCATCGTGGAGGGGAAGGAGACCAGCGGTCTCCATCTCATCGCCTCCGGGGAGGTCGCCGTCGTCGGCCACGAGGACAGCGAGGAGCCGTTCGTGATCGCCTCTCTCGGCGTCGGCGAGACGGTCGGCGAGGTCGCCCTCGTCCTTCGCCGGAAGGCGAACGCGGACGTCGTCGCCGTGCACCCGACGGTGACGCTCCATCTGCCGCGCGAGGACTTCCTCGGGCTCGTGAAGGACCACCCGGCGATCCTCGCAGGGCTCTACCTCGCCGCCGTCGAGCGGGACGACGAGACGACGAGCGTGCTCGCGGGTGGTGCAGCCGCCGTCGCGGAAGACTACGACCTCGTCTGATGGCGGCGAAGGAGCACGGGCACGAGCACGAGCACGAGCACGAGCATGCGCACGCGCATGATGCGAATGAGGCCGGGCACGGGCACGGGCACGGGCACGGGCACGGGCACGGGGGGGAAGAGGCCGGGGACGTCGCGCGGAAGGAGAGGCGGCAGGCGCGGCGGCTCGCGATGGTGCTCGTGCTCATCGCGGCGTTCTTCGTCGTCGAGCTCCTCGGTGCGAAGGCGGCGTCGAGCGACGTGCTCGAGGCGGACGCGTACCACCTCCTCATGGACGTGCTCGCGATCGCCGTGAGCCTCGTCGCGATGCGGATCGCCGGCGCCAAGCCGAGCGCGCGGTTCACGTTCGGGCTCCGGCGCGCCGAGCCGCTGGCCGCGCTCCTCAACGCGATCCTCGTCTTCGCCGTGGCGATCGAGATCGTGCGTGACTCGGTCGAGCACTTGCAGTCGCCCGAGATGCCGAAGTCCGGGCTGATGCTCATCATCGCGACCGCCGCGCTCTGCGTGAACGGTCTCAGCGCGTGGCTCTTGCACGGGGCGATGCACGGCGGGCACGCGCACACGCACGGCGGGCACGCGCACGCGCACGCCGGGCACGGGCACGGGCACGGGCACGGGGAAGAAGAGGACGGGACGCACCCCCACGCGCACCACCTCAACATGCGCGGCGCGTGGCTCCACCTGATGGGTGACGCGCTCGGGTCGGTGGCTGCGTTCTCGGCGGGGCTCGCGATGAAGCTCGGAGCCTCCCCGATCGTGGACCCGCTCGCGAGCTTCGCGGTCGTGATCATCCTCGTGGTCGGCGCATCCCGGCTCCTCCGGGACGCCGTCCTCGTGCTGCTCGACGCCGCTCCGACGCGCCTCAAGGTCGAGCGCGTGCGCGCGGCGATCCTCGCCCATCCCGGCGTCGCGAGCGTCCACGCGCTCCACGTCTGGTCCCTCGGGACGGGGCACGACGCCATCACGGCCCACGTGCGGGCCGCGTCGGCGCCCGCCGACCTCGGCATGCGCGTCGCCGCGCACTTACGCGCGAAGTACGCGCTCGAGTACGTCACCGTCCAGGTCGACCCGGACTGACGGTCGCGCGAGGGGTCTCCCGCGCGACCGACGGGCCCGCGTCACTTGCAGGCGTTGTCGACGCAGCTCTGACCCGCCTGGCAGTCGGCGGAGGACAGGCACTGCGCGTTCGCCTCCGCCGCCGTGCGGCAGACGCTGTCCTTGGCGCAGTAGCCGATGCGCGAGTCGATCGTGCGGCAGTACTGGTCCGTCGTGCACGTGTACTTGCAGAAGCCGCCGAGGCACTTCTTCGGCGTCGACGCGGTGCCCCCGCACTGGTCGTCCGCGGTGCAGTTCGGCTGCGGGCGGGTGTCCGGGACGCACGCGCCCTGGTTGCAGTATTTGCCGCCGCCGCACTCCGTGTCGCCGGTGCACGCCTTCACGCAGGCGCCGCCCACGCACTGGGGAGTGTCCCCGCCGCACTGCTGATCCGTCGTGCAGCCCGTCGGGGGGACGCTCGGCTTGCACGCGCCCTTGTCGCACGTGAAGCCCGCCTCGCAGCCTCCGTCCACGCACGCCGCGAGGCACTGACCGTCGGCGCAGACCTTCGTGTCGCCGCACTCGCTCGAGTACTTGCAGACGTTCGAGGCCGCGGTGCAGGAGCCCGCGACGCAGGCCTCACCCGACGCGCAGTCGGCCGCGCCGGTGCAGGGGCAGGGGCCGTCCGTGCCGCCGCACGCCTGGCAGGTACCGGAGACGCAGGCCTTCCCCGCGCCGCAGTCCGTCTTCGTCGTGCACTCCTTCGCGGCGGGAGGGGTCGAGCCGGGCGGCGTGCAGACGTTGTTCTTGCAGACCTCGCCCTGGGGGCACGCGCTGTTCTCGGTGCAGATCACCGCGCAGCCCGCGGCGGTGCACGTCGAGCCGGGCGGGCAGCTCGCGTTGCCGGTGCACGACGCCTTCGGCGGCGCCGTCACGTCCGAGCAGCCGTAGGCGTCGCACGCGTAGCAGTTCAGATCGTCGCAGTAGTAACGGCTCTCGGACCCGGGCCCGCAGCCCGCCCATGCGAGCGTCCCGACCGTTGCGAGCGCTCCGAGCACGAAGGCGCGCATCACGGACGTGGGCGACGAAGAGAAGTGAGCGGTCATCGGGCGATCCTCCGGGAAACGACGGGTGGCGATGGAGCGCTGGACACGCCGACCTCGCCGTCGCCTCAAGTATCCACGTCGCGTGCCACCGGGTCCACGGGGGCGGCGACGTTCTCGTCCCGCGATACCCGGGGCCTTTTCCACGGGCGTCCTGCCCTCCCGGCCCGCGAGGCAGGGCGATCCTGCCCCTCCGCGTGTGAACTGGCGTTCTCGCCGCGCCGAGAACGTCGGAACACCGCCGTCTCCCTCCCCGCCTGCCGGGGGCTCCCGCCCCCCGCGCCGGCGCGCGACGGTCCACGCTCGGTGTCCTTGACCCCCCGCGCTGCATTCGCTACCCCCGCGCACCATGACTGTGTCGCGCCACCGGGCCGTCTCCCTCTTTCTTGCTCTTGCCGCCGCGCTCGCCGGCCTGCTCTCCACGGGCATGGCCAGCGCCCAGCAGAAGGTGGCCGTGGTCGACGTCCAGCGTGCCGTCGCGAGCACGGAGGACGGCCTCCGCGCGCAGGCGACGCTGAAGAAGCTCTTCGACAGCCGCCAGCAGGAGCTGAACAAGAAGCAGACGGAGATGCAGCGCCAGCGCGAGGACATCGACAAGCAGGCGAAGGTGCTCTCGAAGGAGGCCCTCCAGAAGCGCGTCGACGACTGGCAGAAGCAGATGCTCGAGCTCCAGTCGGTCTTCGTCGAGTACAACAAGGAGCTCGAGAAGAAGCAGAAAGAGCTCACCGACCCCGTGTTCGAGAAGGTGATGGGCATCATCAAGCGCCTCGCCACCACCGACAACATCGACCTCGTGGTGGACAAGGCCACGGTCGCCTACGTCCGAGGCGACCTCGATCTCACCGATCGCTGCGTGCAGATGTACAACAGCGGTGGTGGCGGCGGCGCCGCTGCGCCTGCCCCGGCGCCCGCCGCACCGAAGAAGTGAGCGCGCGCTCCGCGGCGGGCCTCCCGTTCGCGTCGCGATCGCTCGCCGACCTCGCGGCTCGTCACGGCGGCGAGCTCCGTCGCGGCGCGAGCGGCGTGGTCCGGCGCCTCGTCCCCGTCGCCGAGGCGGGCGCGGGAGACCTCGCTCCGCTCCTCGCCGCTCGCTACGTCGAGGAGGCCGCGAAGGCCGTCTCCCGCGGCGCGCAGCTCCTCGTGGAAGAGTCGCTCGCCGCGCGCGACGACGTGGCCGCGCTCGCCGCGTGGGTCCACCCCTACGCGACGTGGACGATGGCGGAGCTGCTCGACGCCGCGGATGCGCCCGCCGACGACCCCGTCCTCGGTGACGACGTCAGCATCGCGCCGGGGGCGATCGTCCTTCCGCGCGTCCGCATCGGCGCGCACGTCCGCATCGGCCCGGGCGCCGTCATCGGCGCGCCTGGCTTCGGCTTCGCGACCGGACCGAACGGCAAGACACGTCTCGTCCCCCACCTCGGCGGCGTCGTCCTGGAGGACGGCGTGCACGTCGGACCGCTCTGTACGATCGCGAGCGGCACCCTCGGCCCCACGATCCTCCGGAGGAACGTGAAGCTCGATGCGCAGGTGCACGTCGCGCACAACGTCGAGATCGGCGACGAGTCGATCCTCGCCGCCCAGTGCGGGCTCGCCGGCTCGGTCGTCGTCGGGCGCGGCTGCCTCCTCGGCGGCCAGGTCGGCGTCGCCGATCACGTGCGCATCGGCGACCGCGTACGCATCGCGGCGAAGAGCGGCGTCATCGGCGACATCCCCGCCGGCTCGACCGTCGCAGGGTATCCCGCCGTCGACCGTCATCGCTGGCTGCGCGGGCTCGCGGAGCTCTATCGCCTCGTCGGGCGTCGGAGCTCGGTGCCGCCCGGCGGGTCCTTCGGTCCCCCGGGTGGTGAGGCCTCGCTACCGCCCGTTCCCCTCATGCCGCGCGCGCCGACGGTGAGGCCCGAGGCGATCATCCGGCGGACCTCGCCGATGCCCGGCTCGGGTCCGAGGTCCGGCGGATGACGACGCGGTCGACGCAGCTCGACATCGAGCACATCCTTCGGATCTTGCCGCATCGCTGGCCCTTCGTCCTCGTCGACCGCGTCACCGAGGTCGTCCCGAACGAGGTCATCCGGGGCCACAAGTGCGTGTCGATGAACGAACCCTGGTTCCAGGGGCACTTCCCGAAGAGCCCGATCATGCCGGGCGTCCTCGTCATCGAAGCGCTCGCGCAGATCGGCGGCATCCTCGCCTATGCGAGCGAGCCCTTCGACGCCTCGCGGAGCCTCCTCTACTTCCTCGGGATCGACAAGGCGAAGTTCCGACGGCCCGTCATCCCCGGCGATCGGCTCGATCTCGAGGTCACCGTCGTCCACCACCGCACGAACGTGTGGAAGCTGCGCGGGCAGGCCAGCGTCGAAGGCACGCTGTGCGCGCAGGGCGAGCTCCTCGCGAGCGTCGTCGATCAGGAGGCCTGAGCCGTGCCTCGGGTCGTTCATCCGACCGCGATCGTCGACGCCCGGGCGGAGCTCGACGAGGACGTCGAGATCGGCCCGTTCTGCACCGTCGGGCCGGGCGTCCGGATCGGGCGCGGGACCCGCCTCGTCTCGCACGTCGTGGTCGCGGGCGACACGCGCCTGGGCGTGCACAACGTGCTCCATCCGTTCTCGGTGGTCGGAGGCGCGCCCCAGGTCCGCGCCGATCTACGCGCCGAGCAGGACCGCGGGCCGGCGCGGCTCGCGCTCGTCGTCGGCGATCACAACGTGCTCCGTGAGCACGTGACGGTGAACCTCTCGAACGGCGACGGCGCGACGACGCTCGGCTCGCACAACCTCTTCATGGCCGGCGTCCACGTCGCCCACGACGTCGTCATCGGCTCACGCTGCATCGTCGCCAACGGTGTCCAGCTCGCCGGTCACGTCGTCGTCGAGGACTGGGTGACGTTCGGCGGGCTCTCCGGCGTGGCGCAGCGGGTTCGCGTCGGCCAGAGCGCCTTCGTCGCGGCAGGGGCGATGTGCGAGCGTGACGTCCCGCCGTTCGTCATCGTCCAGGGCGATCGCGCCCGGGTCCGTGCGCTCAACGTCGTCGGCCTCGAGCGCCGCGGCGTCCCGGAGGTCTCTTCGGCTGCGCTCCGGAGAGCGTTCGGCAGGCTGTGGGTGAACCGCGCCGGGACGCTCGAGGCCGCGCTCGCCGAGGTCGACGTGTCGGACGAGCACGTCGGCGCGCTCGTCGCCGCGCTCCGTCGCCGCGCGATGCGCCCGGAGTGATTCCCGAGCGGGTCGCGCGCGACCCCGTGTCATCGATCACCCGCGCGCTCTCGACCAGCGTCCGCGCGGATCCGCGCGGAGCGCGAGCACGAGCCCCGAGGATCGCGCCTTGCACCACCGGCCCTCGCTGCTCTCTCTCCCCCGGAGGTGCCCGTCGTGCACGACACCGTCTCGATCCAGTCGCCCGTGCGTCCTCGTACCGCTTCCGTCCTCCTCATCGAGGACGACGAAGCCGTCGCGCGGTCGATGGCCCGCCTCATCACCACGGAGGGGTACAAGGTCGTGCAGGCCTCGACCAGCGCCGCCGCGGTGGAGTCGTTCCGCGCGGGCTCCTTCGACGCGGTCATCAGCGACCTGCACCTCCCGGGTGCGAGCGGTGTCGACGTGCTGAACATCATGCGCGCCTACGACCCCGACGTTCCCGTCGTCCTGGTCAGCGGTGACCCCGACATGAAGAGCGCGATCGAGGCGGTGAGCCTCGGGGTCCTCGAGTACATCGTCAAGCCCGCGTCGAAGGAGGTCCTCAGGGCCGTGCTCCAGCGGGCGAGCGAGGCGCGGCGTCTCGCGCTCCTTCGTCGCGAGGCGACCCCGACGGCGCCGCCGCCGAGCTCCACCAGGGTGAGCACGGTCCCTCCGTCGTCGAGCGATCCGTCGCCCTACCGGTCGTCGTCGGCGAGCACGACGGATCTCTTCGAGCGCGCGATGGCGACCGCCTTCGTCGAGCTCGAGCCCGTCGTCGACGCGCGGCATCGGACGGTGATCGGGTACGAGGCGAAGCTCCAGTCACGCGAGGAGATGCTCGCGACGCAGCAGTCTCTCGTCGTCACGGCCGAGCGACTCGGTCGCCTCGAGGAGCTACGCCGACGCGCGCGCGACCTCGCGGTGAGGTCGTTCGTCGGCGCGCCGTCGCTCGCGACCCTCTTCATCGACGTCCACACCTCGGACCTCCTCGACGGGGATCTCTTCGCGCCCGACACGCCGCTCTCGCGCATCGCCGATCGCGTCGTCCTCCAGGTGCGCGCGCGCGGCGCGACGCTCGAGCTCGAGGACCTCGCAGCGCGGATCAGCGTGCTCAGGTTCCTCGGCCACCGGATCGCGATCGCCGATCTCGACGGGGGTCGCGCGCGGCTCGCTCAGATCGCCGATCTCTCCCCCGAGTTCGTGAAGCTGGATGCCGACCTCGTCCGCGGGCTCGACGGATCCGGCTCGAGACAGAGGCTCGTGACCGCGCTCGTGTCGATGTGCCGTGCGCTCGGCGCAGCGACGATCGCCGAAGGGGTCACGTCGGCCGAGGAGCGCGACGCCTTGCTCGAAGCCGGGTGCGACCTCGTCGAGGGTCCGCTCCTCTCACGCCTCGCGGGCTCCACGAGACGTACACCGTATCCGGGCTCCGAGGGTCGCTGATCGGAGCGGACCGCTCTCCGCGCGCACGGATCTTGGAGAAGCTCTCCTCCGTGCGCGTCGCCGGCTCTCCGCGGAGCCTCGTCGCGCCCTTCCCCGAAGCGAGGCAGGCGATGACGAAGAGCTCCACGACGGCGTTGATGTCCCTGATTTCCCTCGTGCTCGTCGCGGCGACTCCCGCCTGCGGCACGCGCACGTCCGCGGCGCCGCCGATGGTCCCCGAGGGGGAGACGTCCTCGTCCGAGATGGCTCTCCTCGGCATCGGACCGGGGACGGGGGAAAACCAGATCACCCCCGACCCGAACGCCGGCGCGCGCGCGGAGTCGGCCCTCGAGAAGGCCGCCGCGGAGGGGCCGGAGGCGAGCCCCAAGAAGGAAGAGGGGAGCGACATCGTTCCGCCGTTCCCCGCCGCGGGGACGAAGGACGGCAAGAGCGCGACGAAGGGCGGCAAGGGCGCCGCGAAGGGCGACGCCGCGAAGACGCCGAAGCCCGGGAAGAAGGCCTCCAGGGCGTCGGCGAAGAAGAAGAGCTGAGCGCAGCTCAGAGCGTCGGGAGGCGTGACCGGGGAGGTCCGAGCGGGAACGCCTCGGCGAGGGCCCTCCGGTCCTCGTCGTCGAGGACGAGGTCGGCCGCGAGGGCGAGCTCTTCGACGTGCGCGGCCGACGCGCTCTTCGGGATGACGAAGGTGTTCTCCTCGTGGGCGAGGAAGGCGAGGGCGACGGCGCGCGGCGACACCCTGCGTCGCGCAGCGACCGCGGCGAGGACGTCGCCTCCCCACGAGCCGACGCGCGGGAAGCTCCCGGAGCCCAGCGGGCTGTAGCCGACGAACGCGATGTGATGTCGCTCGCAGAAGCGCATGAGCACGTGCTCCGCGTCGCGCTCCTCGAGGTGGTAGAGGACCTGGTTGCACGCGATGACGCCTTCTCCCACGATCTCGATGGCACGCTCGAGATCGGAGACGTCGAAGTTGCTCACTCCCCAGGCGAGAATCTTCCCCTCGCGCTGGAGCGCGTCGAACGCGCGGAACGTCTCCTCCGGCAGGCGCGAGCCCGGCCAGTGCAGCATGTAGAGGTCGAGGCGGTCCGTGCGGAGCCTTCGGAGGCTCTTCTCGCAGGCGAGGAGCGTCCCCGCGTACGTCGCGTGCTCGGGGCGGATCTTCGAGGCGAGGAAGACGCCCGCCCGGAACCCGGCGAGCGCCTCCCCGACGATTTCCTCGACCTCGCCGTTGCCGTAGAGCTCGGCGGTGTCGATGTGCGTCATGCCGAGCGAGATCGCGCGCCGAATCGACGCGATGGCGAGGTCCTTGTCGGCCGTCTCGAGGTTCCACGTCCCGAGGCCGATGACGGGCACGGCAGCTCCACGTGGTCCGAAGGGTCGCGTCCGCACGAAGGCAGCGTACCATCGCCGGCATGATGAGCTGGTCCGACGGTGAGTACGAACCCACGGCGGCGGCGCTCTTGCCTGTCTCTCTGGCCGTCGTCGCGTCGCTCGGAGAGCTCGCGGGGAGGCGCGTGCTCGACCTGGGCTGCGGAACCGGGAACGCCGCGATCGCGGCTGCGCGGCGCGCCGCCGACGTGGTGGCGATCGACCCTGCCGAGCGGCTCGTGGGGGTCGCGCGCGCCCGTGCCGCGGCGGAGGGGCTCCGCCTCGATGCGAGGGTCGGCGAGGCGAGCGCGATCCCGCTCGAGGACCGGAGCGTCGATGTCGTCGTGAGCGTCTTCGCGGTGATCTTCGCGCCGGACGCGGACGTCGCTGCGCGCGAGATGCTCCGCGTCGTGAAGGACGACGGGCGCGTGGTGCTCACGACCTGGACCGACGAGGGGCCGATCGCGGCCGCCGGGAGCATCCTGCGCGCGTCGTTGGGGCCGCGCCCGGGACCCGCGCCGCGCTGGGGAGACCGCGCCTGGCTCGAAGAGCTCTTCGCGCGACACGGCGGGCGCGTCGAAATCGCCGAGCGGAGCCTGCCCTTCGAGGCGCCGACGGCGAAGGGGTGGCTCGATCAGCAGGTCGCCCTGCACCCCGTCTGGCGCGCGGTGCGGCGCGCGCACGAGGGCCGTGACGTCGCCTGGGCTCGCGTCTACGACGCCATGCTCGCGGCGCTCCGGGAGGGGTCGACCGACGATCCGTGGCGGGTGACCAGCCGCTACCTCGTCGTCAACGCTCGGCGCGCGTGAAGCGGACCTCGGTCCCGATCGGCCGCGCGAAGAAGGCGCTCATGGATCGCGTCCGGAGGACGGCGACGACGGGGTAACCGCCCGTCGTCGGATGATCGGGACCGAGCACGATGAAGCCGCTCGGAGTCCGCTCGATCGCGCCGAAGACCATCGGGACGGAGCGGCGCCGCGGATCGGTCGGCGGGGCGGGGAGGGCGGCCCCTTCGAGCCGCGTGCCCGTGCGATCGGAGGCGGACGCGATCCGGAAGGGCTCGCGGAGGAGGAGCGCGAGCGCGTCCTCGTCCACGTCGGGACCCGGGAGGAGCTCGAGCCGACCGTCGTGCCCGTCCAGCGTCTCCGGCTCGCGCGCCTTCGCGACGTCGTCGCCGACCGCGAGGCGATCTCCTCGGCGGAGCGGCCTCCCCTCGAGCCCTCCGAGCCGCGCGACGAGGAGCGTCCCGCGCGAGCCGAGGACCTCGGGTACGTCGATGCCTCCGCCCACGGCGAGGTACGCCGCGCGCGCCGAGCCTCGCGTGTCGACGGCGATCGTCTCGCCCGCGCCGAGCGAACGGGCTCGTCCGTCGCCGCCGGAGACCACGACGGGGGCGAGCGCGCGTACCTCGATCGCGCCGTGGACCTCGAGCGCTGCGGCGCCGTCGCGGTTCCCGACGGCCCGGTTCGCGCGCGTGAAGGCTCGCCCCACGAGCGGACCACCGGGAGGGACGCCCTCGTGGGCGTGTCCACGGCGGCCGCCGTCGACGACGATCGCGGGCCCGAGCGCCCGCGCGACCTCGAGCCGCGGAGCCGACGTGGGGGCGAAGACCGCTTCGGTCGGCGCGCCGACCGCGGCCTCCGCGACCGGGACGAGCTCAACCTGATCTCCGAGCGCGAACCGCGCGCCGGTCTCCGCCGAGAACGCCGGCACGGCGTCCGCGACGCGACCGAGGAGCCGCCAGCCGCCGGGCGAGCCGAAGGGGTAGATGCCCGTGTATTCTGCAGCGATCGCGAGCGACCCCGCGGGCACGCGTGGCCGCGGCGTCGCGAGTCGCGGCATCACGAGGCCGTCGCCGTGCGATCTCAGATAGGCGAAGCCCGGGAGGAACCCCATCATCGCGACCTCGTACGTCGCGCTCGCGTGGCGATCGACGACCTCGTTCGCCGTGAGCCCGAAGTGACGCGCCACATCGTCGAGGTCTTCGCCGTCGTAGACGACGGGGACGCGATGGGTGCCGCGCGGTGGGGCCTCCTCTGGCGCCCTGGCGACGGCCTTCGCGATCGCGCAGAGGACCGCACCGCGATCGTCGTCTCGTGCGAAGCGGACGAGCCCGACGTCCTCCGCGAGGACGACGTCCAGGACGGCGGGCTCCCCGCGGAGGGACGCGAGGACCGCCGCGCGATGGCCGGGGCCGAGCGCCGGGAGCTCGAACCGGAGCGCACGGTCGCCCACGGGCGAGACGCTCACGTCCTCGGTCCGAGCGCCGCGCGGACGGCGCGAGCGATGGCGAGCGCGCCGTCCGTGTCGCCGTGGAGGCAGATCGTGTCGACGTCGTCGCGCGCGGCGAGCTCGCGCGCGCGGTGTGCCGCGATCGGGGGATCGTGGACGAGCGCGCCTGGCTCGCCTCGCGGGACGAGGCTCCCGTCGGGGAGCACGCCGCGATCCGCGAACGCCTCGCGGCGATAGGGCAGGCCACGAGCCTCGGCGACGTCGCGGAGCGCGCCGCCGCCCGTGGGGCCGACGACGTCGACGATGCCGAGGGTGGTCGCGGTCGCGTCGACGCACGCCTCCGCGATCGCGCGGTCGAGGCTGGCGGCGTGGTAGAGCGCGCCGTGCGGCTTCATCGAGACCAGCGGCACGCCGAGGCCGTCCGCGACGCGACGGATCGTGCGGAGCTGAGCTTCGAGCTGCCGGCGGAGCGTGGCCGTTTCCACGTCGAGCCGGACCCGGCCGAAGCCGGCGCGATCCTGGTATGACGGGTGCGCGCCTGCGCGTGTGCCCGCCCGCGCGGCGCGCGTGAGCGCGCGGGCCATCGTCGCCTCGTCCCCGGCGTGGCCCCCGCACGCGACGTGGACGAGGTCCGCGAGCGCGTAGAGCTCGGCAGGCTCGTCCTCGAGCTCTCCAGCGTCCACGTTCAGGTCCTTCGCGGCCGCGCGCATGGCGCGAGGATAGCGCGTCAGCGGTAGGTCGAGCCGAGGAGCCGCGTGTGGACGACGCGCCGCGCGGTCGCCCCGATGTTCGACGCGTCGAAGCTCCCCGCGATGACGGTGAACGTGACGGTGGGGATCAGGACCTTCGTGCCAGGGACGAGCTCGACGGCCTCGAGCCTCGGCAGGAGGTCGAGGACGCGGACCTGGGCCGAGTCCTTCCCCGCCCCCTTCGCGATCGGGATGCCGGCGATGCTCACGTTCGCGCCGGGATCGTGGCCGCTCGGCATCTTCCAGGCGGACGACACCTCGATCCTGAGCTCGGCCCCTCGCGCCCCAGGGCGGAGGCGGAGCTTCTCCCTCGCGAGCGCCGCCGACGCGAGACGGGCGGCCTCCGTCCACTCGCTCCTCGGCGAGTCGCTCTCTGCGACCTCGATCGCGAAGACGTGGCCGTGCTCGTCGACGCGTACGAGGAAGACGGCCTTTCCGCGGACCGGCGCGTTGCTCTCCGAGACGGCGCGGCCGAGCGCCGCGAGCGCGGGGCCGTCGGGGCCGAGCCCGAGCTCGCGATCCTTGGCGTCGAGCGGCGCGTTCAGTGCGGCGAGCACCCGCTGCTTCGCCGCCTGGCGCTCGCTCTCCGGATCTCCGACGCCCGCATCCCGCGCGACGAACGAGCCCAGGAGGGGATTCGACCGTCCGAGACCGAGGCCCTCCACCCCGGGCGGGACGATGATCACGGACGACGCTCCGTGCTCGCTGCTCGGGGGCGGCGGGAGATCCTCGCCCCCGGACGGGCCCGTTCGCCCGGCGGAGGCGGCCGCGGCTCGAGACGCCGACGCGCCCGCCGGCGCGGGCTCGGGTCGATCGGCCTCTGGGGGCGCCTCCTCGGGGGCGCTCCCGACCTGCGGGTCGCTCTCGATCGCGATCTCCGTCGCACGGGCACGCCGCGCCGCGCGCCACGCGACGTGTGCGGGCGACGGCAGGACCGCGAGCACGCCCGCGAAGGCGAGGTGCGCGATCGCGGCGGCGACGACGGCTCGGACAAAGCGCATCCGTAGGGAAGACGGCTGAGGTGCGCGAACGCTTCCCCCCATTCATCGCCTGCGGCCGAGGTGCCCTTGCATCGAGGTCGCATCCTCCTTATGTCTAGCGGCCATGACGCTCCGCATGCCGCCCGTGCTCCGCATCGTCTCGCTGCTGTTCCTCGCGGTGGCCGCCGTGCTCGCGCTGCCCGGCTGCGCCAAGTACGACGAGCTCATCGAGAAGGACCAGGTCTGCTCGCAGCGTTGGGCCGATCTCGAGGCCGACCTCGAGCGGCGCGCGAACCTCGTCCCGAACCTCGTCGCGACGGTCAAGGCGTCCGCCAACTACGAGCAGTCCACGCTCACGAAGATCACCGAGGCTCGCGCCTCGGCGACGAGCATCAAGCTCTCCGCCGACGACCTCACGGATCCCGAGAAGATGAAGGCGTTCGAGGAGGCGCAGGCGAAGCTGAACACCGGCGCGCTCTCGCGGCTCCTCGTCCAGAACGAGAACTACCCGAAGCTGCAGGCGAACGGGCAGTTCACCGACCTCATGAAGCAGCTCGAGGGGACGGAGAACCGGATCCTCCGCGCCCGGCAGCAGTACAACGACGCCGTTCGTCAGTACAACGCGGAGCTCGGGAAGATCCGCGGGAGCGTGGTCAACAAGGCGACGGGCAAGCCCTTCAAGGAGCGCGTCTACTTCGCGGCGAGCGCCGGCTCGGCGGCGGCGCCGACCGTCTCGTTCTGAGCGTTCGTCGCGACGACGCGCACGATCGCGCGGCGCGCCGGATCCACGTCCACGACGGCGGCGGGAAGCGCTCCCTCCGCCGTCGTCGCGTTCACGAGCACGGTCCCGTCGTGCGTCCACGTCCCCGGATCCTGGTGGATGTGGCCGAACAGGTGGAGCATCGGCTTCACCTCCTCGATCCGCCGCCGGAGGTCGCCACACCCGGCATGGACTTCGCGATCCGGTGATCCGCCGAAGCGTCGCGCCCCCACCCGGCCGAGGGGGACGCGATCACCGAACCCCCAAGGGGGACCGTGTGTGACGAGTACGTCGGTGTCCTCGGGGATGGCCGCCCACTTCGCCGCGAGCTCTGCGCCGCGCCGGGCGCCGAACGCCCACACGCGGAAGATCGGCTGCCACGGGCTGCCGAAGAAGCGGAGCCCGCCGATCGTGACCGCCTCGTCCTCGAGGTAGACGAGCCCGTGATCGCGGAGGATCGCGCGCGCCTCGATCGGCTCTTTCTGCAGACACACGTCGTGGTTGCCGGCGACGACCAGCTTCGTGCGAGGAGGGAGCTCGGCGAGCGCGGCTGCGGCGCTCGCGAGCTCGGCGAGGGTGCCCCGCTGGCAGAGGTCCCCGGCGTGGACGAGCACGTCGTCACGGCTCGTCGGGGGGGGGAGACGAGGCGCGGCGAGGTGCGTATCGGCGAGCACCACGATGCGCACCCGAGAAGGCTAGCAGACGGAACTTTCGGCCTGGTACGTTCGGAGGAGCATGCCGCGTCAGCGAAGCTTCTGGGCGTGGGGCTACGAGGACAAGCTCCCGGGAGAGGACGCCCGTCGCGCGCTCGCGGCGCGGCTCGGCGGCCTCTTCGGGACCACCCCCGAGCTGCGGCCGTACCCGAGCGCCGACGCCATCACCGTGCCCGGGGCGCGCTTCACGCCGCCTGTCGAGCTCCGATCGTTCGGCACGACGGACGTGCGCGTCCGCGCGCTCCACACGCGCGGCCGCAGCTACCCCGACCTCGTGCGCGGCTTCGCGGGGGACTTCGCGACGGCTCCGGACTGGGTCTTCTACCCGACGGACGAGGACCAGCTCCTCGCCCTCATCCGGTTCTGCGAGACGGAAGCGATCGCGCTCGTGCCCTTCGGCGGCGGCACGAGCGTCGTGGGCGGCGTCGAGCACGTGACGCGCGGGCGCTTCCGCGGGACGGCCTCCGTCGACCTCACGAAGATGGACAAGGTGCTCGAGATCGACGTCACGTCGCGGCTCGCACGCATCCAGGGCGGCGCGTCGGGCCCGCGCATCGCCGAGCAGCTCGCGACCGCGGAGCTGTCGCTCCGTCATTATCCGCAGAGCTACGAGCTCTCGACGCTCGGAGGCTGGATCGCGACGCGCGCCGGCGGTCACTTCGCCACGCTCTACACGCGCATCGACGATCTCGTCGCGGCCGTCCGCATGCTGAGCCCGGCGGGGGTCCTCGAGACGCGCAAGCTGCCGTCCTCGGGCGCGGGGCCGGCGCCCGAGCGGCTCGTCCTCGGCTCGGAGGGCGCGTTCGGGATCATCACGGAGGCGTGGGTGCGCGTGCAGCCGCGGCCGCGATGGCGCGCGTCGGCGAGCGTGCGCTTCGCGCGGTTCGAGGCCGGCGCCGAGGCGGCGCGTGCGCTCTCGCAGTCGGGCCTCCAGCCCTCGAACTGCCGGCTGCTCGACGCGGGGGAGGCGATGCTCCACCGCGTCTCGTCGCGCGGCGATGCGATCCTCCTCCTCGCCTTCGAGTCGGCGGACCACCCGCTCGAGCCCTGGATGGAGCGCGCGCTGTCCATCGCGACCGACCTCGGCGGCTCGTGCGACGACGAGCCGACCTACACGACGGAGGTCGTCTACTCGATGGGGCCGCCGGGCACGACGAGCGCTCGTCCGCCCTCACGCGCGGAGCTCGCGGTGAACCAGGACGTGCAGGATGCGAGCATGTGGAAGCGTTCCTTCCTCGACGCGCCGTACCTCCAGAGCGCGCTCGTCAGCATGGGCGTCGTCTGCGATACGTTCGAGACTGCGTGCACGTGGGACCGCTTCCCCGCGCTCCACGAGGCGGTCACTCGAGCGGCGCAGGCCGCGCTCGTCGCGGCATGCGGTGCAGGCGTCGTCACCTGCCGATTCACCCACGTCTATCCCGACGGGCCTGCCGTCTACTTCACGTTCCTCGGTCCGGGGAGAGCAGGGGAGGAGATCGCGCAGTGGACGGCGGTGAAGAAGGCCGCCACGGAGGCCGTGCTCGCCAGCGGGGGTACGGTCACCCATCACCATGCGGTCGGCCGGATCCATCGCCCGTTCTGGACGAAGGAGCGCTCGCCCCTGTTCGAGCAGGTGCTCGTCGCCGCGAAGGCCCAGCTGGACCCTCGCGGCGTGCTGAACCCAGGGTGTCTCCTGCCATCGGGCGGGTGACTCAGTAGCAGCGCGGGCCGTAGCCCTCGTTGACCTGGGGCGCCGGGAGCGGGAGCTGCGAGACGGAGAGCCCGACGTTGCGCGCGTCGCGGACGACGACACCCGCGTACGAGACGCTGTAGACGAAGTCCTCGAGGAAGACGCCGCGACGGACGCGAGGCTCGTAGTAGCCGCCGCAGTAGCCCTGGGGGTTCTGCTGGAGGAGCGCGCTGTGGTCGATGCTTCCGACCTTCGCGAAGCCCGACGCCGTCTCGACGCGGAAGAGCTCGAGCGAGCTGCGCATCCCGTTCGACCCGTACGAGTAGTACGGGAAGGCGAGGAGCTTCTTGTCCGCGAAGTAGGTGAACGCCTTGTGGTCGTACTGGGCGTCGCTCTGCCCGTACTCGCTCCCGTCGTACGTGAACTTGTGCGTGAGGATCGGGTTCGTGCCGTCGGTGACGTCGAAGATCTGGAGCATCAGCCCCTTCACGCGGCCGCTGGCGTCGGCGTCCCTGCCGATCGTGAGGAGGTGCGTCTCGTCGAGCGGGTGCATGTACTCGCTGAAGCCGGGGATCTTGAGCGCCGCGAGCAGCTTCGGCTGGGCGGGCGCTGCGAGGTCGACGACGAAGAGCGGATCGACCTGGCGGAACGTCACGACGTAGGCGCGAGCGCCGACGTAGCGCACGCTGTAGATCTGCTCGTTCGGCGCGAGGCCGGCGACGGCGCCTACCGTCTCGAGGACGCCGGGCTCCTTCGCGCTGCCGGAGAGCACGAACACGTTGTTCACCGAGCTCGGCCGCGTCGACGGAGTGTCCGTCGAGGCGTCGTTCGGGAGCGGCGAGAGCTGCGTGTCGTCCGCCGCGAGGTACATGCGGTTCTCGGTGGTGGCGACCCGGACGAATCCGCCGGTCTCCTCGATCGCGAACTGGTTCTTCACCGAGCCGTCCACGGTGCCCGACGCGAGGTAGTTCGGGAACGTGGGGTCGGTCGTGAACTCGAGCGTGTGGAGGTGCGTCTTGTTCAGGGCGAAGGCGCGCGCGCCCAGGCCCGTCGTCGGGCCGTTCTGGGGGCGGAGGCCGTTTTGCGCGGGGGCGGGCGCGGGGGCGGGGGCGGGTACGGGGGACGTCGAGGGAGGGGGCGACGCTTCGGTCCCGCCCGGAAGGGCGACGTCGTCGCTGCTCGAGGAGTCGTTCCATGCGACGGACGGCGGCTCGACCCACGCGTGGGCCGCGAGCACCATCGTGCTCGCGTTCGCGTAGACCGTGTCGGCGCGGCCGAGGATGACCGTCTCGCGCGGATCGGCGGCGGGGTTGTCGAGATCGATCGTCGCGACCTCGGTGAGGCCGCTCGCGGTCGAGCCCGCGGTCGGAACGTAGAAGTCCTCGCAGGCGACCGTCTTCGCCGTCACCGCGCCGCCGTTCTTCACGAACGTGTACGGGAGCCAGTCGCCGAGCTGCGACGCGTCGATCTTCCCGTGGTTGTGGGCGCGGAGCTGCTCGAGCTCGCCGATCACCTGGGTCCCGGTCTTCGAGGTCCCGTCGTAGACCTGCTGCGGGCTCTGGCCGTTGGCGATCGCGAGCTCGTAGGTCGACCCGAGGAGCTTCGGCCCGTAGGGCGACCCGCCGAGGACCGTCCGGACGTGGGCGCCGACGCGGCGCGACGTCTGGTACTGCCCCTCGAAGTACACCTCGCGCGTGACGGCCGGGGTGCCGCTCGCGAGGTCGAGCACGGTGATCTTCGTGAGCGGCGCGTACGGCTCGGACGTGCCGCCCGGGTCGCCGGGCAGGCGTGGCGCGGCGATGGCCGGTTCGGCTCCGCCGCCCCCGCCGGGGAAGTACGCGAAGTCCCGGTAGGTCTCCTTGTGCGGGACGCCCGCGGCCTGGAACACGGCGTGGCCGTTCACGGTCGAGTAGACGACGGCGCGTCCGTCGGCGACGAACATCTCCGAGGGCGTGCCCTCGATGTCGATCGACGCGAGATCGGCGATCTCGGTCGCGGGCCATGCCTTGACGATCTTGAACGTGCGTCCGTGGAGGACGTAGAGGTTCTTGCCGTCGTTCTTGACGAAATCTGCTTCGTCGACGCCCTTCACCTGCGTGTTGGTCTCGGAGTACGAGCTCGCGCTCGCGTTGGGCGGCGCGGCTCCCGCGCTGCTCTCGGCCGCGTCGCGCGGCGCCCCCGTCGCCTGGGCGTCGCCGCCGCTAGCCCCCCCGAAGGAGACGCCGCCGTAGTACCCGCACTGCGCGTCGGAGCGCTTCGTCTGGCAACGCTGGATGTCCGCGACGGCGCGGTCGATCCCCTTGTCGAGCTTCGCCTTCGCGTCTGCCTTCAGGTCGGCGAGGAGGTCCCCGCACCCCTTGGCGCGGTGGAGCGAGGCGCGCGCGGTCCCGAGGGGCCCCTCACCCTTCGAGGAGGAGCTGCACCCGGCGAGCGCGGCCGAGCCGAGAGAGACGAGAAGGACCAAAGCCGTCTGGGTTCGCATGGCACGGTCATGCACAGCAAGGCACGTGCCGCCCACAATAGCGCGGAATTGTGCGGCGTGCGCTCCGCAACGGGCCGACGCGGGTGCCAGGCGATGGCACAGTTCGGCACGTCCGAGAGGTCGTGACCGCACGGGGAGGTGGTCCGGCGGCGCCGTGCTATCTGTCGGGGCGTGCGGTTCGCCCGAGCGTTCCCGGCGCCCCTCCGACCGACCCCCGAGCAGCTCGCGCCGCTCGGCCGGATGGAGCGCGCGGCGTTCCGGATCGCGGACGTGATGGCGCGCCCGGAGCTCTCGTCGCTCTCGGGCGCCTACAACACGCTCACGATGGGCGCGCTCATCTGGAGCTGCGGCGGCCGCCGCTTCGTCGTGAAGGGGCTCGAGCACGTCACGAGCCTCCGGCCGGAGGACAGCGTCCTGCTCGTCGCGAACCACCGCTCCTTCTTCGACTTCTTCTCGATCACCGCGATCCTCTACTGGCGGACGAAGGTGACGCGGCGGATCTTCTTCCCCGTCCGTGGCACGTTCTTCTACGACCACCCGCTCGGCCCGGCCGTGAACCTGGCGATGAGCGGGATGCGGATGTTCCCGCCCGTCATGCGCGATGCCGGCAAGCGCGTCTGGAACCTCTACTCGGTGGAGCGCTGCATCGACGAGCTGAACCGCGAGGACATCGGCACGGTCATGGGGATCCACCCCGAGGGCACGCGGAACAAGGGGCCCGATCCGTACGCCTTCCTGCCCCCGCAGCTCGGCGTGGGTCGGATCGCGCTCGGGGCGCGACGGGCGAAGGTCATCCCCGTCTTCGTCCTCGGCATGGGCCAGAGCATCGCCTCCGAGCTGCGGAAGAACGCGCTCGCGCCTGAGGAGAACCGCATCGACATGTACTTCGGCGCGCCGATCGACTTCGAGGACCTCCGGCCGCGCGCGGCAGCGCGTTCGGCGCACAAGGCGGCAGCGGTGCGCTGCCTCGACGGGATCCGCGCGCTCGCCGATGCGCAGCGGAGAGACCATGGGATCGGCGAGGTCGACGACGCACCGCCCGTCTCCGGCGCGCGCGCCCGGGACGGTCGAGAGCTCCGCGCGAGCGCGGGCCACTGAGAGCACCCCGTCGTGGCGCACGATCCTTCTCCCACGAGCTCGAAGCACCGTGCCCTCGGCACGATCGCGATCTTCGTCGCCCTCGTCCTCGGCGTGGTCCTCGGCGGCTTCCTTCCCCAGGACGAGCACCCGACCGCGTTCGCCTTCTTCCAGTTCCTCTCGAAGTCGTTCATCTCGCTCATCAAGAGCATCATCGTCCCGATCCTCGTCGCGACGATCGTGACCGGTATCGCGCAGACCGGGGATCTCAAGGCCGTCGGACGGATGGGGGCGAAGTCTCTCCTCTACTTCGAGGTCATCACGACGATCGCGCTCTTCCTCGGGCTCGGGATCGCGAACGTGCTCCGCCCCGGCGACGGCCTCCCGCTCAAGGCCGACGCGCACATGCAGCTCGCGACGCCCAAGTCGGGCTGGGACATCGCGCTCCACGCGTTCCCGTCGAACCTGATCAAGCACGCCGCGGAGGGGGACATCCTCCCCGTCGTCGTGTTCGCGACTCTCTTCGGCGTCGCGCTCACGCGCACCGGGGAGCGCGGCGCGATCGTCCTGAAATTCTTCGACGGCGTCGCGCAGGTGATGTTCCAGTACACCCGCTTCGTCATGGCGCTCACGCCGCTCGGCGTGTTCGGCGCGATGGCCTACAACGTGAGCCACATGGCGGCCGGGCACGGCGACGGCGGGCTCCGCGGCTGGCCGGCCGTGTTCGACCTCCTGAAGCACTACTCGGTGCTCGTCGGCAGCCTGTACCTCGCCCTCGTTCTCCTCGTGGTGCTCGTGTTCATCCCGGTGATGCTCGTCGTGAGGATCCCGGTGAAGGGCTTCTTCCAGGCCGTCCGCGAGCCTGCCCTCACCGCGTTCTCGACGGCCTCGAGCGAGGCCGCGCTCCCGCGCCTCCTCGAGGAGATGGAGAAGTTCGGCGTGCCGCGCCGGGTGGCGAGCTTCGTCATCCCGACGGGGTACTCGTTCAACCTCGACGGCTCGACGCTCTACCTCGTGCTCGCGTCGCTCACGATCGCGCAAGCGGCGAAGATCGAGATGCCGCTCTCGACCCAGATCGTGATGGTGCTGACCTTCATGCTCACCTCGAAGGGCGTCGCGGGGGTCCCGCGCGCGACGCTCGTGATCATCGCCGCGACCTGCCAGGGCTTCGGGCTGCCGGGCGAGGCCGGCGTCGCGATGATCCTCGCCGTCGACGAGGTGATGGACATGGCGCGCTCGGCGTTGAACCTCACCGGCAACGGCCTCGCCGCGTGCGTCGTGTCGCGCTGGGAAGGGAACTTCCGCGAGGTGGTCGTCCCCGCGCCGGAGCCGGCGGAGCCCGTCACGGTGGGCTCCTCCGAGAAGTCCGCGGCCTGAGTCTTCGGATCAGAACGCGTACGCGAGGCCGCCGCCGAGGCTCGGGCCGCCCTGATCGAACGCACGCGCCTGGTAGCCGCCGCGCACGTCGAGCCGGACGCCCGCCCCGAGCTCGACGCCGAGCGCGCCCACGAGCCGGACGCCGGCGCGGTCGGCGTGGGGCATGTTCGTCACCTCGACGAGCGGCGAGACGACGAGGCGCCGTGATGCCACGAGATCGAGCCGCGTGAAGGCTCGGGAGCC
Source organism: Polyangiaceae bacterium (assembly GCA_022842465.1). Classification (GTDB taxonomy): domain Bacteria; phylum Myxococcota_A; class Polyangia; order Polyangiales; family Polyangiaceae; genus Labilithrix. The sequence continues at coordinate 14,574 of JALHPN010000040.1, read as the reverse complement.
GAAGACCTGGATCGCCTCGCCGCCGATCACGACCTTCGACCCGTACGCGTCGCCGAGGAGCACGGCGCCGCCGCCGCCCACCGAGAAGCCGATCTCGGTGACGCTCGTGAGGAGCTCTCCCTCGACGTGGAGCCACTCGCTCGCGCGGATCCGCAGGCGCGGCGCACCGTAGTTGAGCCCGACGTCGTACTTGGCCGGGTCGACCTCCCCGGCGACGAGCGACGTCCCGCGGACGGCGCCAGCGCGTATGCCGAACTCGGAGACGATCCCGAGGAGCCGATACGTGTAGCTTCCCTCGATCCGGTAGTACTGGTCCCGGACCGACCGCTGCTCGTCACCGCGAGGCGTCCTCACGATCGCGTCCGTCTTGCCGAAGCTCACGAGCTCGCTCGCGGCGTGGAGCTCGGAGCGTCGTCCCCCGAGCCGGCGGAGGTACGCCGCCTCGCGCGCGTCCTCCACCGCATCGAGGACGGTGACGCGATGAGGCTCGGTCCGCGATGCGAAGGCGGGCACACGCGAGCCGCTCGTCGTCTCCACCTCGATCGCGTAGGAGACCATCTCCCCTCGCACGAACGAGCCGGGAATCACGGCGACCCACGGGAGCTTCGCCTTCGACGAGCGCTGGAACTGCGCCTCGCCGGTGCCGCCGGTGCCGTGCCAGACGACCATCACGCGCTTCATCCGATCCGGATGCTCGAACGCGGCGTCGAGCACGACGTCCTCTCCGCTCGCCGTCGTCACGACCGGCGCGTGGTGGACGGCGGGGGCCTTTTCGATCTCGGGCTCGGGAGGGGCTGTGGCGTCCGCCGCTCGCCCCTCGCGCGCGAGCGCACCGACGAGCAGGAAGACGGAGAGGGCGATCGTCCGGTTCACCATTGCATGCTCACGGCGAGGCCGGCTCCGGGGCCGGCGTGGTTGATGGTCCTGCCCTGGTACGATCCGCGGGCCGCGACGACGAGCCCGTCCCAGACCTCGTAGCCGACCTGCGCTATCGCGCGCGCGCCGACGTCTCCGGTCGCGCCTGCGGGTTGGTTCGTCACCTCCGTGCGGAAGGTGACGGGCACACGGCGGATCGTGCGCCAATCGAGCTGCACGATCCCGCGGAGACCGACGCCGCCCAGGACCTCGCCTCCGACGAGGAGGTTCGTGCGGAGATCGTTGCCGACGCGGAAGAATCCCTGCGCGCCGCCCGTGACCCCGCCCTCGCGGAGGCCGAGGATCGGGCGTCCGATCAGCGCGTAGCTCGCCGAGGGGGCGACCTCGAGCTCGAGCCACCCGTAGGTCAGGCCGACGCCGACGGGATCGCGTCCTAGCTCGTCGAGGTCGCGCAGCGAGCCGCCCTTGCCGCGGAGCACGCCGAAGCCGGAGCGCACTGCGCGGATCCCTCGGTCGCGGAGGCGCCACGCGAACGATCCCTCCGTCTGGAAGACCCAGTCGTTCGCCTTCTTCGTGTTGAAGGACGCGTACTCGCTCGCGAGCGAGACCTGCGCGAGGGTCTCCGGATCCTTCCCCGGGATCGGACGGGGATCGACGACGGCGTCGCGCGGCTCGCTGGCGGACCCGATCATGGCGACGGGGTGGCCGTTCGCGAGGATCCCTTCCGCGAAGTACTCCATTCCGGGCGCCTCGACGGCGTCGCCCGGGAGCGTCGCGGCCCAGTAGCGTGGTCCGAGGCTCTTCATCGGGAGCGATCGGTAGCTCGTCGCGCCGCGTCTCCTCACGTGGACGATGGCTCCGACGAAGCGCGGATCGAGCTCGACGGCGTACGACTGCGGCGATCCAGGCCGGAGCCGCGGCATCGCCGGCTCGGACCGGTGGTGCGGCGCGGTCGCCTTCGCGAGCGCGCGGAGCGAGTCGATCTCCTCCGCGAGCGCCACGGCGAAGCGGCTCGTCGGGTGCTGCTCGAGGAACGTCGTGTAGGCGGCCGCTCGCTCGCCTGGCGGAAGGCCGCTCAGCGACGTGACGAGGTCGCCGAGCGCCTTCCCGTCGGGGTCCTCGACGACGATCCGAGGACCCGTCTCGGCGCGCGCCGCCGGGCTCGGGGGCGGCGGCGCGGGAACCTCCGTCGCGGCGGGGGGCGGTGACGGGCGTGCGTCCGGCACGATGACGACGTCCCCCACCGCAGCGGCGCGCGTGAGCTCTCCCTCGGCGCGTGCGAGCGACAGGGTCGCCTGGACCTGGACGAGCCGCACGGTGCCGATCCGGAAGCGGTCGACGAGGACCTGCCCCGTCACCGGGTGCTTCACGCGGAGGGGCCTCCAGAGCTCGACGCGCATGCCTTCCTTCACGCCGCGCGCGGCGCCGAGATCGACGACGAGGTCGCCCGCGTCGAGCGCGAGCACGGTGGCGCCGTCGGGCCCCTCGACCGCGGCCTTCGCGCGTGCTGCCTGGGCGGACGCTTGCCGTGCGTGCCCTCCCGAGACCGCGATCCCGGCGACGATCGCCACTTGCCAGCTTCTCCGCCTCACGGCTCCTCCTGGTCAGTCATCAACTGGTTCAACCATTAGACGTGGTGGCGCGAGCGCAGGGATCGCGCAAGCCTGTAAGCTCCGGCGCGGCCCGTCGTTCGGTGCTCACGTGAACCGCCACCCGCCACGCCCGATGTCGACGACGCTCCGGGAGTGCGCCCTGCTCGCCCTCGCGGCCCTCGCCTCGATCGCCACGTCCTCTCCCACGCAGCCGCATCGGGGATACCCCTCGTGGCGCGTCGAGCGACCGCGGATCGACGCTGGATGCACGAGCCTTTCGGCGGAGGTCGTGCTCTCCGGGAAGGAGGGCCTCGGCGTCGTCCTCCTCCGCGAGGGGGCGTCGTGCGATCTCCGCATCGAGCGCGCCCGCGTGCGGATCGGCGCTCTGACGAAGGACGCGATCGCGATCGAGGACTGGGACGAGAAGCAGACGACCTACCTCGGCTTCGCGTTCGACAACGAGCGAACGTGGAACGAGGGGGTTCGGACCGGCGCGCTCGAGCTCGTCGTGTCGGCGGAGGGCGCGCGTCGCGAGCTCGCCTACCCGATGGTCCACGCTTGGGACGGCTGGCATGCGCCGACCTACGAGCCCCCTCGGCCGCTCCCCGGCGCGGGCTCGGCGATGCCCCTCGCCGTGCCGCCCCCCACGGAGAGCGAGCCGTGATGAGGAGCGTCACCGCCGCGCTCGGGTGCGTGCTCGTCCTCGGCTGCACGCACTCCGATCATCCGACCAACGCGCCGGGGCACGTGGACCCGGAGATCAGGCCGCTCGTCCCGGAGGACCGCATCCCGCGGGATCCGGGCGAGCAAGCCGTCGTGCTCGCCTACGGCGGGACGGGAGGGGGAGGGGTCCACGTCGCGAGCGCCGAAAACGGGGCAGTCCTCGCCGGCGGCCCCGAGCTCTCGGCCTTCTACGGACGAAGCGCGACGAGCCACCAGGAGCGCGGGCTCTTCACCACGCCGGCCACGGCGTTCGGCGCGAACGTCGGCGCGACGTTCCTCACGTCGCGCGCGCGCGGCGAGGCGGGGATGCCGGTAGGGCTCGGCCCGCAGATCTACGGCGAGGCGGCGATGCGGATCGAGTCCTTCGAGGGGTTCGGCCTCGGCTGGGCGGTGGACGCGGCCGACGGGAGGAGCGGCCCGCAGGCCACGATCAACATCGGACCCCTCATGGTCCGGGCCACCCACGTCCTCGACGGCGGCGGGACATTCCTCGTCCTCGGCCTCGTCCTCAAGGGCCAGCACGCCTTCTTCTGGAGCCGGTGACGGCGGAGGCTCCGGGCGCCGGCGAGGAAATCTGTGTTACGCGCGCTCGCGGACCGCGTCACGTGGGCATGAAGACCACGAACGCACTCGCCGCCGTCCTCCTCGCTCTCGGCCTCGGTCTCGTCGCTTGCAGCGGGAGCGACGAGGGGACCGGGGACAAGCAGACGACGAGCCCCACCTCGTCGCGCAAGGACGAAGGCTCGACGGACGACCGAACCCCGTCTCGCTCGAGCAACGACCCGTCGAACGAGTCGGATACGCCGTCATCGTCGCAGGAGTGCCGGTCGTCGAGCCTGAACGGCCTGTGCCTCGCGGGCCCGAACAAGGGCAAGTCGTGCTGCTACGCGCCGCTGGACGAGGAGGACCCGCCGTGCGCGTCGTCGAACCTCTGCGACAACGTGTGCGAGTACTGCGAATGACGGCTGAGCTAGCGCGCGACCATGCGGAGTAGCGTCGTCGCGCTCGTCACGCCGACGTGACGGGCGCGCTCGATGCCGTCTTCGAGCGCGATCACGGTCGGGAAGCCGCGGACACCGAAGCGCGCCGCGAGCTCGGGGGAGGCGTCGGCGTCGACGCGGACGACCTTGATGCGCCCCGCATGGTCGCACGAGATCCCCTCGAGCACGGGCTCGAGCACGCGGCAGGGCTGGCACCACGGGGTGGCGAAGTCGACGAGTACGGGGCCGTCGGCGCAGAGCACCTCGGCCTCGAACGCGGCGGTGTCGACCTCGAGGACGGCGGGGGAGGAGGCGGTGGAGAGGGGCATGCTCCGACAGGTGTCGGCTCGGACGGATCTGACGCGTAAGATCCCGACGTCCCGACACAGGTCTCCACGCATGGCTCCTCTCGACATCGTGGCCGAGCTCGCCCGCACGGAGCGTGCCGCGCTCGTCCGCATCGCTCGCCACGAGGGCGCCGGCGCGGAGGACGCCGTCGACTGCGCCCAGGAGGCCCTCTGCGTGCTCCTCCGGCTCTCGCAGCGGGGTGAGCTCCCGTCCGATCCCGCCGCGTGGCCCGCCTACCTCGGCGGCATCGTGCGGAACACGGCGAAGAACTGGCGCCGCCGTCACCACCGGGCGCGGCCCCACGACGCCCTCGAGGACGAGGTCGGCACGGGCGACGCCGCCGCGCCCGATCTCTTCGCCTCGGCGGAGGAGCACGTGCGATTGCGGGCCTGCGTCGACCGGCTGTGCGACACGCAGCGCTCGGTCGTCACGATGCGCATGCTCGACGAGCGGCCGGGCGAGGACGTCGCGAGCGAGCTCGGGATCTCGCGCAACCACGTGGACGTCCTCCTCCATCGCGCGAAAAAAGCGCTCCGCGCGTGTCTGCTCGAAGGGGAGTGACCCGCGGGAATGAAGGGAGCGAGGCCAGCGTAGGATCCGGGTGTCCGCCGCCATGAGCGCCGTCCCCGTCATGCCGCGCGAGGGCGAAGCAGGCCGCGTCGTCGCGACGATGCTCGTCGCCGCGGGCGCCCCCTCTCGCGCGTCGATCGATCAGGCGAACCAGCTCCTGGCCCGGCTCGTGCTGCCGCCGCTCGCGGAGCGCGACTTCGTGCCCTCGACGCCGGAGGAGCTCGCGCCGCTCGTGCCGCACCACCAGCGCGCGGGGCTGTGCGACCTGCTCCTCCAGGTCGCCGGCCAGGAGCCGCTCCGTCGCCGCGTCGCCGAGGCGTTCGCCGGGCTCTGGGGGTTCGACCTCCGTGGTGCGCCGCCCCCCGCGACCGCCGGCCCGCCCGTCGGGGAGCGAGTGGTCCGCGCCGTCGTGGGCCAGCTGCCGCGTCACCAGGACGGCGCGAGCCTCGCGGCAGGTGTCGACGAGAGGAAGGAGCAGGGCGTGACGCAGCAGGAGGTCTATCGATCGCGGAGTCCGAGCGGGAGCCCGGCGCAGCCGGTCGTCGATCCGCTCCGGGCGCGCGTCGCGCGCGTCCAGGCCGAGATGCTCGAGGTCATCCGGGCCACGAGCGGCGTCGTCATCGGCAAGAACGACGTCGTCACGCGCGTGCTCGTCGCGATGGCAGCGCGCGGCCACGTGCTGCTCGTCGACGCGCCGGGCGTCGGGAAGACGCTCCTCTGCAAGACGATCGCGGCGGCCCTCGGGACGCGCTTCGGACGCGTGCAGCTCACGCCCGATCTCATGCCGATGGACGTGACGGGGGCGACCGTCTTCGACCCGCGAGCGGGCGCGTTCACGTTCCGACCGGGCCCGGTCTTCACGAACATCCTCCTCGCCGACGAGATCAACCGCGCGACGCCGAAGACGCAATCAGCCCTCCTCGAGGTGATGGAGGAGCGCACGGTGACCGTCGACGGGACGACGCATCGCATGTCGGACCCGTTCCAGGTCCTCGCGACGATGAACCCGATCGATCACGACGGGACGTACGCCCTCCCCGCCGCGCAGATCGATCGCTTCATGATGATGATCGAGGTCGGGTACCCGACGCCGGAGGACGAGGTGCGCGTGCTCGACACGCACCTCGCCGAGTCGCGCCCGGAGGACGCTCCTCTCGCGGCGGTGATCTCCGCCGAGGCGTTCGTGGAGTGGCAGCGGACGGTCCCCATGATCCACGCGTCGTCGGAGGTGAAGCGCGTCGCCGTCGCCTACGTCGACGCCCTCCGCCGGCAGAACGGCGGAACCCCGGTGAGCACGCGCGCGACGCTGGCGTGGGTGCGTGCGGCGCAGGCGCGCGCGATCCTCGCGGGGCGCGAGTTCGTCGTCGAGGGCGACCTCCTCGACGTCGCGCCCGACGTCCTCCGCCATCGCCTCGGGGCGACGGCGTCCGAGGTTCGCGACCGCCTGCGGCTCCTCGCAGCGCAGAGGGCGCGGTGAGCCTCCGCGGGGGCCTCGCCCGGACCTTCCGTCTCCTCACGCTCGTCCTCCCGACGTGGGCGGCGTGGACCGTCGTCTTCTCGACGAAGGACGCGCATGCGCTCGTGAAGACGGTGGGGCTCGCGCTGGGGCCTCTCTTCGCGCTCACGGTCCTCGGCGTCGCCTTCCGCCTCGCCGCCGCTGCACGGGGCGGCGGGAGACCGCGCGACGCGGCGCTCGCCGGGATCGACCTCCTCACTCCCGCGGGCGTCGCGCTCGCCTGGACGTCCGCCGCGTTCATCGCCGGCGCGGCGGTGATCGGCTACGCGAGCCTGGCCGTCGTCGGGCTCCTCGGCACGACCGTGTTTCATCTCGTCGTCGGCTACGCGCTCTTCGCGCTCCGCGCCGCGGATCCGATCCGTACGCATACGATCGCGCGCCGTTTCGCGCCCGACGTCGTCGTCGAGGGCGACGTCGTCGTCGAGGAGGTACGCCTCGAAGGGACGCGCGTCCCCCTCGGGTTCCGCCTCTTCCTCGAAGGACGCGTGGCCGCGCGGTGGCCGACGACGCGTCATGTCGTCACGTCCGACGACTCGGGCGGCGAGGTCCAGCTCGAGACCGAGGTCGGCCCTGCCGTTCGCGGCGTGCACGCCGCCGAGCCGCTGCGCGCCTGGCTCGAGGACGTCTTCGGCCTCACCCGCTCGCCCGCGCACGCGTGCGGGCTCGGGGCGCCGCTCACCGTCCTCCCGCGGGTGCCGAAGGCGTCCGACTCCGTGAAACGACTCCTGACGCGCGGAGACGGTCCTCGCGCGCCGAAGCAGGCGATGCGTTTGCCTACCGAGGGGCTCTTCCATCTCCGCGAGTACAAGCAAGGGGACGACGTCCGGCGCATCCACTGGGTGCGCTCGCTCGCCTCGCGCGAGCTCATCGTCCGCATGCCGGACGAGATCCCCCCCGACCGGCCTCGGGTCCGGCTCGTCCTCGATACGTTCTTCCCCGAGGCGTTCGCGCTGTCGTGCGACGCACCGTCCGAGATGCTCGACGCCCTCGTCGCGGTGTGGCTCGGGCTCGGACGCGCGCTCGTGGCGGGAGGCACGCGCGTGACCCTCGTCACCGCCGTCGACGAAGGCGACCGCGTCGTCGCGATGACCCTCGACCTCACCCGCGGAGACGCGATGCCGGCGCAGCGGCTCGGCGCGAAGATCGCGTGGCAGGGGTCTCTCCCGATCGAGGAGCTCCTCGCCGAGGAGCCGACCTACGTGATCTCGCCGCGCATCGTCGATGCGCCGCCGTCGGAGTCCGTGCGCTGGGTGTTCGTCGCGCCCGATCTCGGCGACGTCCCCTGGGGGGTGCCGGACGCACTCCGGTTCCCGCTTCCGATGGGCGCGACCGAGAACGCGTGGCGCCACAGGAGGGCCGCAGCGGACGAGGTCGCGCGGAAGCGTCTCGACCACCGCCGTGCACTGCTCGTGCTCGGGACGAGCCGCGCGGCGCCGCCGCCGGGGAGCCTCGCAGCGCTGGCGCTCCCGGACGGCTCGATCCACGTCGAGGCGATCCGATGAGCGCGCCGCGCGCCATCTCCCGTACGACGGCGCTCCTCTACTGGCTCGTCGTCGTCGCGGGTCTCGTCGGGTTCTCCGTCCTCCGCGCGCTGTCGCCGGCGGTCGAGTGGTACGCCGTCGCGGACGAGGTGGTCCCGGTCTGGACGGGCACCGTCGCGGGCGCCACCGTCGGACAGCTCCTCGCGCGCGCGCGCGTGCGCATCTGGGTCCTCGTCGTCGCGTCCGTCCTGGTCGCGCTCGGGCCCGTGTCGTGGGCCGCGGCGATCCTCCTCGCGATCCAGGGCGCGACGGACCAGGCCGTGGCGTCGACGCTCCTCATGACGTTCGTACCCGCGGCGGTGAGCGGCTACCTCGCGCTCTCGCCGCGGGGCGCGCTCGTCGCGTTCTGGTATCCGTCCGTGTTGTGGATGGTGGCGCTGCTCGACGGGCAGAGCGGCGTGGTCCTCGATCGGAGCCGCGTCGTCCCGTTCGTGGTCGGCCTCGGCGTCCTGTTCGTCGCGTTCCTGAAGGCGCGGGAGACGCGTCGCGCGGCCCTCTGGCAGTCGCACGCGACGGTGCGCCTCGGGAAGGTCGTCTCGCGGACGGTGCTCCGCGCGTCGCCCCTGCGCGGGCTCGCGGAGCACGCGAGCGCCGGCTTCGTCGCGCTCGGCGCGCTCTGTCTCGCGGCGCTCGTCGCGCCGAAGCTCTGGCAGATCCAGACGACCGAGCACGCGGCGCCCGTCGCGGCCGCCGCGCGTCGGACGCCGAACGCGATCGACCGGAGCCCTGCCGCCTGGAGACCTCCGCGGCGCGGCGCGATGACCTTCGACGCGATGCCGCGTTGCTGTCCGTCCTACGAGGGGCCGCGCGTGCAGCAGAAACGCGTCAGCGAGTACATCCCGCTGCTCTCGACGGCTCCGAGCGCGGCCGCGATCGATCCCCAGGTATGGATCTCGTGCGCGCGCTGCGTCGCGGGCACACCCGTCGTGGCGTACGACGACGCGCACGAGCGGAGCCGCGCGCTCGCGGCGGGCTACGCGTGGAGCGACAGGCCCGGCGGCGGCGCGGTGACCGGCTACGGCGCCACGGGGGCTCTCGGGTCGAGCGGCGGCTACGGAGACGGCGCGGCGGTGTACGGGGGCCAGGGGTACGGCGGTGACGACGCGACGACGTACGGTGCCGTCCCGGGGTACGGCGGCGCGACGCCGTACGCGGCGCCGTCTCCCGTCGGGGCTCCGGCCACGCCGCGGGTGAGCGACGCGGTGCGGACGAAGGCCGAGACGTCGCGGACGTTGCCGGCCGCGAAGACGAAGGCGGACGCGACGGCGACGGCGACGGCGAAGGCGGACGCGACGGCGAAGGCGGACGCGACGGCGAAGGCCGAAGCGGAAGCCCCCGCGGCGCCTCCGCAGCCGGAGGCCCGAGCCGCGGTGTCGCGACCGGAGGCGGCGAGCGGTTCGCCGTGGGGGCTCTTCGTCGCGGCGCTCGGCGCGGCCCTCGCGCTCCACTTCGGGACGCGCGCGACGCGGCGCGCCTTGGTCATGCGGCACCTCGCGGAGCCCTTCTGGGCAGAGACCGTCGACCAGCGGATCTCGAACCACTGGGAGCGCATGCTCGTCGGCCTGCGCGACGCGGGGATCACGCCGCGGAGGGGCGAGCTCCCGACGGACTTCGCTTCGCGCATCGGGATCCGCGGGATGGAGACGTGCGCCGAGATCCTCGAGCGCGCCCGTCACGGCGTCGGCATCGAGCCGCTCGATCTCGCGTCGATGAAGAGCGCGTCGGAGGCCGTGTACGCCGAGGCGCGCGCGCGCGCGGGTGCCGCGGCACGGGCGCTCGCCTGGCTGAGGTGGCCACTCGCCTGATCGCGCGCGGGCGGCGGGGAGCAGGTACACTCGCGAGCGCATGTCGCGCACAAGGAGGTCCGCCGCTCTCGCCCTGGCTCTCGCCGTCGCCGGCTGCGGGGGGGGCGGCCTGAAGCTCACCCCGATTCGCGGCGCTCAGACGCGCCCGAGCAACGTCGCGGCGTACTTCAAGGTCCAGACGAGCGGAGGCGAGCCGGTGGGCGGCCTCTCCGCCGAGCAGTTCAAGATCTACGAAGACGATCAGCTCGTGTCGCAGTACGAGAGCAAGCAGGTCATCTTGAACCCCGAGGTGGCCGCCTCGCACTACACGATGCTGCTCGTCGACATGAGCGGCAGCGTCGCGGAGTCGGGCGCCGTCGACGCGCTCGTCGAGGCCGCCTCGGCGTTCGCGGAGCGCGTCGAGAAGACGCAGCGTGTCGCGGTCTATGCGTTCGACGGATGTGGCAAGCTGCATCCCATCGCGCCGTTCACGTCGCCCGGAGGCGCGGCGGGCGCCGTGCGCTCCTTGAAGGGCTACAAGCCGGACGATCCGAGCACCGATCTCAACGGCGCGGTCGTGAAGGGCATCGCCGAGCTCGACACGGCCCTCTCCCGCGCGGAGCACCCGACGCGCTTCGGGACGATCGTGGTCTTCACCGACGGGAGCGACCGCGCGGGGCGCGTCCCGAAGGACGCGCTCGAGAAAGCCGTCGACGACACGAAGTACGAGGTCTTCGCGATCGGCCTCGGCGCGGAGATGAAGGAGTCGGAGCTGAAGCGCGTCGGCAAGAGCGGCACGGCCAAGGCGAACGACAAGGAGGCGATGCTGAAGGCCTTCGACACCATCGCGCAGAAGATCGAGGCGTCGACGAAGAGCTACTACCTCCTCAGCTACTGCTCGCCTGCGCGCGCGGGGAAGCACACGCTCCGGATCGAGGCGGAGGCCAAGGGCGACGGGAAGACGACGCGCACCGGCAGCTTCGAGACCGAGTTCGACGCCACGGGCTTCGGCCAGGGCTGCGATCCGAAGACGCCTCCCCACTTCGACGTCACGAAGGGCGACGCGCTCGCCCCATCGCCGGAGAAGAAGAAGGAGGAGGCGCGGAGGTCTGGCGCCCGACCGAAGCCCGCCGATCCGAAGCCGGCCGACAAGCCCGCGGATCCGAAGCCCGCCTCGAGCGCCCCCGCCGGCGAAGAGTTCACGCCCTGAAGGGCGGCGGACCGCGCGCGACCTGACGGGCCGGCGGCGGCGGCGGAGGAGGGGCTCCGGAGGAAGCGAACGGTTCGACCCTCCACAGGACGGCGAGAGGCCGTTGCCGGGCCGCGGTCGGAGCGTGCGAGGGGCGGCGCCCGGGACGCTCGTCGAAGCGATCCGGGGGGCGGCGGCGCGTGGTGGTGCGCGCGGGCGCCGAGGTCGGCCGTCGCCGGCGCATCCGACGACCGAGATGCGGTCGGACCGTTCGGGTCTGCCGCGGAGCGGTCTCCTCGTCCTCCCGTGTCCCCCGTCTCGATGGCGGGCGTGTGACCGGCGGTCACTTCGCGGCCCCCCGCGGCGCCGGGACGCTTGCGCTCGCGCCCCGAAATGGCGTCTGATCGGCGCCCCACCGGGCCCCTGCCGCCTCCGCGCGACCGGCCCTCCTCTCGAAGCATCGGAAAGAACGCCATGAAGAAGCCGATCCGCCGCACCGCCGTCATCGGAGCCGGAGTCATGGGCAGCGGCATCGCCGCCCACTTCGCCAACGCCGGGCTCGAGGTCCTCCTCCTCGACATCGTGCCGCCGAACCTCTCGGACGCGGACAAGAAGGATCCCGCGAAGCGCAGCGCGTTCGCGACGGGCGGCCTCGAGAAGGCGATGAAGGCGCGCCCGGCGGCGTTCTTCCACCCTGCCAACGCGAAGCTCGTGAAGACGGGCAACGTCGAGGACGATCTCGACAAGTTGAAGGACGTCGACCTCGTCGTCGAGGCCGTCATCGAGAAGATGGAGCCGAAGCAGGCGCTCTTCGCGAAGCTCGAGAAGGTCGTGCCGGCCCACTGCATCGTGGCGTCGAACACGTCGGGCCTGCGGATCGAGGAGATGATGAAGGGCCGCACGGAGGCGTTCCGGAAGAACTTCCTCGTCCTGCACTTCTTCAACCCCGTCCGCTACATGAAGCTCCTCGAGATCGTCGTCGGTCCGGACACCGACAAGGCCGTCCTCGAGCGCTGCACCGCCTTCGCGCAGGACGTGCTCGGCAAGGGCGTCGTGATGGGGAAGGACACGCCGAACTTCGTCGGCAACCGCATCGGCACGCACGCGATGATGGCGGGCATCCACCAGATGCTGGCTGACGGCCTCTCCCCCGAGGACGTCGACAACATCACCGGCACCCCGATGGGCCACCCGAAGAGCGCGAGCTTCCGCACCGCGGACCTCGTTGGCCTCGACACGTTCGCGCACGTCGCGGAAAACTGCTTCTCGTCGCTCACCTCCGACGAGGATCGCGACGTGTTCAAGATGCCCGACTACATCCGGGCGATGCTCGAGAAGAAGCTCCTCGGCGACAAGACGAAGCAGGGCTTCTACAAGAAGGGCGCGAGCAAGAAGGACATCCTCACGCTCGATCCGAAGACCCTCGAGTACCGCGCGAAGGGCGGGGACGAGGGCATCAAGAACACGACCAAGGGCCTCGCGAAGATCGAGGACACGAAGGAGCGCCTCCGGAAGCTCGTCGCCGACCAGGGCAAGGCGGGCGACTTCGCGCGGAAGGTGCTCTACCGGAGCCTCGCGTACTCCGCGCGCCGGATCCCGGAGATCGCCGACAGCATCGTCGCGATCGATGACGCGATGAAGTGGGGCTACAACTGGGAGCTCGGGCCGTTCGAGTCGTGGGATGCGCTCGGCTTCGCCGAGACGGCCGACGCGATCGAGAAGGCCGGACACGAGCTGCCCGACTCCATCAAGAAGATGAAGGCGAGCTCTGCGAAGTCGTTCTACGACGGCGACAGGGTCTTCGACCTCGCCAAGGGCGAGTACGTCGCCCGCCAGAAGGACCCGCGCTACGCGGCGCTGCCGCAGCTCCGGAAGGGCGCCGCGCCCGTCCTCAAGAACGCGGGCGCAGAGGCGTGGGATCTCGGCGACGGCGTCCTCGGCCTCACGTTCAAGACGAAGGCGAACAGCATCGACCCGGACATCATCGCGATGATCGGCCAGGCCTGCGAGAAGGCCGAGCAGGACTTCCGCGCGCTCGTCGTCGCGAACGAGGGCGAGCACTTCTGCGTCGGCGCGAACCTCTTCGGCGTCGTCATGGCCGCGGGCGCGGGCCAGTGGGACCAGCTCCGCGAGATGATCAAGGGCTACCAGTACGCGACGCAGCGGATGAAGTACGCGAGCGTCCCCGTCGTCGTCTGCCCGTACGGCATGACGCTGGGCGGCGGCCTCGAGCTCTGCTTCGGCGGCGACGCCGTCCAGGCGGCGGCGGAGACGTACTCCGGCCTCGTCGAGGTCGCGGTCGGCCTCATCCCCGGCGGCGCCGGCACGCTGAACATGCTCTGGCGCGGGCTCGAGTCGATCCCCGAGGGCGTCGCGGCGGACAGCTACGCGTACGTGACGCAGGTGTTCAAGAACATCGCCCTCGCGAAGGTCGCCACGAGCGCCGAGGAGGCCAAGCATCTCGGCTTCTTCCGGCGGACGGACGGGATCTCCTTCGACCGCGCGCGCCAGGTCGTCGACGCGAAGCACCGCGCGATCGGCATGGCGGAGGCGGGCTACCACGCGCCGGTGCCTCGCGCGTTCAAGCTCCCGGGCGAGAGCGGCATCGCGACCCTCGGCATGATGGTCGACACGCTCGTCGCCGGCGGCTACGCGAGCGAGCACGACGCGAAGATCGCGCGCAAGCTCGCCAACGTCCTCTGCGGCGGCATCGCCGGCGCGTCCCGCGAGGTCACCGAGGACGACATCCTCGACCTCGAGCGCGAGGCCTTCCTCTCGCTCTGCGGCGAGCCGAAGAGCCAGGAGCGCATGCAGTACATGCTCATGAACAACAAGCCGCTCCGGAACTGACGTTCCCCTCGCGACCCGCGGTCGTCAGCGCAGCACGAACAGGAGGACGACCGCGGCGGTGAGGTAGAGCGAGAGGGCGCCGTAGAGCGCGGTCTCGGCGATCACGCTCGCGCGCGCGGCATGGGCGGCGGCGCCCCGAAGATCGCCGCGGCGCTCGGCCTCGTGGGCGCGCCAGCAGGCGGTGAGGCCGGCGACGCCGGCGGGGGCGACGAGGACGAGCGCGACGACGTTGGCGAGGATCGTCGCGAGGCGTCGCGAGGAGGGAGTCTCGAGGAGCGCGGCGGAGAGGTACGGCGAGGCGGCCATGGTCCTACCGATCTGCGAGCACCATGTGTGCCGGCCCGGGACCGCGCGGAACGCTCGCCAAGTGTGCGGAAGAACATGTTCCGAACCGGGGCATCGCGGACCCAGGTGGGGAAAAGGGAACCTGGGACCTCACCTTGGTCGTTCCGGTTGCCGGCCATGCGTTGCCGGTCGAGGATGCCGCCGATGAAAGCCCTCGGACTCGGTCCGGCGATAGCGTTCGTGACGGTCGCCCTCGCCATGGGATGTGGCGGCGAGACGCGGCCGCCGAGCGCTCCGACGTCGTCGGCGCCGACGGCAGG
>JALHPN010000039.1 GCA_022842465.1 Polyangiaceae bacterium | reverse complement strand
GCGCCGGTGACGGCGCCGCCCATGGAGGCGCCGCGGCCGTCCCGGCCTCGCCCCGCGCCCACGCAGGGTCACGTCGCCCAGGATCCGTACTCGTCGTCCCAACCTCAGACGCTCGCGGCGGCGGCGACCGGGCAGGTCAACGCGGGCACGGTCACCGTCGACGCGCACCTCTCGCAAGGCGACGCGCAGCGGGGTCTCCGCGCCGCGATCCCGGCGCTCCGCGCGTGCTACGCGACGGGCCTCACGTCCGACCGCGCGCTCCACGGGCGCCTCGAAGTGCGTCTCACGGTCGAGCCGCTCGGCAGCGTGAGCAGCGTGACCGTCGCGCAGTCGCCCTCGCGGTCGCTCGACGCGTGCTTCTCCGCCGCGCTGAAGAGTCTCCGCTTCCCGGCCCCGGCCGACGGCACCGCGCACGTCACGGGCACGTTCGATCTCGTCCCGCTCGGCGGCACCGAGAGCGAGCCCGTAGCGGGCGGCCGACGTCCCTCGAACGCGCCGCGCGCCCTCCCCTACGAGGGCCGCTTCAAGACCGTCATGGAGCACCTCGCGAACGGCGCGAAGGACGCGGCGATCGGGGAGGCGAAGGACTGGCACCGGAACGCCCCCGGCGACGTCATGGCGCTCGTGGCGCTCGGCGAGGCCTTCGAGGCGAACGGCGACGTCGCCACCGCCGCGCGAGCCTACGGCTCGATCCTCGAGCTCTTCTCCTTCCGCGCCGACTCGCGGCGCTTCGCGGGCGAGCGCCTCGAGCGCCTCTCGGACGCGCGCGCGCTCACGCTCGCGATCGACACCTACAAGAAGGCCGTCGAGCAGCGGCCGGACCACCCCGCGAGCCACCGTCTCTACGCGTTCGCGCTGCTCAAGAAGGGCGACCACGAGAAGGCGTTCGAGGCGATGAAGAAGGGTGCATCGCGCATGTATCCGGCGGGCCGCTTCGCAGGCGTCGATCGGATCCTGAAGGAGGATCTCGGGCTCGTCGCCGCGGCGTGGAGCGCCGCCCAGCCGGCGCGCGCGGCGGAGATCTCGCAGAAGCTACGCGACGCCGGCGGGACGGCGGAGAACGGACCGAGCCTCCGCTTCGTCCTCAACTGGGAGACCGATGCGAACGACGTCGACTTCCACATCTACGACGGCAAGGGCGGTCACGCGTACTACGGGCAGCGCACCCTCGGTTCGGGCGGCGAGCTCTACGCCGACGTGACGACCGGCTACGGCCCGGAGTGCTTCACGATCCGCAGCCCGAAGGCCGCGCGCTCCGAGCCGTACACGCTCCAGGCGCACTACTACTCGCGCGGCCCGATGGGCTACGGCATGGGCAAGCTCCAGGTCATCGACCACGACGGAAAGGGCCATCTCACGTTCGAGGAGCGGCCCTTCGTCGTGATGGTCGATCGTGGCTTCGTCGACCTCGGCACGGTCGCATCCGGGAAGGGACAGCCGATCACCCTCGCGCGCGCGAACGGCAAGTGAGCGGTCCGATCCCGAGCCCGACCATACGACGGTGACGTCGCCATCCCGGGGGAACCAGGTTATGGTTCCCCCGTGAGCGCCGCGCAGAGCACGCCCGACGACGACGCCGACAAGCCGGAGACGGGCGCTCGCCCTCGGGTCCAGAAGACGAAGGCGACCGTCTGGCAGCGCGCCACCTACCGCTGGACCGCCGTGACGGCGGTGATGGCGGCGCTGCTCGTCCTCTACACGCAGCACCCGTACTACAAGGGTGCGCAGTTCGCACCGTGGCGGCCCTTCTACACGACCGCGTTCTTCGTCTGGCTCGCGGTCGGCGTCTTCTACGTGAAGGCGACGATGGAGAAGTTCCACGAGCGCCGCTACGTGATGCGCGACGGCGGCCTCCACCTCCTCCTCCTCGCGAAGGCGTTCCAAGAGAAGCGCTTCTGGCGCGTCGCGAAGAACCCGCGGATCCGGACGACGCTCCTCGGCATCTGCGTGAAGGGCTTCTTCACGCCGCTGATGACCGGCTTCGTCGTCAACCACACGAACTCGATCGCGGCCGCCTGGCTCCGTCACAAGCACCTCCCGCCGCTCAAGATCGACGTCCCGGCGGGCCTCAGCCTGCTCGGACAGGCCTCGGCATGGTTCACGCAGGTGAAGCTGCGTCTTCCGGATCTCGTGCCGGCCGTCTCGGACTTCGGCGGGCTCCTCCACCCGGACACGTGGACGCGCGGCGACGTCTCGTGGGGCCTCGGCCTCGCGTACGACATCGTCTTCTTCGTCGACTGCGGATGGGCGCTGATGGGCTACACGTCCGAGAGCCGCTGGCTCGGCAACAAGACGCGTAGCGTCGAGCCGACCCCCTTCGGCTGGCTCGTGTGCCTCGCGTGCTACCCGCCGTACAACAACGTGCTCGGCACGTACCTGCCGCTCCACGACGGCGCGGCCATCATCACGAGCGAGACCACGCTCCTCGTCTTCCGCGGCCTCACCGTCTTCCTCTTCGCGATCTACGCGTCGGCGACGGTGTCGTTCGGCTTCAAGTTCTCGAACCTCACGCACCGAGGCGTGGTCTCGCGCGGCCCGTACCGGCTCGTGCGCCACCCGGCCTACCTGTGCAAGTGCGCGGCGTGGTGGCTCGAGCACATCCCGCGGATGACGTTGACGAAGGCGTTCTTCCTCTCGCTCCTGTGCGGGGTCTATGCGCTCCGCGCGTGGACGGAGGAGCGCCACCTCGGGCGGGATCCCGAGTACCAGGCCTACAAGAAGAAGGTGCGCTGGGTGCTCCTCCCCGGCGTCTACTGACCCTCCCCGCTCTGCGCGGGCTGCTATCCTCGGCCGCCATGGCCACGCACACCGTCGACAACCCCTTCACCGGCGAGACCGCTTGCGACATCGAGCAGGCGGACGACGCGCGCATCCACCAGACGCTCGACCGCGCGCAGGCGGCGGCCCGTGCGTTCCGCGGCACGGCGGTCGAGGAGCGTGTCGCGCTCTGCGATCGCGCGTTGAGCGCCCTCGAGGCGAGAGCCGACGAAGTGGCTGCCGACATCACGAGGCAGATGGGCAAACCCCTCTCGCAGGCAGCGGGCGAGGTGAAGGGGATGGCCGGTCGCTGGCGGCACATGATGTCGATCGCGAAGGAGTCGCTGGCGGACGTGGTGCTGCCGAAGGACGGCTTCGAGCGACGCATTGCGAAGGTGCCGCTCGGGGTCGTGCTGGATCTCCCGGCGTGGAACTACCCGCTCCTCACGGCGGTGAACGCGATCGTCCCGGCGGTGCTCGCGGGCAACGCGGTCGTCGTGAAGCACTCGCCGCGGACGCCCCTCTGCGCGTGGCACTTCGCGAAGGCGTTCGAGGCCGCCGGCGCGCCGGCGGATCTCGTGCAGGCCCTCTTCGTCGACTACGAGACGACGGAGCGCATGGTCGGAGACAGGCGGGTCGACGCCGTCCTCTTCACCGGGTCGGTCCTCGGCGGGCACAGGATCCAGGCAGCGGCGAAGGACAGGTTCATCCAGGTCGGCCTCGAGCTCGGCGGCAACGACCCGGCGTACGTGGCCGCCGACGCGGACATCGAGAAGACGGTGGAGAACGTCGTCGACGGGGCGATCTACAACGCGGGTCAGAGCTGCTGCGCGGTCGAGCGCGTATACGTCCACGCCTCGGTCTACGAGAAGTTCGTCGCGGCGGCAGAGCCGCTCGTCCGAGGCTACGTGCTCGGCGACCCGCTCGAGGCGGCGACGTCGCTCGGGCCGATCGCGCAGCCGTGGCACCCGAAGGAGCTCGAGGCCTTCGTCCGCGATGCGACGTCGAAAGGCGCGAAGGTGGTGGTCGGCGGCAAGGCTCTCCACGTCGAGGGCAAGGGTCGCTTCTTCGAGGCCACGCTGCTCCGCGACGTCCCACAGTCGGCGGACCTGATGCAGAAGGAGTCGTTCGGGCCGATCCTCGCCGTGAGCGCGGTCGCGTCCGACGAGGAGGCGCTCGCGCGCATGAACGACTCGTCGCTCGGCCTCACCGCGAGCGTGTGGACGAAGGACAAGGAGCGCGCGGAGCGGCTCGCGAAGGACCTCGAGTTCGGCACCGTGTACATGAACCGCTGCGACGCGCTCGATCCGGCCCTGCCGTGGACGGGCGTCAAGGACTCGGGGCGCGGCTGCACGCTGAGCGCGCTCGGGTTCGACGGGCTGACGCGCCCGAAGGCGATCCACTTCCGCCTCGCGCTGTGAGACCTCGGCGATGAGCGGCGGCGCCGGTGCTCCCGTGCTCGAGGCTCGCGGCCTCACGAAGGTCTATCGCATGGGCGAGGTCGATGTCGTCGCGCTGCGGGGCGTCGACTTCGATCTCTTCCGCGGCGAGCTCGTCGTGATGCTCGGCGCGTCGGGGAGTGGCAAGTCGACGCTCCTCAACATCCTCGGCGGGCTCGACACGGCCACCTCCGGCGCCGTGCGGTGGGCCGACCACGATCTCGCGAGCGCGAGCGAGGCCGACCTCACCGCATACCGTCGAGAGCACGTCGGCTTCGTCTTCCAGTTCTACAACTTGATCCCGAGCCTCACGGCGCGCGAGAACGTTGCGCTCGTCACCGACATCGCCGACGACCCGCTCGATCCGGCCGAGGCCCTCTCGCTCGTCGGCCTCGGAGACCGGCTCGACCACTTTCCGTCGCAGCTCTCCGGCGGCGAGCAACAGCGCGTCGCGATCGCACGGGCGATCGCCAAGAAGCCCGAGCTCCTGCTCTGCGACGAGCCCACCGGCGCGCTCGACGCGCAGACCGGCCGTGTCGTCCTCGAGGTCATCGAGCGCGTGAACGGAGAGCTCGGGACGACGACGGCGGTCATCACCCACAACGCGCCCATCGCGGAGATGGCCGACCGCGTCGTGAGCCTGTCGGACGGGCGCATCCTCTCCGTCCGCACGAACGTGTCGAAGAAGTCGCCCGCCGAGCTCACCTGGTGAGCGATGCGCGCGCTCGATCGGAAGCTCTTGCGCGACCTGGTGCGCCTCTGGGGTCAGGGCGTCACGATCGCGCTCGTCGTCGCCTGCGGCATCGCCAGCTTCGTCACGATGCGCGGGACCTACGTGTCGCTCCTCACCGCGCGCGACGCGTACTACGAGGACCGCCGGTTCGGTGAGGTGTTTGCCCATGTCGAGCGCGCGCCCGACGCGCTCGCGGCCCGCCTGGCCGAGATCGACGGCGTGGCCGTCGTGCACACGCGCATCGTGCGAGACATCCTCCTGCCGGTCGCTGGGCTCCTCGAGCCCGCGGTAGGCCGCGTCGTCAGCGTCCCCGCCCACGGCGAGCCGCCGCTCGACGCGCTGCGCCTGCGACGCGGGCGGATGGTCGAGTCCGGGCGGACGGACGAGGTCGTCGTGCTCGAGGCGTTCGCAGATGCGCATCACCTCGAGCCCGGAGATTCGTTGCCCGCTGTCCTGAACGGCACGAGGAAGGAGCTCCGCGTCGTCGGCGTCGCCATGTCGCCCGAGTTCGTGTTCGGCGTCGGTCGCGGCCAGTTCATCCAGGATGCCAAGCGCTTCGCGGTCCTTTGGATGACGAAGGAGGCCGTGGCTCCGGTCTTCCGGATGGAGGGCGCGTTCGACGACGTCGTAGCCACCCTGCAGCCCGGCGCCTCAGGCACGAAGGTCACGGCCGAGATGCGGCGTCGGCTCGAACCGTACGGCGTCATCGCTGCGCACACGCGCGACCGCCAGATGTCGCACCACGTCCTCGACGGGGAGCTCCAGCAGCTCGGGACGTATGCAGTGGTGACGCCCGCGATCTTCCTCGGCGTCGCCGCGTTCCTGCTGAACGTCGTGCTCGCGCGCACGCTCCAGCTCCAGCGCGGTCAGATCGCGACGCTCGCGGCGCTCGGCTACACGAACACGGAGATCGGGCTCCACTACGTCCAGCTGGTGAGCGTCGTCGTCGGCGCGGGCGCGCTCGTGGGGATCGCGCTGGGCGCGGCGCTCGGTCACGGGATGATCGAGCTCTACCGGCCGTTCTTCCGCTTCCCCGACCTGGCCTTCCGGCTCGACGCCAGCGTGGTCGCCACGGGCGTCCTCGTCAGCGTGGGCTCCGGCCTCGCCGGTGCGCTCGGCGCCGTGGCCCGCGCGGTGCGCGTGCCCCCCGCCGAGGCGATGCGTCCCGAGTCTCCTGCCGTCTACAAGATGCCGCTCATCGAGCGCCTCGGGCTCCTCCGCCTCGTCGGAGCGTCGGGACGGATGGTCGTCCGCGAGCTCCTCCGCCGGCCCGTCCGCGCGCTCCTCTCGGCCGTCGGCGTCGCCTGGGCCACCGCCGTGGTGATCGCGGGGTATTTCGCGTACGACTCGCTCGATCTCCTCATGAGCCTCCAGTTCGAGGGGGCCCAGCGCGAGGACGTGGAGGTCACCTTCCTGCGGCCCGTCTCGCGCGACGTCGTGAGCGAGGCTCGACACCTGCCCGGCGTGCTCCAGGTCGAGCCCCGACGCTCCGCGCCGGTCCGGATCCGCAGAGACAACGTCTACCGCGACGTCGTCGTCCTCGCCCACAGCGACCGGGAGGTCCCTCTTCGCACCGTCGCGCAGTGGCCGCCGCGAGAGCTGATCGTGCCCTCCTCGGGCGTCGCGCTCAGCACCAAGCTCGCCGAGGTACTCGGCGCGAGGCTGGGCGAGGAGGTCGAGATCGAGCTCCTCGAAGGCGACCGGCGCACCGTGCCCGTGCGCATCGACGCGCTGGTCGACGACATGTTCGGGCTCTCCGTCTACTGCGAGAGGTCCGTGCTGGATGCGATCCTGGGCGAGGAGGGGAACGTCTCCTCCGTCCTCCTCACGGTGGACGAGAGGAGCGAGGACGCCCTGCTCGCGCGGCTCGCGACCTTTCCCCGCGTCGCGTCCGTCGCGCGACGCGCGGAGATCCTGACGCAGTTCCGCGAGCAGACGGAGCACATGTGGGTGACGACCACGATCTTGACCCTCTTCGGCGCGGTCATCGCGTTCGGCGTCGTCTACAACCAGGCGCGCATCGCCCTCTCGATGCGGAGCCGCGACCTCGCCTCGCTTCGCGTCCTCGGCTTCACCCGCGCGGAGATCTCCGCCGTCCTCCTCGGCGAGCTCGCCGTCTACGTGGTCGTGGGGATCCCGCTCGGCATGCTGCTCGGCCAGTGGCTGATGGATGCGATCATGTCGACGACCGACCCCGAGAGCTACCGGATGCCCGCGTTCGCGACCGCGCGCACGTTCGCATTCGGGGCCGTCGTCACCGCCGCCGCCGCGATCGTGAGCGCCCTCACCGTCCGCGGGAAGCTCGACCATCTCGACCTCGTCGCAGTCCTGAAGACACGAGAATGACCATGCCGAGCCCGCTCACCCGCACGCCGCCCGAATCCACGCCTCCCGCCTCGAAGGGCGCTCGCAGCGACGAGGCGGCGACCAAGCGCATGAGGCGCGCGCGCGCGCGTTGGGTGCGCCGCGCTCTGCTCGTCGCGACGGGCGCGGCCTCCGTCGGCGCCCTCGTGTACGCATGGCGGCCGAAGCCGGTCCCGGTGGAGGTCGCCGTCGCCGCGCGCGGAGACCTCGTCGTCACCGTGGACGAGATGGCGAAGACCCGCGTACGGGATCGCTTCGTCGTCTCGGCGCCGATCGCAGGCAACGTCCTCCGGATCGAGCTCGAGCCGGGCGCCGTGATCGAAGCGTCGTCGGTCCTCGCGCGGATCACGCCGATGACGGCGCCGATGCTCGACGCGCGCTCGAAGGTCGAGGCGCAAGCCCGCTCCGCCGGCGCCCGCGCGGGCGAGCAACAGGCCCGTGCAGCCGTCGCTCGCGCCGAGCTCGCAGCCAAGCACGCCGGCGACGAGCTCGAGCGCACGCGCCGCCTCGTCGGCTCGGGAAGCCTCGCTGCCGACGCCCTCACGCGCGCCGAGCTCGAAGCGCGGCTGCGCACCGAGGAGCTCGCCTCGGCGCGCTTCGCCGTCCAGGTCGCCGCGCACGAGGCCGCGATGGCGAGCGCGGCGCTCCGGCGCCACGACGGCGTGGGCAGCAGAGAGGAGACGCTCGAGGTCACCGCGCCCACGGGAGGGAGCGTGCTCCGCGTGATCCGCGAGAGCGCGGGGCCCGTCCAACCGGGCACTCCGCTCGTCGAAATCGGCGACCCCGCCGGGCTCGAGGTGGTGGCGGACGTGCTGACGGCCGATGCGGTGCGCATGAGGCGCGGTGCGCACGTCACGGTCGATCGATGGGGAGGCCCGTCCCTTCGCGCGCACGTCCGGATGGTGGAGCCTGCGGCGTTCACGCGCGTCTCCGCGCTCGGCGTCGAAGAGCAGCGCGCCTCCGTCATCATCGACTTCGACGAGCCACGCGAGCGTTGGAGCGCGCTCGGCGACGGCTATAGGGCCGAGGTGAAGATCGTCCTGACCGAGCGACGGGGCGTCGTCCGGATCCCGCTCGGCTCGACGTTCCGCCACGGCGAGGGCTGGGCCACCTACGTCGTCAGGGATGAGCGCGCGGCGCTCGCGCCCGTGCGGCTCGGAGCCCGGAGTGACCGCGAGGTCGAGGTCGAAGAAGGACTCGGCGAGGGCGAGAAGGTCCTCGTGCACCCGAGCGAGCGGGTGTCGCCCGGCGTTCGCGTCGCGCCCCGCTGAACGAGGACGATCGCTCCCTTCGTGGATCCTCCTCGACCAGAGGGGCGGCGGGACCGGGAGATCGCAGGGGCGCAAGAGGGGCTCGGCCACGAGGCGACATCCACCTTCATGCAAAGGTGCCGGGATTCTCGGGTTGCACGGCTGGCCGGAGGATTGCGTACGGACGAGGCGTGAGCCTCCGTCGCCTCCTGCCCTTCACCGTGATGGTCGTGATCGCGTCGGCCGTCGGGCTGACGAACGGCGGCTGCACGGCCGCGCCCTCCTTGGCCGGCTTCGGGGAGCAGCGGCAGACGTCCGGCGACGCCATCATCAACGGGACACCGTCCGACGCTTCGCAGGACTCGGTCGTCTTGATCGCGTTCCCTGCCGGCGCCTGCTCCGGCACCCTCGTCGCGAAGAACCTCGTCCTCACCGCGCGCCATTGCGTCGGAGATACGAACGAGACGACGCAGGTGGTCACGAACGCGTCGCCGTCCTCGATCAAGATCTTCACCGGCCGCGACGCGCCCGCGAAGCGCGACGCCGGGAAGTCGGCCGGCACGGCGCAGCGCCTCTTCACCGTCGGGACGAAGATGATCCCGGACGTCGCCCTCGTCCTCCTCGACCGCGACGTCGACGCCCCGATCTCCCCCATCCGCCTCCGCGGCGGCGCGAAGAAGCGCGAGCCTCTCACGATCGTCGGCTTCGGCCTCACCGAGAAGAACGAGGCGGCGCCGGAGCGCCTCCAGCGGACCGGAAAGTCCGTCGTGAACGTCTTCCCGGACGCCACGGCCATCGGCTTCGAGCTCCACAAGGGTGAATTCACCTTCACCGAGGCCGCGTGCTCGGGCGACAGCGGAGGGCCCGCCCTCAGCGCGACGAGCAAGGCCGTCGTCGGCGTCGCCTCACGCGTCGGCAACGGCACCGCGGTGTCGAAGGACGATCCCTCCGCCTTCTGCCGCGGCGAGAGCACGACCAACATCTACACGTCGCTCGAGGCGGTGCCCGAGCTCGTCGAGCAGGCGTTCGCCGCGGCGAAGGCCCAGGCCACGCTCGAGGGAGCGACGGCCGGCGAGACCGGCGGCGGCGAAGCCCCGACCGACGCCGGCACCGCGGCGCCGGCCGAGCCCACCGAGCCCACCACGCCCACGCCGGTGCCTCCCGTCGAGCCCACCGAGCCCACCGAGCCCGCCCCGCCCCCCCCGCCGAAGCGGCCCGAGGTCGATCCGCGCGCCGAGCCGCCCGCAGAGAGCGAGACCGCGACCGATCCCGGAGCGACGCCCCCACCGAGCGGCACGCGCCGCCCGTCCGCCGAGGAGCGCGAGACGAAGGAGGAGGAGGACGACGACGACGACGCCACCGCGAGCGGCAAGTCGCCCCCGCGCGCCGCCGCCTGCTCCGCCTCTCCCGGCGCTCCTGGAGCTACGTCGCACGGCCTCGCCCTCGGCGCGTTCGCGATGCTCGGCCTCGGCCTCGGCCGTCGCCGCGCGCGCGGCCGCCGTTGACGCGTTCGTGCGTCGACGCGTAGCGTCGCGCGCATGACGTGGACCCCGTTCGCCCTCTTCGGCGTGAGCGTGCTCGTGCTCGGATGCGGCGGACGCGAGCCCGTCCCCGCGAGCGCACCCGTCTCGCCCGTCAAAGATCCGAGCGCGATCGCGAGGGTCCTCGACGACTGGCATGACGCGGCCGCGAAGGCCGACGAGCCGCGCTACTTCGCCCACTTCGCGGAGGGCGGCGTCTTCCTCGGCACGGACGCGACCGAGCGCTGGACCGTCCCCGAATTCCGCGCCTACGCCCATCCTCGCTTCGCGACCGGAAAGGCCTGGAGCTTCCGAACCACGCGCCGCGCGATCACGTTCGTCTCGGATGTCGCCTGGTTCGACGAAGACCTCGCCACCGAGCGCCTCGGCCCCGCCCGCGGCAGCGGCGTCCTCGTCCGCACCAACGGCACGTGGAAGATCGCGCACTACGATCTCTCGATCCCGATCCCGAACGAGCGCTTCACCGCCGTCCGCGCGCTCCTCGACGGCACCGATCCGAGCGACAAGCCCTGATGCCGGCGGCGAGGATGCCCTGCGGGTCGTCGCGGGCCTCCAAGCCGAGCTCGTCGGCGTCGGCCTCGAGCGCTCTAGCGCCCGAGGCGCCCGCCGCCGCTCTGCTGCTGGAGCTGCTCGCAGCGCTCGACGCAGGCCGGGTCGTCAGCCGACGATCGTGACGGCGCCCGTGTGGCGCGAGCGGCCAACCCGCCGCTTCGCGGCAGCCGGCGACGAATTCCGCGCGAGCACAACCACGCTCCTACCGCGCCGCGGCGGCGTCGGCGGCGGCGGCGTCGGGGCGATTCTCGTGGAGGATCTCCTTCGCCGTCTCGCGGAGCGGCATCGCCCATGCGCCGTGGCCTTCGTACTTCTGGGCGAGCTTGACGGCTGACGGCGTGTCGACCGAGGCCACGAGCTTCAGCGCGAGGCTGCGGAGCCCGGTCTCGGCGGCGTCGTCGTCGACAATCTCCATCGCGAGCTTCACCGCGCGAGCGCGCTCTCGCTCGTCGGTCATCTCCTTCAGCGCGGCGCTGAGGAAGGTGACGCGAATACTCGCGCCAAGCTTTCGCGTCTCGAGCTTCGAAAGGAGCTTGCTGTAGATCGGTCGGCAGGTCGAGTACGCCGGGCAGTCTGCGTAGATCCCCTCCGCCACCTTGACGCTGGGGTCATCGGCGAGCTCGAGCCACAGCTCGTGCACCGCAGGCAGACGTTCGGGCGGTGCCAAGAGAAGGCCGATGAGGCTCGCGTGACGGACATCGTCGTCCGCCTCCGTCCGCGCGAGCTGCATCACGACCGGAAAGAGCTGCGGGTTGTGGCGGAGGACGGTCCTTGCGAGCCCGCGGCGAAACTCGACGCGCGCCCCGCCCTCCAGTGCTGCGCCCACCTTCGTCTCGAGGCCCGTCGCGCGGAGATCGATGGTTGCGGTCGCGCCGCCGAGAGCATGCGAAGCCCACGAGGTCTGCTCAGCCAGCGCCGCTTCAACCACACGCTTCGCGGACGCCGCGTCGACGAGCGGTGGCCGCTCGGAGGTCGCCAATCCCTTCGCGCCCAGCCAACGGACCGGCGCCCGAGCGTCGGACAGCATCGCTACGAGAGTCGCCTCGGTCGCAGGGTCGCGGAGGAGCGGCGACTTCTTCCACGCATCGAGCGCGGAGCAGTCGAAATGGAATCCAACCTTGTCGTCCCATCCGCACGCGAGCACAGGTTCCGCAAGCGCGATGAGGTCGCGGCGATTCCTGGGGTCCTGGAGGCCTTCGGGAGAGCGCTTGCTGCAACCGACCATGATCAGGACAAGGAGGGCGCCGCACATGGCCCCCCCGAGGTGACGCCGACACTTCATCGTCACCCTTATACCCCTTGTCGGTTCCAGAAAATCTTCCCGAACGTCTCGCGCGGCTTCTTCTTCCCGCGCTCACGGCGGCGTGAGGATGTCGCCGTACGCGAGCTCCACGGTCGTCTCCACCGCGTCGCGCTGGAACGTCACGGAGGTGCGCCCCGGCTAGCGAGACACGGTGGTCCAGGCGCGCGAGTACGGCTCGAGCTCCGCGAGACGTCGTTCGCCGATCTCGAGCACGAGGTCCCCCGGCTTCAGCCCCGCGGCCTCTGCCGAGCTGCCCGGCAAGATCTCGCTCACGACCGCGTGGCTCGCGAGTGTCGTGCCGAGCCCGATGCCGGTCGTGAGGTACCTGGTCTCGACGCGCTTCGGCGCGCCGCGGCCGGCGTCGAGGCGAATCGTGCGACGCACCGGGTCGATGGTGAACATGAAGAGGCGGAGCACGTCACTCGGCCGGCACCGACGGCCTCGCGGCGCGGGCCTCGAGATCTCCGAAGATGGAGGTCGGCACACCGCCGAGCGAGGCGCCGCTGTCGACGAGGAGCCAGCCGTCGAGCGCCTCCACGCCGCCGCGGATGAAGAGGCACTCGTCACGTCCGGGGTATCTTCGGTGCGGCGACTTTCGCGCGCCACGACGTACATCGCGTAGAGGCTCGACCACACGAGGAAGACGAGCGTCCACCGAACGGCCGAGAGCGCCCACAAGACGAGGATCGACGGAGGGCGGTCTCCGTATCCGACGATCTCCATGAGAAGGAACACTGCGCGAAGGCGAAGGCGAAGGCGAAGGACGAGTGCGAGAGAGGCGGACCACACCGAATACGCAAGACTCCGGATCTACGAGCCTCTTCGCCGTGCTCGCGCATCGGAGATCATTTTTTTTCGTGGGGTCGTCACATCTTCACCCACACGGTCTCTACTGGGCATGCACACCTCCAACCGCTCTGCTGCTCACCGATCCCTCCTTGCCCTCGTCGTCGCCCTCGCGGCACTCCCCGCCTGCGACGCGCCCGATGACGGGGTGCGACGCGACGAATCCGACGTCGTCGCGGGGCCAGCCGTCGTCGCCGCGCCAGCCGTTTGCGTGAGCTCTTTCGAGTGCGCGGCGGGCGCGTACTGCACGACCGAGAGCGGGGTGTGCAACGCGGGCCCGGGGGACACGGACGTCTGCAGAGGAATGTGCGCCCCGCGCCCCGAGCCGACCGTTTGCGTGAGCTCTTTCGAGTGCGCGGCGGGCGCGTACTGCACGACCGAGGACGGGGTGTGCAACGCGGGCCCGGGGGACACGGACGTCTGCAGAGGAACGTGCGCCCCGCGCCCCTGAGCCCTGCGACCCATCGCGCCCGAATCAACGCCTTCGCTCAGGTGACCCGATGAGATCTACCGATCGCAAGCATCTCGTGCCGACTCTCCCGCCGCCGATTCCTCGGGACCGGACGAGTCGCTTCTTCGCCCTCCTCGCCTTCGTTGCGACCGGCGCGTGCTCCGAATCGACGGACCCGAGTGGCGCGGACTTCTCCGCAAGCCCCGGGGATGTCGTCGCCGCCGTTCCTGGCGACCGGCCGACCGCATCGTCCGACGCCGCGCTGCCCCGCGGTGCCCATGCGCTCGCAGGGCTGGATCCCGCGCTGCCCGTGGATGACCTCGCTCCCCTCGACGACATCCTCGAGCCCGCAGAGATCGTCGCTCTCGGCGAGACGATCCACACGTCCGGCGGCTACTCCGCCGCGCGCGCGCGCATCATCCGCTACCTCG
This sequence comes from Polyangiaceae bacterium, assembly GCA_022842465.1. Lineage (GTDB taxonomy): Bacteria > Myxococcota_A > Polyangia > Polyangiales > Polyangiaceae > Labilithrix. The sequence goes on along the minus strand of JALHPN010000039.1, from coordinate 35,621 downwards.
TCCAGCATCGCGGCTACCGCGCCGTCTCGTTCGAGGGCCCTTGGGGCCCGGCCGAAGCCACCCGCGCCTTCGTCGAGGACGGCCTGGGAACACTCGAAGCCGCGATGGCCGGCCTCACATTCCTCGCCTGGCGGAACGACGTGACCAAGGATCTCGTCGCGTGGTTGCGGTCGTGGAACGTCGCGCACCCGAACGACAAGGTCCGCTTCTTCGGGTTCGATGTCCAGGCGCCGTGGGACGATGGTAGACGGCTGCGAGCCGTCCTCGGCAGGGGGGCGCCGGCCGTGCGTGCCCTCGCAGACGCTACGCGTGACTGTATCGGGGCCAAGCACGACACGAGCCGCGAGGCGTACGCGGATCCCATCGAGGCCCCGACCCTGAGGGGAGAGATGCGCCTCTCGAAGGCGCAGCACGACGCGTGCATCGCTACCCTCGCAAGCGTCGACGTGCACCTGGCCGCGGAGGAAGCCAACCTCGTGAAGGCGTCGACCCAGGAAGAGCTCGAGCTCGCGCGCGTCGCGCTCGTCGCGCTCCGCGCGATGAACGGGCAGATGTTCCATCTCTCCCGCGAGCCGGTGAAGGCCCATGACGCTCGCGACCTCGGAATGGCAGACGTCCTCATGCGGCTGCGCGCGCTCCGCGCGCCCGGTGGCAAGACGGTGATATGGGCGCACAACCGTCACATCACGACCCGGGGGGCCGAGCTCGTTCCCGGCGCCGGCGATCTCGCCTGGCATTCGACCGGGTCCGTCCTCGCGGAGCGCCTCGGGGCCAGGTACGCCGCCATTGGTCTGGTGGCGAAGAACGTCTCGTTGAACTGGGATGGGAGGGGCGTGACCACCCAGCCGACGCGCGATGGGGACGATGACGTGGAGAAGCCACTCTCCAAGCTCTCACAGCCGTACCTCTTGCTCGACCTCGCGGACAACGCCGTCCTCGCGCCAGGCCTTTCCTACGAGCTCGGTGAGTTCGGCGGAACGGGAGTTCCCGCGGCGCACTACCGAGCCCTCGTCTATCTCGAAACGTCCCCCGCACAGAAGGCGTTCTTCTGACGAGCCGGCGTCGAGCTCCCTAGCGTCAGCGACGAACGTCGATGACGAAGGCGTTGCCGGCCCACGTCGTCGCCGAGACCGCGAGCCGCCGTCCGTCCGGGGTCAGGACCGGATGGGCGAACCAGCTGGAGGAAGACGCCGCGAGGGTCGTCACCGCCCCGCCGTCGATGGGGAGAGCGAGGATGCGGTAGCTCGGCGCGAGGGTGCACCCGACCGTCGCGACGAGGACACCCCCCGAAGGGGCGAAGGCGACGAACTGGGCGAGGCAGCCTTCCGGAAGGGGAAGGGTCTCGAGCAGCGTGCCTTCCTCGGTGAGAAGGGCGTACGCGCGGTGGGTCTCGTCGGCGGCCGCGATGAGGTCACCCCGCGGCGCCAGCGCCACGCCATAGCGTGATCGGATCTTCGTCGTGACACGCCGCCGTGAGAGCTCGAGCGTGTCGGGATCGACCGCGTCGAGCTCGACGCGTGCGTCTCCGTCGCGCCCGCGCGCGAGCAGGCAGCGCGTTCCGTCCGTCGTGCAGGAGAGGGAGGTGTCGTGTGGAGCGGGCCGACCCGTCGGCCGAACTCGAACGCTGCCCAGGACGCGGGTTGCGATCGTCCCACCATCTTCACCCGCGCGCACGAGGGAGAGAACGGCCGCCTCCGGCCCCGAGGGGTCGACCTTGAAGCCGATCGTGCCTTGCGGCGTCGCCGCGCTCCACGTCGTCCACGCCTCGTCCTTGAAGGCGGGTGTCCCGAGCCCGCTGCGGAGGTCGACGCGCATCGCGCGCTGCCCGCGAGCGTCGTCGGCAACGACCAAGAGCTTCCCGTCGGTCGCGAACGCGGAAGGTCGCTCATCGGCATCCGAGAGTGTGAGGCGCCTGAGCGCCGTGAGGGTCCGTCGTTCCGGGTCGAAGTCCGCGAGGTCCGCGTCGACTTGAGAGGCAAAGCCGACGAAGGCGATGCTCCTGCCGTCGTGGGTCGAGGAGAGCGAGGCCGCCGCGGCCCCTTCGAGGAGGGCCAGACGTCGGCTCGGGCCGTGCGGACGGAGCGTCGTCGGATCGAACGCGATCTCCTCGAGGCTGGCCTTGTCGTTCGCCGTCTGCGCAAGCGCGTAGACGACCCGATCGCGTCCGGAGAACGTCACTCCCGGCGTTCCACCGGCCCAGAAGATCCTCGGGGAGCGCACGAGGGTCTGGTGGCGTCCGGAGGCGACGTCCACGAGCTCGACCTGCATGGTGAGGTTCTCCGGCGGAGCCATGGGGGTGAACGCGATCGTCTCTCCCGAGGGCGACCACGCGACGAGCGGGCTCCGATTCCCTTCGGAGCGCACGAGGTCACGTTCGGTCTTCGTCGTCCGGTCGTGGAGCACCAGGACGTCGTTGCGCCAGAACGCGAGCGTCTCTCCTCCCGGCGATGCAGCAGCACCCTCGACGTCCCGGATCCCGAGACGCACCGGCGCGGCCCCGTCGAGGGAAACGATGGCAAGCTCGCGATCCACCGAGACCAAGAGCTCGCGGCCGTTCCGCAGCCAGACGAAGACCTTGTCCGCCATCGCGAAGTGGGCGATCGGATCCGGCGACTGCCGAGATTTCACGAAGACGCCCCGAGTCTCGGCGTATGCGACGAGCTGTCCGTCCGGAGAGACCGCCGCCGATCCGATCGTCGCCTCGGGCGAGTTGCGCGTCACCGCGACAGGGATGGGCAGGGCCCTAGGGTCTGCCGTCGACGATCGCCCGAGCGTGAACCACGCGCTCCCGACGATGGCCGCGGTCGCAAGCCAGACCCACCATCGACGACGCTGTACCAGCCGCGAAAGCATGCGAACGAGGGCGGCGCCGTCGTGTGGTCTCGCATCGGGGCTCGGATCGAGGCATGCGCGAACGAGCGGGCGCGCAAAGGCTGGTACCCTGCGAAGCGACTTCGCCATGTCGTCGCCGAAGGTCGAGATGTCTCCCGTGAGCATCTCCGCGAACACCAGCCCGAAGGCGAACACGTCCGCGCGCGCGTCGACGTTCTCTCCCGCGGCCTGCTCGGGCGGCATGTAGCGGCGTGTTCCACAGCCGGCGAGCGTGCGCGTGGAGTCCTCGCGCTCGCCGATCCTCGAAGCGCGCGTCCCGCCGGCCAACCCGAAGTCGAGGATCTTCACCGTCCCCTGTTCGTCGATGACGAGGTTGTCGGGTTTCAAATCGCGGTGCACGATGCCTGCGGCGTGCGCAGCGGACAAACCACTCGCGATCTGCCGCGCAACTTCGAGTGCCCGCGTCGGCGAGATCGCCCCGGTTGCGAGCTCGGCGCGGAGCGAGCGACCGGAGACGAGCTCCATCGCGATGTACGTGATGGCCCCGGTCTCGCCGACGTCGAACACCGTCGTGACGTTTGGATGTACGATGGCAGCTGCGGCACGCGCCTCGCGGACGAGCAGCTCGCGCCGGACAGGGTCGCCGGCGACACGTGGAGCCACGACCTTGATCGCGACGTCGCGCTCGAGGCGCGGATCGCGCGCGCGGTAGACGACGCCCATTCCACCCCGGCCGAGGACCTCGCGGACCACGTAGGGGCCGAGCGTGGTCCCTTGCTCGAGGGCTTGCGGCTCGGCTTCGTCGTGCGCGAGCTCTCGCAGCGCGGCCTCGAGCGCAGAGTCCGCGGTGAAGCGCTCACTGTCCTTCATCGAGCTCGCTGAGACGCGAACGGAGACGTTCTTTGATCCGCTCGAAGCGCTTGCGGAGCGCCGCGACCGTGACGTGAGGCTTCTCCTCGGAGGTGGCCGTCTCCGAGAGAACCCGCGCGACGTCTTCCCAGCTGAGGCCGCGATCGACACGAAGAATCAGGAGAGCTCGCTCGTCTTCCGGCAGCTCCTCGCGAAGCTGCACGAGGAGCGCATGCCGTTGCTCCCGTCGGAGGCGCGACGTTTCGGTCCGCGCGGCGAGCGCCGAAGGGCTCGCCGCGGACAGCGGCGCGTCGCGTCGGTTCCCGGCGCGCGCCCGCTGACGGAAGCAGGCGCGCTGCGCCACGACGTAAGCCCATGTCCGCAGGCTGGATTCGGCACGAAAGCCAGAGAGGCCTCGCCAGAGGTCTTCTTGCACCTGCGCAAAGGCCTCGCTCGCAGCGTTCTCGTTCCGCAGGACGCTCCGGACGAACGCCCCGAGCTCGGCACCGTAGGCGTCGAGGATGGCCTGAAGCGCGCTTGCGTTGTCGCCGCGCGCGAGGTGGGCGCTCACCGCCTCGTCGACTTCCGATCGCCCCGACAAAGATCGCTTCATGACTCCGCTCGAGTCGAACGCTGGGCGCGGTGCCAGTGCGTTTCCCCCAGCCTCTTCTGCGAAGGCGAAGAGTACAGTGCGGCGCTCGGAGGATCCACCCGGGGCCCGACCAACGACCCGATCGGCTCGGCAAAGAACATCTCGCGTCGGCATCGACCCGCGTAGCAACTCCGTGGACTGGGCTCGGCTTCCGGCTGCAGGCGACATCCGAGGCGAGACGGTGTGGCATGTCGAGATCGAGGGGAAGGGCGAGGACGCAGGCACGCTCTCCGGGAGCCTCCGTCTCCGCTTCGATCTCGACGCCCTCGCGGCCAGCCTCGTCGTCTTCGAGCCGACGGCTTCGACGCGGCGCTCGGCGCGAGTCAGCTCGTGTCCCTGCTCAATGCGCGTCGTCCGCTCGGGTGCTGGGATCTCGACGACGCAGGCCGCATCCGCATGCGCCACGCGATCTCCGCCGTTCGGTGAACGCGCGTGCTCCTCGGCTCGCGCGGCCTTCGAGGTGGACGTCAGGCCCGGCGCCTCGCGCGCGGTGGCCGAGCGAGCCTCTCTCGAGAGCCTTCAGGCTCGAGGCGCTCGTCTCCGAAGAATGTCCGCAGGGGATCGTGCCCTCTTCGCTGGCGAAGAGGCTGCGGTCCTCTGGTGGACCACTCCTCCGGGGGACACGTGACCCAGGTCTTCGCGGGCGCACTCATCGGGCTGGGCTCAAGTCCCGAGTTCCTGGGGGTTTGCGCAGACTGCGCACGTTGGCCCACACTGTGCTGCAAAGCAGGCATGAGGACCACGACCCCCTTCTCGACTTCGTTGCTCATCGCCTGCCTCTCGGCGATGGTGAGCCTCGCGTGTGCCGCGCCGTCGGCCGACGACGACGTGAGCGCGGGGCAAGAGGCTCTCTCGGGGAACCAGAGCGGGCGCGCCCGAGCTGTTGCGGTGGTAGGCGTGTCGGTCGTGCAACGCTACGGGTGCAATGCGGGGCAGCGCGGCGTCGGCGTGAAGTTTCGTGTCGAGCGCGAGGACGGCTCACGCGAGACGTACACCGCAGACCAGTACGGCACGGCGCGCGTCCATCTGCCTGAAGGGTCAACCTTCACCCTCGTCGTGCCCGGTTTTGAGAATGCGCTGATGTTCGATGCGCGCTCACCCGCAGCGATCTGCAATCGCTGCTTCAAGCCGCTCGGCCCGCTCGTCGCGAACGCGAACGGCAGCGACATCTGGCTCGTGCTCACCGACGCCGTTCCCAGCGGCGCCGACGTCGGGAGCTGCCAGCAGATGGTCCAAATCGGCGGCGACTACGCGAGCGTCTGCACCAGCGCCGAGCTCGAGAAGGCCGCCTCGAGGTGCCCGGCGTCCGGCCCCTGGTGAAGTGAACGTCGCGCAGGAACTCGCGCGCCTCCGCGCCTCGCGAGCGCGTTCGCTGGCGAGGATCCGAGAAGTCGGAGAGGGTAGCATCTCGGTGTGCTGGGCCGGAGCTCGACTCGCCTTCGCGATCGCCTCGGCGACGAAGCCGGAGGTGCTTCGCGCGCTCGCGCCACTACAAGGAAGAGTCGCGCACTACGATCTCTCGATCCCGACGCCGAACGAGCGCTTCGCCGCCGTCCGCGCGCTCCTCGACGGCAGCGATCCGAGCGATCCGCGCTGATCCCGCCGGCACCATCCGGCACAGGCCGGCGCACGTCGAAGCGTACAAACTCGCGAAATTTCATGCGGCACGTGACCTGCTTCCCGCCGCCCATGCGCGTCTCGACCGCCAGCATCCTCCGCATCGTCACGGCCGCGATGGCAGCTTCGTGTGGGGGTCGCGTCGCGGCCGTCGACGACGCGATCCCGGAGACGAGCTCGCCCCCCTCGACGTCGCCGCCCACGCCGCCGTCGGCGTCGGCGTCGACGTCGACCCCGCCCACGCCGCCGAAGCCGCCCCCGCCCGAGCCGCCGCCCGCATGCACGGCGCCGAAGCAGCTCCTCACCCCGACCTCAGAGATGTGCGCGGACATCTGGTACCTGCCCTGCGGCGTCCCGGCGGACATCGATCCGAACGGCCCCCTCACGATGGACGATTGCGAGCGACTCTGCGGGCCCTACCCAGAGAAGAACGGGCGGTACTGGGGGTGTAGGCAGAGCATTCGCGACGATCTCCCCTCCCCGTCCTTCGAGTGCTTCACGTGCGTCGCCGGTCGAAGGCCGGCCGGCTTCCGCGACCGCGCGCGCAACGCGTCGGTCGCGAGCTGGCTCGCGGCCGCAGCGCTCCTCGAGCATGCATCGATCGAGGCGTTCGAGATCCTCGCGCGCGAGCTCACCCACCACGGCGCGCCGAACCGGCTCGTCCATGCCGCGCTCCGTGCGGCACGCGACGAGATCCGTCACACGCGCGCGATGGCCGCCCTCGCACGTCGCGAGGGCGAAGACTTCACGCCGTCCGTCCCTTCACGGCGCGAGCCGCGTGCCCTCTTCGCGATCGCGCTCGAGAACGTCGTCGAAGGCTGCGTCCGCGAGGCGTACGGGGCCGTCGTGGCTGCCTGGCAGGCCCGCCACGCCGCGCGCGAGGACGTCCGGCGCGTGGCCAGCGCGATCGCGCCCGACGAGGCGACCCACGCCGACCTCGCCTGGCGTGTCCACGGATGGGCGCTCTCGCAACTCTCGGCCTCGGAGCGAGCCGCGCTCGAGCACGCCCTCCACGACGCGCTCGCGGAGCTCCGGATCGCCGCAGGGCACCCGGTCCCCCCGGGCCTCGTCGAGGAGCTCGGCCTCCCGCGGCCAGAAGATGCGCGGAGACTCGTCGCCGGCCTCGAGACCGAGCTCGTCGGCATCGGCCTCGAGCGCGTCGCCTAGGCTAGCGTCCGAGGCGCCCGCCGCCGCTCTGCTGCTGGACCTGCTCGCAGCGCTCGACGCAGGCGGGGTCGTCGCTGCACTGGCGCGAGCAGTCCGCCGTGCCGCCGCGCTTCTTCTCGCACTTGGGGTCACGCTCGCACTTCATCGGGTCCTGCTCGGCCGCCCTGCGCGCGGCGGCGCAGCCTGCCGTCGCAGAAGCCGACAGAGCGCACGCGAGGACCAGCCACGGCGTCTTCGCACGCCCCCTCACTTGATCGCCTCGCCCTTCGGCGGCCGCGTCTGCGCGAGCGGCGGCCGGTTCTTGAGGCACGTCTCGACGGCCCCTTCGAGCGCCTTCATCGAGGGCGGCAAGGTGCCGAACGGACCGTGGCCCGGCGGCCGTCCCATGACGGGCGCGAGGATGCGGGAGAAGTCCCAGTGCTCGCCGACGCTCAGCCACACGAAGAGGGCGCGACCCTTGATGTTCTGGAACGGGACGCCGCCGCCCTGCCCCTGCCACCACATGCGCGAGTCGTGGCTGTTGTTCCGGTTGTCACCCATCACGTAGACCTCGTTCGGCTTCACGAGGAACGGGCCCTGGTAGTCGCCCTGCCCCGAGAGCTTGTCGAAGAACGTGAGGAACGCCTCGTCCTCGAGGAACTCGACGTAGACGTCGCCCTCGTGGCGCCCGCCGTCCGGCGGCTCGACGTACGCGTAGGGTCCGACGTAGCAGCTCGGCACCTGCCAGCCGTTCAAGATCGGGTGACCGTTGCGCGCCTCGAGCTTGTCGCCGGGGATCGCGATCACCCGCTTGATGAAGTCCTGCTCCGGGTGCTCGGGGTACGCGAACACGATCACGTCCCCGCGCTCCGGCGGCATGCGCGACCAGAGCCGCGTCTGCGTGTACGGGACCGCCGGGCCGTACGTGAACTTGTTCACGAAGATGTGATCGCCGACCTGGAGCGTCGGGATCATCGATCCGCTCGGGATTTTGAACGCCTCCACCACGAAGGCGCGGAGCGACATCGCGACCGCGACCGCGACGAGGATCGACTCCGCGTACTCCCTCACCTCGCTCTTCCGCCAGCGGCCCAGGCGGATGTCGACCTCGCCGTCCGCGCGCACGAGGGCATCGACGAACGACTCCTCGTCGAAGGGCTCGCGCTCCATCGCCTCCTCGAGGGAGGCGAGGTCTGCACGGAGCTTGTCGCGCTCCTTGGCGGAGAGCTCCTTCGTGATCGCGTCGCGGTGGCGATCGAGGAGCAGGTCGGCCTCCTCGAGGAGCGCCCGGGCGCGCTCGAACGGCTGGCGCATCGCCTTCGTGAGCCCCTGACGGAGCGGCGGATGCGCGTGATAGGCGAACGGCAGGTGGTGCCTCGCCGCCCAGAACGCCATCTCGAAGAGCGTGAAGGTCACGATCCCGAACGGCACCGGCTGCTCGCGGACCCACCCCTCGATGATGCCGAGGAGCCCGGGCCGGTCGATCCCGCTCGGCGGCGCGAGCGCCCAGACGAGGACCCACGCGAGCGCGAACGGGACGAGGACGAACCAGAGGGCGTAGTAGAGCGTACGGAGCGACTTGCGCGGGGTCACGTGCGGGTGCGCCGACGCCTCGGAGCCGGCGGCGACGGCCTTCGCGACCGGCTCGTCTCCCGTCTCGGGCGGCACGCTCCGACTCGGCTTCGCGATCCCGGCGGGGCTCTGCCCCGTCTCCTCCGCGACGACCGAGCCGCCCGCGTCCGTGCTCGCCGGATCCTTCTTCACGACGGGTCGCCGATCTGGATGAGGTAGTTCACGACGGCGGCGCGATCATCGAGCACGTTGTTCGGCGGGGACACCTGTCCCGCCGTCGCCGTGTTGTCGAAGAGGACGTAGTAGATTCCTGGCCCCACGGAAAGGGAGCGCCTCAGCTCGACCCCGGCCCTCATGACGTCGGCGGTGAGCGGCGCGACCGCCATCGGGCCGGCCGTCGCCTGCTCGTAGTACTGGAGGAGCGAGGTCTCCGCGTCCTGCTGGCGGAGGATGACGACGTCGAGCGCCGGGGCCCCGTCCATCCGTCCCTGGAGGAAGATGGCCTTCCCCTCCTTCTCGACGAGGATCGGACCGACGAAGTCCCGCTGGTTCTGGTGGATCTCGACGCGCTCGTTCTCGACCGTGATGCGGTCGCTCCCGCGGACCTGGTACTGGCGCTGCGGCTTCTGCCCGAGCGGGAGGATGCCGAGCGCGAAGTCCGTCGTCGTCTCCTTGCCGTCGTACGCGATGACGGTGAAGCCCTCGCCGAGCTTCTTCCCGACGATCTCGCGACCGAAGCTGTCGCCCACGTTCGTGAACGCGTTCAGGAGCGAGGCCGCCCCCGCCTCGATCCGGTAGGTGCGGAACTCGCTCGACGCCATCCGGCTCGGCCGGAAGTACGCATAGATGTCGCAGGCGTCGCCGTCCGTGACCTGGAAATCGTACTTGTACGACGCCGAGCCGCCGCTCGTGAACGTCAGCTTCTTCGTCACGTTCGTCCAGCCGTAACCGTACCCGGAGAACGTCAGGCCGAGCTGGTCGCCGTCCGTGGCCTGGCACTGCTTCGGATAGAAGCGGCCGATCACCGGGGAGTCGTTCGAGAGCCGGAGCGGGACGCTGCGCGTCGTCATCTGCTTGCAGACGTCGCCCATCGCCTTCTTCAGCATGGCGCGGCGCATCGAGAGCTTGTCTGGCTCGTTGATGGTCCCGCGGAACTGGCAGGCCGGATTGCACGAGCAGCCGGCGGTGAGGGCCGATCCGAGCGCGATCGCGAGCACGGCGGCGAAGGACTTCGTCGACAAGGCGCCGGCCAGGCTACCACATCCGCGACTCCGGGGGGCCCTGCCCCCCTTCCCCCCGCGGGCCGCGCGTCCACGTGGTGGTATCGTGGGCCCATGACGACCACGACGAGCAAGGTGGCGGTCCTCGGGGCGGGGGCGTGGGGAACGGCGCTCGCCCGGGTGCTCGCGACGAAGGGCGACCGCGTGTCGATGTACTGCCGACGGCCCGATCTGGTGCAGCAGATCAACGAGGAGCACGTGAACGGGAAGTACCTCCCGAGCGCGAAGCTGCCCGACACGCTGACCGCGACCGTCGACCCGGAGGAGGCCCTCCACGGCGCGGACATGGTCGTCTTCGTCGCGCCGAGCCACGCGACGCGCGAGGTCGCACGCCTCGTGACGCGCAAGGTGCCGAACGACGCGCCCATCGTCTCGGCGACGAAGGGGATCGAGAACGAGTCTCTCACGTTCATCGACGAGATCCTCGCCGCCGAGCTCCACGGCGCGACGCACCGGCACTTCTCCTTCTTGAGCGGACCCTCGTTCGCGAAGGAGCTCGCGGCGGAGCTGCCGACCGGCGTCGTCATCGCGTCGACCGACGACCGCGTGCGCGAGCACGTGATGCGCCGCTTCCACACGAGCTACATGCGCACGTATGCGAGCAACGACGTGCCCGGCGTCGAGTGTGGTGGCGCGATCAAGAACGTGATCGCGATCGCCGCCGGCGCCGCCGACGGTCTCGGCTTCGGCCACAACACGCGCGCGATGCTCATCACGCGCGGCCTCTCCGAGATGGTGAAGCTGTCGCTCGCGCGCGGCGGCGAGGCGATCACCCTTGCGGGGCTCGCGGGGATGGGCGACCTCGTCCTCACGTGCACGGGCGAGCTCTCGCGCAACCGCACCGTAGGCCTCGAGCTCGGGCGCGGGAGGAAGCTCCCCGAGATCCTGACGAGCCTGGGCCACGTGGCCGAGGGCGTGAAGACGGCGAAGAGCGCGTACGACCTCGCCGCGCGCCTCGGGATCGAGCTGCCGATCATCACCGAGACGTACCGCGTCCTCTACGAGGACAAGCCCGTCCTCCAGGCTGTGAAGGATCTCATGAGCCGCGAGCTCACGAAGGAGTTCGAGAGCGTCCGGGCGATCCCGGCGGGCTGATCCGAGCGCGCTCCCTCGACCCGCGTCTGCTTGTGCTCTAGGCTGGGCCCCGCATGTCGCGGTTGGCTTCGTCGTGGGTCTCTGCCGCGCTCGTCGCGGGCGCGGTCTTCCATTCGCCGCCTGCGTGGGCTCAGTGGGGGCCACCGCCGCAGCAGCCCCCGCAGCAGTACTACCCGCCCCCGCAGCAGCCCCCGCAGCAGTACTACCCGCCCCCGCAGCAGCCCCCGCAGCAGTACTACCCGCCCCCGCAGCAGTACTACCCGCCCCCGCAGCAGTACTACCCACCGCAGGCGCCGCCGCCGCCGCCGCCCAACGACAGGCGGAGTCGCGGCGAGATGACGTTCCTCTACCTCACGAGCGGCGGATACGGCGTCGGGTCGGGCATCTGGCTCGACGCGCTCTTCAAGATCAAGGATCCCGGCCTCGCCGCCATCCTCCCCATCACGCTCGGGGCCGCGGCGCCCATCGGCGTCTATCTCTGGGACGAGTTCGGCGGCCCGTTGCATCGCGGCGTCCCCTCCTCGATGGCGACCGGGCTCGCGCTCGGCGCGGTCGAAGGGCTCGCGATCGCGGGTACCCAGTGGCAGTACACGCGCGACGACGGCGACGACTGGTCGTTCTCGACGCAGACGTCGGTGACGTGGATCATGGCGACCGGCGGCGGCGTCGGCGGCTGGGCGTTCGGCGAGTGGCTGCGGCCCGATCCGCGCAGCATGGGGTTCATCGCCGGCGCCTCGGGGTGGGGCGCGATCAGCGGCAGCCTCCTCGGCGCTGGCGCGAGCGGCCGCGACTGGAAGGACGGCGCCAGCATCGCCGGCCTCATCGGCTACAACGTCGGCATCGTGGGCGGCGGCGCGATCAGCATCCTCCACACGCCCTCGTGGGAGTCGCAGAAATACATGTGGCTCGGGTACGGGCTCGGCACGCTCGCCGGCTTCCTCGTCTACCCGTTCTATCTCTTCGTCGATGATCCCGAGGTCAAGCGCGGGCTCATCGCGAACGCGCTCGGCGGCGTCGCCGGCGCGGGCATCGCGGGCGCGCTCACGTGGGATCTCGCCGACGCGGAGGACGCCCCTCCGGCGCCAGGCGCGCCCGGAGCTCTACGCGCGAAGCCGACGTGGAAGCCGCCGTTCGACGTCGCGGTCCTGCCCCCACCCCGCCTCACGAGCGGCGTGCTCGGGGCCTCACCGGCGTTGCGGATGCCGAGCGGCGTCGAGGCGAACGAGGTCCCGATCGGGCCGACGGCGAGCGGCGCGGTGCTCAGCGCGATCGGCACCTTCTGACGCCGCGGCGCGCCCTCGAGGAGAGCGCGCGAAGGAGGTCACTTCGCAGGAGGAGGTGCGGCGCTCGGATCGGGCGCCCCCGCGTCCCCGAGGTCCGGGGTCTTCATCTCGGTGTCGGGCGTGAGCGGCGGCTTCTCGTTACCACCACACGCGACCGTCCCCAGAGCGGTGGCAGCGCCCACGAGCGCGAGCAGAACGACGATCCTCGTCATGAGCATGCTCCTCCCTTACGAAAAGGCGGGTGGTTGGTGTGGCCGGAGCCCGTCCCGCTGGAGAGAGTCTACACGAACCGAGGCGGCGCAAACCATCGTCTTGTCGCTGCCGTCCCAGCCCGAATCGCGATATCCTCCTCGTCGGGTTTTCCCCAAGGCCATGCCGATCCTCAAATGGTTTCCTCCTGCGGGCGCGCCTCGCACCTACGTGCTCTACAAGCCCGTGAACACGATCGGGCGCGGGCTCGGTAACGACGTTGCGGTCGCCACGGCCGGGATCGCCGAGACCCACGCGCAGATCCTCTTCGACGGTCGCGACTTCAACCTCGAAGAGGTCGATCGGACGGGGGAGATCCTCATCAACGGCAAGAAGAAGCGGCGGGCTCGCCTCGTCCACGGAGACCGCCTCTCGCTCGGCGACGCGGAGCTCCAGTTCAGCATCTTCGACGAGCCGCAGTCGCAGCCCGTCCGTCATCCGCCGAGCGCCAGCGGATCGTCTCCCGACCTCCACGCCAGCGCGGGCATCGCCCACGGCGCCGGGGGCCCCGAGGGCGCGGGCCTCGCCGGGGTCCGCAAGCTCCACGAGTTCAGCGAAAAGCTGATGACCGTGAAGGAGCTCGACTCGCTGCTCGAGGCGATGCTCACCGCCGTCATCGACGTCACGGGCGCGGAGAAGGGCCTTCTCCTCCTCCTCGACGAGGCCTACGGCTCCGACGGCAGCGCCTCCGGACAAGGAGGCAAGCCCATCATCCGTGCGTCGCGGCACGTCACGCGCGAGGCGATCGCCGACACGACGGGCCAGATCTCCGACAGCATCGTGCGGCGTGTCCTCGAGACGGGCCGGCCCGTCATCGTCTCCGATGCGCTCTCCGACGACGTCTTCCGTACGAGCGAGAGCGTCGTCGCCCTCCGGCTCTCCAGCGTCATGTGCGCGCCGCTCGTCTCGCAGGGCCACGTCACCGGCGCGCTCTACGTCGGCAACGATCGCGTGAAGGGCCTCTTCCAGCGCTCGCAGCTCGATCTGCTCAGCATCTTCGCCGGGCAGGCGTCGCTCATCCTCCAGAACGCGATGCTCCTGAACGCGCTCCGCGCCGACAAGGAGAAGCTCGCCGCCGAGCTGAAGGACAAGCGCTTCGGCGAGATCATCGGCGTCTGCCCGTCGATGATGGAGGTCTTCCGGAAGCTCCAGAAGGTGGCGACGACGGACATCTCCGTCCTCATCACGGGCGAGACGGGCACCGGCAAGGAGCTCATCGCGCGCGAGCTCCATCGACGCTCGAACCGCGTGAACGGCCCCTTCGTCGTCATCAACTGCGGAGCGATCCCGGAGAACCTCATCGAGAGCGAGCTCTTCGGTCACGTGAAGGGCGCGTTCACCGGCGCGGTGGCCTCGCGTCCCGGGAAGTTCCAGGCGGCCGACAAGGGCACGCTCTTCCTCGACGAGATCGGCGAGCTCCCGCTGAACCTGCAGGTGAAGCTCCTCCGCGCGCTCCAGGAGCGCGTCGTGTTCCGCGTCGGCGACTCGAAGCCGGAGAAGGTCGACATCCGCATCGTCGCCGCGACGAACCGCATCCTCGAGGAGGAGATCAAGGGAGGCCGCTTCCGCGAGGACCTCTATTACCGCCTCAACGTGGTGAACATCTTCCTCCCCCCGCTCCGCGAGCGCGGGGACGACGTGCTGATCATCGCGAAGGCGCTCCTCACGAAGTACGCCGAGGAGCTCCACTCGGCGGTGCAAGGTTTCACGCCGCAAGCGCTCGCCGCGATCCGGAAGCACAACTGGCCGGGCAACATCCGCCAGCTCGAGAACCGCATCAAGAAGGCGCTCGTCCTCTGCGACAAGACGCTGCTCGGCGTCGAGGACCTCGAGCTCGATCAAGCGGGTGAGAACAACATCCTCCCGCTCGAGAAGGCGAAGGAGGAGTTCCAGCGCCGCTACGTCCTCGAGGTGCTCGAGCGGAACAACGGGAACCGCACGCAGACGGCGCGGGACCTCGGCGTCGATCCGCGGACGATCTTCCGGTACCTGGAGCGAGAGGCGAACCCGATGCCCTCCGGCGCCGGAGGCGGTCCAGGCTCGACGCGAAGCGAGTGAGACGCGTGCCCCGAGCGATGCGTCCCGTGGCAGTCGTCGGAGCGAGCCTGTGGCTGGGCGCGGCGTGCTCCGCGTTCGAGGGAGACCCGGAGCCGCCGGCCGTGCCCCCCAGCGGCGCAGCCGTCACGCCGGGAGACGCGGATGCTCGCGACGACGGAGCGCCGGGCGAAGACCGAACGGACGCGGCGGTGTCGGCGCCGCGCGTGCGATGCAATCTTCCCTCCGAACCGAAGGCCTGTTCCGGCGAGACGCCCGTATGCTGCCGTGTCTTCACGGAGACGCCGAGCACGTGCGGCCCCCCTGACGCGACGTGCACCAACGCGTTCCGATGCGACGACGCGACGGACTGCGCGGCTTTCGGAGCCGGTTCCAGGTGCTGTGGCCGCCTTCGCGACGACCGCACGGCTCTTCTCGGCTCGGTCTGCCTCCCGTCCTGCGGCAGCGACGACCTCGAGCTGTGCGACACAGCCAGCCCGGCGACGCAGGCCTGCAGCGGAGAACAGCAGTGCCGCCCGTCGGGGAGGCTCCCCGACGCCAGCTCTGCGCTGAGCCCTACGGTCTACGATTTCTGCAGGCCGTGAGGTCCTGAGCTAGACCGGACCCAGCGTCGTGACCGAGACCTTGCGCGATCCGTGCCCCGGCAAGACCCGGGGCGACCTCGACTGGGGGCGGCTCCTGGAGGCGCTCGCGCATCGGTGCACCTCGGCGATGGGGACCGCGCTCGCGCGGGACCTTCCCTTCGCGACGACGCGGGAAGACACGCGACGCCTCCTCGCGGAGGCCCGCGAGGCACACGAGCTCCTCACGGCGGGCGAGCCGCTCCCCATCGCGCCCGCCCCGGACGTCGAGCCGGCGATCGGGCGCGTCGCCGCGAACGGCGTGCTCTCGCCCCAGGAGATCCGCGAGCTCGGCAAGGCGCTCGAGGCAGCGCGCGTCCTCCGGCGCTTCCTCTCCCTCCGCCGATCGCGCGCCAAAGCCCTCCACGCGGCATGCTCCACCGATCCGACGCTCGACGCGCTCGCCGAGGAGCTCCAGGCAGCCTTCGATCCCGACGGTACGCTGAGCGACCGCGCGAGCCCCCGGCTCAAGGAGCTTCGCTCCGAGTACCACGCCGCGCGCGCGCGGATGTACGCGCGGCTCGACGACCTCATGACCCGCTACGAGGGGATCCTCCAGGATCGCTTCGTCACCGAGCGCGAAGGCCGGTACGTCGTACCGGTCCGCTCGGACGCTCACGAGCGGTTCCCGGGCATCGTCCACGCCACGAGCGCGAGCGGCGCGACCCTCTTCGTCGAGCCGCGCGCGGTCATCCCGATGGGCAACCGACTCAAGGTGCTCGAGGCGGAGGTCTTGCGCGAGGAGATCGCGATCTACACGCAGCTCTCCTCTCGCATCGGCGACCAGCTGCCGAGCGTCGCGGCCGCCGCCGCTGCGCTCGCCCGCGCCGACGTCCGCGCGGCGACCGCCCGCCTCGCGACCGAGCTCCACCTCACCTTCCCCGAGCTGACGGACGACGCGCGCCTCGATCTGAGGGGCGCGCGCCACCCGCTCCTCTTGCTCGACACGCTGGTCGACGCGAGCGCCGATCTCGACGCCGTCGTCCCGAGCGACCTCGCGATCGCCACCCGCCGGGCCGTGATCGTCAGCGGACCGAACGCAGGCGGCAAGACCGTGGCGCTGAAGACGATGGGGCTCACGGCGCTCATGGTCCGCGCCGGTCTCCCCGTCCCCTGCTCAGCGGGGAGCACCGTGGGGATCTTCGAGGTCGTCCTCACCGACGTCGGCGACGATCAGAGCCTGTCGAAGAGCCTCTCCACGTTCAGCGCGCACGTCACGAACCTCGCGCGCATCCTCGAGGACACGACGCCGGGGGCGCTCGTCCTCCTCGACGAGCTCGCGGGGGGCACCGACCCTCGCGAGGGCGAGGCGCTCGCGGCCGGCATGCTCGACTCGCTCACCGCGCGCGGCGGCGCGGTCGTCGTGACGACGCACTACGAGGGGCTGAAGGCGCTCGCGCTCGCCGACGATCGCTTCGAGAACGCGAGCATGGGCTTCGACCTCGCGTCGATGCGCCCGACGTTCCGCCTCGCCCAGGGGGTCCCCGGCAGCTCGAGCGCGCTCGCCGTCGCGCGGACGTTCGGGCTGCCGAGCACGGTCATCGAGCGCGCGGAGCGGTTCCTCTCGCGCGAGGACGTCCAGTTCGAGACCGTCGTGAAGAAGCTCGAGGACGAGCGCGCGGCCCTGGAGCTCGCGCGGGCGGCGGCGACGCGTCGCGAGGCGGAGGCGGCCGAGCTCGGGCAACGCCTCCAAGGCGAGCTCCGCGCGGCGCGCGACCGCGATCAGCGTCACCTGTCGAAGGAGGCCGAGGCCCTCCTCGGCGCCGTCCGCCGCGCCCGCGAGGAGCTGCGCGAGGTCCAGGCGCGCCTCCGGAGCAAGAAGCTCGATCTCGGCGGCGCGCGGGACGCGGAGAAGACGCTCGACCGCATCGCCGCGCAGGTCGCGGTCGGCGGTCCCCTCGAGCCGCTCCTCGCGCGGGGCGAGATCGAGCACGAGCCCCTCGACGAGCGCGGACCGAAGAAGGGCGATCGCGTGTATGTCCCGCGTCTCCGGGCAGAGGCCGACGTCCTCGAGGTCCTCTCGGGCGGCGTCGTGCGCGTCCAGGCCGGCCCGCTCAAGCTGACCGTCGACACGCACGAGCTCCGCGCGAGCGCCCAGCCGACGCACGAGTCCGAGAGCCGCCGGAAGGCGGCTCGTGCGCAGAACGACAAGCCGGCAGGCCGGGAACCCCCGGGGCTCGAGACCCCGGTGCAGACGACGGACAACACGTGTGACCTCCGCGGACTCCGCGCCGACGACGCGGTCTCGCTCGCGGTGACCTTCCTCGATCGGTCGATCAACGAGAGCCGGCGCACGTGCTTCCTCCTCCACGGCCACGGCACGGGCGCGTTGAAGGAGGCGATCCGACGCGAGCTCTCGTCGAGCCCCTACGTGCGGTTCTTCCGCGCAGGCCTGCCGGGCGAAGGTGGAGACGGCGTCACGATCGCGTGGCTCAGCTGAGCGGAGACCCCATGACCTACGAGACCCTCCACTACGCCACGATGGGCCGCACCGCGACGATCACCCTCGACCGGCCCGATCGCCTCAACGCGATCACGATGACGATGCCGGGCGAGATCCGGCGTGCCGTCGAGACCGCGGAGGCCGACCCCGAGGTGCACGTGATCGTCGTCGCCGGCGCAGGCCGCGCCTTCTGTGCGGGCTACGACCTCCAGGACTCCGCGCAGGATCCGGACGTCGATCACCCGTGCCAGCAGGAGCGGCACCCGTGGGACCCGATGGTCGACTACGCGACGATGAAGCGCTTCACGGAGGACTTCATGTCCCTCTGGCGCGCGCGGAAGCCGACGATCGCCAAGGTCCAGGGCTACGCCGTCGCGGGCGGTAGCGACATCGCGATGTGCTGCGATCTGCTCGTGATGGCAGACGACGCGCGCATCGGCTACCCGCCGACGCGGGTGTGGGGCTGCCCCACGACGGCGATGTGGACGTATCGCCTCGGCCCGATGCGCGCGAAGCAGCTCATGTTCACGGGCGACACGATCGACGGGAAGACCGCCGCCGCATGGGGCCTCGCGACCGAGGCGGTGCCGCTCGCGGAGCTCGACGACGCCGTCCTGCGCCTCGCCGCGCGGATCGAGGGCGTCCCGGCGAGCCACCTCGCGATGCACAAGATGCTCGTGAACCAGGTGATGCTGTCGATGGGGCTCGAGCAGACGCAGATGCTCGCGACCTTGTTCGACGGCATCACCCGCCACGATCCGGAGGGCCTCTGGTTCCGGCGCCACGCGCAGGTGCACGGCTACAAGGACGCCGTGCGCATGCGGGACTCCGGCGCGCCGATCCCCGAAGGCGACGGGGCGCGGGCCAAGATCGCCGAGCTCGAGGCCGAGCTCCGACGTCGCCGCGCGCCCTGACCGTCACCCCGCGCGCGAGACGCATGGGCGGTCGCGAGCGGTATGATCCCAGACGCGGTTCACATTCCCCGGCGCCTCCTCGAGGTGCAGATCGAGGAGCGGGTGCGCGAGCGCACCGCCGCTCGAAGCACGGACGGCGCTCGATGCTAGGGTGGCGAGATGTTCGATGCGACGCCCATCGACCTCGGCAGCCTGTCCGAGTTGGCCGTCGAGGACGTTCGAATCTTGTGGATCAACGACTGGTACGACGGGCCCATCGAGGCGGTCGCCGAGTACCGCGGGGAGCGATGTCTCATGGTCGTCCACGATCCGGACGTGATCACGACGGCACTCCCGTGGCGCTGGGTACTCTTCAGCCTGACCCCCTCCCAGCGGGAAGAGGAGGAGCGCTGGCATCGACGTTTTGTCGAGCACGTAGGCGCGCACTGGGACTGTACCGGCGGCCCGCATCCGATCGCCTCGGGAGACCACGAGCAGTTCTACGGACCCCATCGCGAGCGCCGACCGCGCAGCCTGGCGCAACACGAGGCCATCGGTTGGATTGCCTCCGTGCCGGGGCCGAAGATTCCTGGCGGGCTTCTCCGCGAGTAGCGACGTGGCGCTCGCCGCGCGCGGGCTCCCTCCGTCCCACGTCGTCACGATCGACGCTCCTTCGCAGTGGGCGGAGAGGGGGGGGGCGCGTCGCATCCTGCGCTCGTGGGCCCGCGACGCTTCCGCTACGGCATGCCGGTGCGCACGGTCGCGTGGGTGCTCCCGCTCTGCGCGATCGCCGGCGCGTTCCTCGTGTGGATGGCCGTGACCGGTCGCGAGGGGCGACTCTTCCCGCTCGGCATCCCGATCTCCGGCGCGCCGCTGGTCCTCTTCGGTCTGCTGCCGCTCGCAGTCGTGGTGCTGCTCGTCGTGCAGCTCTTGCGGTCGCGCCGCCTCGGCGTGCGCGAGCTCGTCGTCGACGGTGACGTGATCGAAGCGCCGACGGGGCCGTGGACGACGGACACGATGCGCCTCGAAAGGAGCGTACTCACGCGCGTCGAGCGCACCGAGGTGATGGGGACGAGGGTCGTCGTCATGCACCATGCGCGCGGGAAGCTCGCGCTGTCGAACCGCAACGTGGGCGACGACGGCTACGCGGCGATCGAGGCCTGGCTCGCGCAGCTCTGACCGCGCTCGACGCCGCGCCGCGAGCCCCACTCCGTCGTCGCGGGTGGGAACGACATCACCCCGCGCGGTGGGTCGCGTTGACCGAATGCGAAGGGCGCCGTCCCGTCCGCACCGGCTCGCGGCCGGCGTCGAAGCGCACCCGGACGGGCTTCCTCCGGAGCCCGGGCATCGTCTTCGCGAGCGCCTCGTACGCCGCGCGCGACACCGCGCGGTCCTCGTGGACGAGGGTGCCCCAGATCGCGCCCTCGTTCTCGAGCGCGCCGTCACACGCGAAGGGGTCGTAGGCGAGGTCCGCCTCGAACGTCCGCGCCCCGAGCACGCGCTCGGGGCGCTTCGGTCGCGCGGCGAGATCACGGAACACCGACGGCCCGAAGCGCTCGTAGTAGAGGACCGTGTGCGCCGTCGACACGGCCCCCGCCCACGGATACGTCCGGAGCGCCCACCCCGACGACAGCTCCGCGAGGCGCGCGCTCTCGTCCGCGCGCTCCTCGTCCGTCTTCCAGGGCGAGGTCGGGGCGAAGAAGATGCCGAGCCCGAGGCGGTCGCCTTCGAGCTCCCACGTCTCTTCGATGCCGAACTTCGAGGGCGTCTGCGCGACGAGCGAGCCGTGCGTGAGCCCGAACTCGCCGACGATGTACACCGCGAGCTTGTCCTTCCGCTCTGCGAGGAAATCGAGCGTCTCGCACGCCTCCTCGTGGCTCTCGGTCGGGAACTCGGTGAAGCACATCGCCTCGGCCGCGATCCCGGCGCCGGAGAGACGGTCGATGACGTCGCCCACCACCTTCGGCGGCGCGCCCTTGTCGATGAGCCGGAGGACCCGCTCGCTCCCGGACTCGACGCCGAGCGCGCACGCCACGGCGCCGGCCTTCCGGAGGAGCTCGGCGCGCTCGGGCGTGAGGTACTTCTCCGGCTTGAGATCCGTCGCCCAGCGGATGTGGAGCCCGGCGTCGAGGATCGCCTGCGCGAGCTTCACGATCGTCTTCGGCGCGACGGAGTCCTGGGAGAAGTAGAAGTGCTTCGTCCCGTACTTCGCCGAGAGCGCCGTGAGGTGCTCGACGACACACGCCACGTCGCGCTCGCGGTAGGCGGCGGTGCCCACCTCGGCGAGCCCGTAGTGGCAGAACGTGCACTTTCCCCAGTAACAGCCGCGCGTCGGATCGTACGGGAGCACGAGCGCCGGAGCGAGGTATCGCTCGAGCGGGAGGCCGTCGAAGTCCGGCGCGGGGAGCGCCGTGAGGTCCTCCATCCCGTGACCGGCGAGCCAGCGCGCGCCCATCAGCTTGTCGCGGAGGACGACGTTGGGCACCTCCCGGAGCGGCCGCTTCTCGTCGAGCGCGCGACAGAGCGCGAGGAGCGTGTGCTCGCCCTCGTAGACGCACGCGGAGTCGAACGGGCCGAGCGCATGCGCGAGCCGCTGCCCCTCCAGCCGGATCAACATCTGGGTGATGCCGGGTCCGCCGCAGGTCAGGTGGACGCCAGGGAGCGCGCGTCGCAGGCGCGCGGCGAACGCGTAGGCAGGCTGGAGCTGCCCCGGGAAGCACACCGAGAGCCCGACGACGTCCACCTTCGCCTCGCGGAGGCGGGGCGCGAGCGTCTCGTCGACCCAGCGCGCGAACGGGTCGTGGTCGGGGTGAGAGGCGCGCTCGATCTCCTCCATCGAGAGGAGCCCGAACGGCGTCCGGTAGGAGGTGAAGTCGACGTGGAGGGGATGATGCGTCGCGGAGACGACACGGAGCGACGCCTCGATCGTCGCGACCGCCGACGCGTAAGCGTCCGCGTCGTAGAAGCGGGCCTCGTCGCGGAGGATCGCCTTCGCTTCTGCGATCCCGCGCGGGGCCGCGAAGGCGTCGCCGCGGGCCCGGGCGAGCGCCGCGTACTCGAGCTGCTCGGCGTGCGCGAGGGCCCGCCGCCCGTCGAGCTCCTTCAACCGCTGCTCGAGCCTTCCCCCGAGCGCCTCGAGGGGAGCGGGCGCGAGCAAATCGTCCCAGGCCTCGAGGTTCGCGTCGATCGGCAGGGCCTCGAGGCCGTTCGCCCGGAGGAAGCCCGTCAGCATCGGGAGCGCCAGGTACGGCGCGGTGGGGTCGCACGTCGGCGGATACACGAGCGCGAGACGCATGGGCCGCGGCACGTAGCACGGGATCCCGGGTCACGCCCGGTCCCGCGAGCTACTTTCCGAGCTCGAGCGTCGACTTGGTGTCCGCCGCGACCTCGGCCTCGGTGAACGCCGCCTTCAGCCACGACTTCGCAGAGTAGGCGCGCGTGTAGTCGTCGTAGTGCGGGCTCGCCGGGTCCGTGGACTCCGCGTACGTGACGAACGTGCTCGCGTCGACGCCGCTCGGACCGAACGCGACGACCTGCATGTAGCTGTTGCCGTAGTTGAGGGGGCCGTAGCCCGTCCCCGCCTTCAGCTGCGGAGCGTTGACCTGCGCGATGGCGAAGTTGCCCGTCCGCTGGAAGCCGCCGGGCACGGGGATGCGCTCGCCGCCCTTCCCCTCGCGGAAGGAGAACGCGGACCGCGGGGCGTCGAAGGCGAAGCCCGAGTCCGCCACGGCCTTCACGGCCGCCGCGAAGGCCTGCGCGACGAGCGGCTCCTCCGTCTTCAGGTCGCGCGGCGTGTTGACGGGATCGGCCGCGTCGAACGGGACCTTGTAGACGACGGTGTTCGAGCTCCGGAGGGCCTCGATCCGGAACCAGAACTCGTCCCATGCGAGGCTGCCCGTGCTGTCCGGGTTGTTCCGACCGTCCCACGCGCCGAGCGCGGTGCAGGCGGCCTGCACGTTCACCTCGACGGGAGGCGCGATGTCCTGCCGCGTGAGCGGATCACGCGTGAGCTGGATGGTGGGCGTGGCGCAGAGCGCGGTCAGGGCCTGGGCCTTGAACTTCTCCGCCGAGAAGACGCGGCTGCCGACGACGATCTGCTTCACGAGATCGGCCGTCACGTTCGTGCCGGGGAGGCCGTCCGTACCGGCGAGGCGATCGATCGCCATCTGGTGGCAGAGCCGCGAACGCAGCGTCTGCTCGTAACCCTCGCGGCCGATGATGTCGGCGAAGCCCGTGATCGGCGCCTTCGTGTTCGTGAGCCAGAAGCTGTCGTTGCAGTTGACGACGTAGTCCTTGCGCGTCGTCGTCGGGAGCTTGCCGGGGCCGAACGCGCCGGGCTGGCGCGAGTCGGGGTCGCTCGCCCACGCGCACGACTTCTTCGAGCCGTCGAGGAGCGGGAGGCCGGGCGCCGCGCTCGCGAGCACGCCCGAGAGGATCGGGACGCGGCACGCCTCCGCGAGCTCGTCGGGCACGTTCGGGACGACGGAGAGATCGCCGTAGTAGGCGTTGCCGTCCTTGTCGGCCGCGGTGGTGTTGACCCACGGGACGGCGACCTCCTCGGCGTGGATGCGCGTGAACTCGGCGAGGTCCTTCGCCATGTTCCACCGCGCGAAGTTGCGGATGAACCGGAAGTTTTCCGCGTTCGCGTCGCGGATGGTGAAGGCCTTCTCGGCCGTCCACTCGAACGCGGCGTTCCCGAGGTAGATCATCGGGCCCATCTCGGAGCGGTAGAGCGGCACCACCTCCGTGCGCGTGCCGCCGCCGTCGAGCTTCACCTCGATCGGGGTGTCGATCCTCGAGATCTTCTTCTCCTCGCCGTCGACGAGGTACGTGAGGGGATCGCCGGCCTTCAACGTGAGCGCGTAGGGCGTGAAGCGGTACGCGCTCGAGACCGTGTGGCTCCAGGCGAACGTGCTCGTGAAGCCGATGAGGACGAGCGGGACGCCGTAGAGCGACGCGCCCTGGACGTCCATCCTCCCCGGCACCGTCAGGTGCACCTGATAGAGGCGCTCGCCGCCGTACCAGGGGAAGTGAGGGTTGCCGAACTGGATGCCGCCGCCGCCGGTGACCTCGCTCCCGAACGCGTACATGTTCGAGCCGAACTCGCCGCGGCGGAGGCCCATGAACTTGGGCGCGATCGCCTCGAGGCCTTCCCGCATCTTCTCCGGCGTGATTCGGCGTGCCTCGGGCGGCGCGGGCGGGCCGACGAGGGCGGACGTCGGCTGCGCGGCCGCGATGGCGTCGATGAAGTTCGCGGAGCTCGCGATGAGCACGAGCTTCATGAAGCGGTAGTAGAGGTCCTCCTCCGTGATCTCGCGGACCCACGGCTCGTCGCGGCAGCTCGCGTGGCGGCCCACGGTCGCGGGGAGGCCGGCCCGGAGATCGCGCACGTAGCGTGAGACGCCGGCAGCGTAACCCTTCACGTTCTCCTGCATCTCGGGGTCGAGGCCGGCGCGCGACTTCGCGATCGAGTCCGCCGGGATGATCATCTTGTAGACGGCGTCGCTGACGATGTTGCTTCTCGAATCGGTCTGGCCGAGATCGTAGGGCTTGTCGCCGAGGAACTTCGCGCGCTCGCCGCGCGCCGTCATGATTTCCTCGAGCAGGATGCAGAGGTTGTCCTCCGCGAAGACGTAGCCGTAGCCGTAGCCGAGGCCGCCGAAGTCGTCGGCCTTCACGTGGGGGACGCCCTGGGACGTCCGCCGGACCGTGGCCTTGTAGGGATCGACCGTACCGGCATCGCCGGTGTCGAGCGCCGTGTCGTCCCCGCATCCGGAGGACGAGACCGAGAGCCCGACGACACCGACCGCGAGCGAGAGGAGAGCGGCAGACCGACCGAGAAGCGAAGCCTTCATGGCTCCGGGTTAGGCCTGACGCGCGGCCGCGGCAAGGGATTGTCGGGCCCCCCGCGCTCGTCGCGGCGCGTCACTCAGAGCAGAGTGAGGATCTCGCAGCCGTCCTTCGTGACGAGAACGGTGTGCTCGAACTGCGCGGAGAGCCGACCGTCCGCCGTCACCACCGTCCAGCCGTCCGGCAGCACGTCGATTTCGGCGCGGCCGAGGTTGATCATCGGCTCGATCGTGAAGCACATGCCGGCCTTGAGCCGCATCCCCGCGCCGCGGACCCCGTGATGCGGCACGTGCGGGTCCTCGTGCATGCGGCGGCCGATGCCATGCCCTCCGAAATCACGCACGACGGAGCAGCCCTCGGCGCGCGCGAGCTCCGCGATCGCCGCCCCGATGTCCCCGAGGCGCGCCCCGTCTCGCACCGCCGCGACGCCCGCGTCCCGACACCGACGCGCGACGTCCACGACATGCCGCGCCTCCGCCGACGCGGCCGCGACGCCTCCGAGGACGAACGTCGCGGACGTGTCGCCGTGGAAGCCGTCGAGCTCGGTCGTCACGTCGACGTTCACGATGTCGCCGGGGAGGAGGATCTCCTGGGCGTTCGGGATCCCGTGGCAGACGACCTCGTTCCGGCTGGTGCACACGGCGGCCGGGAACGGCGGGGTGCCGGGCGGGCCTCGATAGCCGAGCTGACTCGGCTTGCCGCCGCGGCGCTTCGTGTCCTCCCGGACCCAGAGATCGATCTGCTTGGTCGCGATGCCCGGGCGGATCTTGTCCCCGACGAACGCCAGGGTCTCGGCCGCGGCGCGCCCGGCGCGCCGAAGGCGCGCGATCTCCCCGGCCGAGAACAACGTGATGCCCACGACGGAACGGTGCCCCGCCGCCTCGACCGCGTCCAATACCGTTTCGGTCTGGCGCGGGTCTACCCGCCGTCGGGGCGCCAGCGCGAGGCGGTGAGCTTCGCCGCGTCGACCTCGGCCAGGATCTTCCTCGCGTGGGCGAGGAACGCCTCTCCCGCAGGGAGGAGCGCCATCCCTCGTGGCGTCCGCGTGAAGAGGCGCGTGCCGAGCTCGTCCTCGAGGCTCTTGATCTGGCGGCTGACCGGCGGCTGCGCGACGCGGAGCTCCGCGGCAGCACGGCTGACGTTGCCCTCCTCGGCGACGGCCACGAAGTAGCGGATCTGCGCGAGGCTCATGCCCTCATCCTAGACGCTGATGGCGCCCTTCCGGAAGTCGCTCTTGGCGATCTTCACGTTCACGCACGCGGGCTTCTTGCAGGCGAAGGCCTCGTCGAGCGCGGGGCCGAGCGCCTCGACCGTGTCCACCCAGAAGCCGCGACCGCCGCAGGCTTCGACCACCTTGTCGTAGCGGGTATAGTCGAGCGCCGTCGCGACCGCCCGGGGCTCACCGTAGATGTCGACCTGGCCGCGGCGGATCTGCGTCCAGCCGGCGTCGTTGCCGATCACGGCCACGACGGGGATGTCTTGCCGCGCGAGGGCCTCGAACTCGAGCGCATGGAGACCGAAGCTGCCGTCGCCGTAGACGAGGACGACGTTCGCCTCCGGTCGCGCGAGCTTGGCCGCCATCGCATAGCCCGGCCCGACGCCCAGCGTGCCGAGCGGCCCGGGGTCCATCCAGATCTGGGGCCACTGCATCTTGAGGACGTAGGCCGCGGTCGCGACGAAATCGCCGCCGTCGCCGATGACGACGTCGTTCGGCCCGAGCCGCTTGCCGAGCTCGGCGCAGACGCGGAGCGGATTCGGAGGCGACGCGTCCGATCCGATCTCGGCCTCCATCTTGGCGCGCCGCTTGTCCTCGTCGGCTCGCACGGTCTTCACCCACTCCGGGAAGGAGAGCGTCCCTCCGAGCTCCTCGGCGAGCGCGCCGAGAGCGAGCCCGGAGTCCGAATGAACGGCGACGTCGATGCGCCGGTTACGACCGAGCTCCGAGGCGTCGAGGTCGACCTGCACGATCTTCGCGTCCGGGTTCCACGTCGGCGTGCGCCCGTAGTCGACCCGGAAGTCGAAGGGCGTCCCGAGCACCACGACCACGTCGGCCTGCTGGAGAGCAAAGCGACGCGAGCGGCTGAAGAGGAGCGGATGACCGTGCGGGAGCGCCCCGCGCGCCATGCCGTTCAAGTAGACGGGCGCGCCGAAGCGCTCGAGGATCGAGGCGAGCTCCTCGCGGACCGGCGACCAGCGCACCTGCGCGCCGACGAGGAGGGCCGGACGCTTGGCGCCCCGGAGGAGCGCCGCGGCCTGTGCGATCGCGCGCGCGTCGGGCCCCGGCCGGGGCGGCGCGTCGAGCGGTGCGGTGGCAGGCATCTCCGCGTCGTCGCCCCCGTTCATCAGGATGTCGAGCGGCATCTCGAGGAAGACCGGGCCCGGCACGTTCGACTGCGCGACGCGGAAGGCCGCGTCGACGTACTCGGCGAGCCGCCGCGTCTCCGGGACCTGAACGCTCCACTTCGTGATCGAGCGCATGAGCGAGACGTGGTCCATGTCCTGGAGCGAGCCCATGTCGCTGTAGGCCTTCGGCCCTGCACCGCCGATGCAGATCATCGGGACCTGCGCGCGCTGCGCGTTCGCGACGGCGGTGACCACGTCGGTGACCCCCGGTCCCGCCGTCACGGCGCACACGCCGGGCTTCCCCGTCATGCGCGCCCATCCGTCGGCGGCGTGCCCCGCGGTCTGCTCGTGTCTCACGTCGACGACGCGGATCCCCTCGTCGAGGCACCCGTCGTAGATCGCCTGGATGTGCCCACCGCAGAGCGTGAAGAGGTGGGACGTGCCGTGCCGCTTGAGGGCTCGAGCGACGAGTCTGCCGCCGTGCGCGAATGCCATGGGACTCCTCCGAGGGGGATCCCACGCTACTCGGCAGCCGCGCCTGCGTCGATGCTCAGTTCGAGCGGTTCTCCGCGTAAAAGGCGAGGAACGCGGCGTCGATGCGCGTCAGGTGATCGAGCGACCGCTCGGGCTCGGGCTGCCGCGCGACGCCGATGAGCTTGTGCGTACGCTTGCCCCCCTCGACGAGGAACACGCCCGCCCCCGAGTCGCCGCCCTTCGAGAAGAGCGGCAACGTGAACCCGTGCTGGTACCCGAGCGGAACGCCCGAGGCGAGCGGCATCGCCGAGGTCTCGACGAGCGGCGCCTCCGGGAGCTCCGACGTGCGGACGACCGCCGCTGCCTCGAGCGCTTCCCCCGCGTCGACGCGCGCGACGACGTCCGTGAGCTCCGCGTAGGCCGGGAGCGCGATGGCCTCGTCGAGCGTGAGCCAGCCGATGTCGGGGTTCTCCACCGCCTCGTAGCTGCCGCCGAAGATCCGCGGCTTCGAGGCCGAGACGCGGGGCTTGCCCGCCACGAGCGGGGCGACGATCTCGTAGCTCGCGAACGCCGCCGGATCGAGGCAGTGCGCCGCCGTGACGACGGTGCGCGGTCCGACGAGCGTGCCGGTGCACATCCAGCCAGACCGATCGTGGCCGCGCATGAAGACGTAGACGACCTCCGCGGACGCGCCCTCCGTCGCCGGCGTGACGACGGCCGGCGGCTCGGCCTGAGGCCTCTTCACCGCCGGAGGCGGAGCAGGCGTCGCCGCCACGGGCGACGGCGGCGGGGAGTCGGGCTCCGTCACGACTTCGCTGTCAGGGTAGGCACAGCCCGTCAGCGCGAAGAAGGCGAGAAGACAAGGAAGGATGCGGCGAGGGAGGCGCATGACGGGCGCGGTTGCACGATGCGCGCCGAGCGCGGTGCCCACGCGATCCACGCGCCGAACCCCCGATTCTCCCGCGCACAGGCGCCTCGAGCCGCGATCTGGCGCTTCACGTGACAGGCCCGCGCAGCCTGCGCCCACCGGCGTGCACGTGTCAGGGGGTCAACGCGCGTTCACGCGGACGTCCCCACGGACGACCGCGTCGCGGAGCGCCTCCACCTTCCGCTTCACGTCGTCCGGGATGCCCGCGGCGTGGGGCCCCTCGTGCACGTAGTCCACGCCGCCCTCGCGGAGGCCGAAGACCCGCATCCCGGGCGAGAAGCGCTTCTCCGCCGCCTCCTTCACGATCTCGAAGACGGCGACGTCCCCGCGCTTCACCATGCTCGTCACCACGGTGCCCGGCATCTCGTCGTGCTGGTCGGCGTCGACTCCGATCGCGAGCGCGCGAGCGTCCTTCGCCGCCTCGAAGACGCCGTGCCCGGAGGCGCCAGCGGCGTGGTAGACGACGTCGCTCCCTGCCGCGATCTGCGCGTTCGCGAGCGCCTTGCCCCTCGCCGGGTCGCGAAAGGCGTCGGGCGTCGCGCCGGCGTACCCGGCGTGCACGACGCACGTGGGGCACGCCGCCTTCACCCCCTCCGCGTAGCCGACCTCGAACTTCCGGATCAGCGGGCCGGCCATGCCCCCGACGAAGCCGACGTGCCCCGTCTTCGAGAGGAGCCCCGCGACGGCGCCGACGAGGAAGGAGCCCTCCTCCTCGCGGAAGGCGAGCGCGGCGACGTTGGGCGGGACGCCGCTCGGGGAAGGCGCGTAATCGACGCATGCAAAATGCACGTTGGGATAGGCCGCGGCGACGGCGTCGACATCGCTCGAGAAGATGAAGCCGACGCCGATGACGAGGTCGAAACCTCGCGCGGCGAAGAGGCGGAGGGCAGCCTCGCGGTCCTCCGTGCTCGCCGGCTCGAGGTAGCTCGCCTCGACGCCGAGCTCCCTCTCCGCGCGCGCGACGCCGTCGAAGGCGGCGTCGTTGAAGGATTTGTCCCCTCGCCCGCCGACGTCGAAGACGAGGCCGATGCGGGCGACCGGCGCGCTCGCCGTGTCGCGCCTCGGCACCGCAGCGCGGCCGCGGGGAGGGAGGAAGGTGGCGAGCACGGCGAGGACGACGAGGCCGAGCGTCAAGCGACGCGGGCTCACGTCGTCACTCGGCGGCCGCGGCCGGCCCGTACGCGGCGGTCTCGGACTTCTTCACGGAGGCCCAGGCCCTCCGCGCGCGGTCGAGGCCCCGTCCGTCGCCGTGGGCGTCGACCTCGACGAAGATCTTCCGCATCGTCGGGATCTCGGCGCGGATGCGGCGCTCCATCTCGTTGATGCAGTCCTCGATCTGCCCGGCCGTCATCGTCGGCACGAAGGCGATCTTCATCGAGAGGATCGCGACGTCGGGCCCGACGTGGAACGTGAGGAGCTGGGTCACCTTCTCGACGCCGGGGGTCCCCTCCGTCAGCTCGAGCGCGTGGCCCTCGTCCTCCGGATCCGCGCTCGCGCCGATGAGCAGGGTGTGCGTGATCCGGGCGAGCGCCACCGCCACGCCGCAGAGGAGAGTGCCGATGAGCACGCTGCCGAGCGGGTCGAGCATGCCGATGCCGCTGACGTCCGCGGCGAGCACCGCGAAGAAGGCGATCGCGAGGCCGACGAGCGCCGTCGTGTCCTCCGCGAGCACGAGCGGGATCGTCGGGTCGCGCGCTTCCCGCACCGCGGTGAGCCAGTGGCGTCCCTTCGCGAGCACCTTGAACTCGCCGTACGCGACCTTGAAGCTCATCGCCTCGAAGACGAGCGAGACGCCGAGGACCCCGTAGCTCCAGAGCCGTGAGCCGTGCTCCGTGACCGGGTGGCGGATGTGATGGATGCCGTCGTAGATCGCGAAGGCGCCGCCGACCGAGAACAGCATCAAGGCGACCACGAAGGGCCAGAAGTACTTCTCTCCGGAGCGCCCGAAGGGGAAGCGCTCGTCCGGCGGACGCATCGCGAGGTGCATCCCGATGAGGAGGAGGCCCTGGTTGCCCGTGTCGGCGACGGAGTGCACCGCCTCCGCGAGCGTGGCGGTCGAGCCGGACAGGAACGCCGCGCCGAACTTGCACGCGGCGATGGCGAGGTTGCCGATCAGGGCCGCGATGACGACCTTCTTCGTGTCTGGCTTCGTGTCGTGCGCGCTCATGGCCGAGGAGGTTGGGGCATCGCGGGAGGGATCGCGGGAGCGTTCGAGAGGAGGCTTTCCGGAGGGGCGGGCGCCGCGTTCGTCGCGATCTTGATGCGACCGCGTGCGCCCTGGAGGAACTCGAGCTCGGCGGCGCGGAGGCGCTCGTTCACGAGCCAGACACGCAGACGCGGGCGCGCGTCGTCGAGGCGGAGCCCGCGGAATGGATGGGTCGCGCTCCGATGCGCTTCACGGAGCTGGTCCTCCGTGACGGCGAGGATCGGGCCGATCGCGCGATCGACGTAGTACGTCGCGCGCGCCTGATCGCGGAGGAAGGCCGAGAGCTCGCTCTCGTCGATGCCCTCGCTCAGGAGCAGGGCCGAGAGCACGGCAGCTCCGCCGATGCGCGCCTCGAGATCGGCCCGCGCCTCCGCTGCCCGCTTCGGGAGGTCCGGGACCTCCGTGCCGCGCTGGACGAGGAGCGCCGCGAGCATCGTCCGGGCGACGAGGCGGTCGACCGCGGCGCGCACGTAGCGCTCGGGATAGAGCCCCTCGGGAAGATCCGCCTGCTCGACGAGCGCCTCGACGCGCGTGAAGAAGGCGACCTCCCGCTCGCTCAGGAAGCGCGGTCGTGCGCTGCCCCCCGTCTCGGCGGAGACGAAGCGGACGAGGGTGCGGTCCAGGGTGACGGCCGGGGCGCCCGCGCCCGTGGAAGAGCTCCCCTGCGCGCGCGCCGGCGCTGCGAGCGCAGCGACGGCGGCGAGCGTCATCCCGGCGAGGATCGACGAGCCACGCATTCGGATCAGGAGCTCGTGCTTCCCTTCTCGGCGCGGATCTCGAGGGAAGGAGACGACGGCGGCGCGTCCGCCGGGCGCGGGGCCCTCTGGGAGATGGCCGACTCGCGCTCCTCGCGCATGTGCTCGTGGTGGTGCGCGAAGCCGCGCGCCGCCCTCCGGGCCTTCAAGAACTCGGCGAAGGACACGAGGAGGTCGAGCTCGCGCGGACCGACGGCCTCGGACAGCTCCTTCAGCTGGAGGCGGAGCGCCTCGGCGTTGCGCTGGCGGCGACCGCTCTGCGACTTCGGAGCCGCGTCGAGATCCGTCGTCGACGGGACGCTCGGCGCGCTCAGCGGGACGAGGCTCTCGGGCATCTCCTCGACGGAGGGCGGTCCGTCGCCCCACGTCGGGCGGGGAACGGCGACGATCGCATGCGCGGTCAGCCACGCCTCCATGAACGTCCGGAGGCGCTCGCTGCGGAAGGCGAACCAGCGCTCGCGATCCGCGTTGTACGTCATGAGCACGTCCTTGAAGCGGCGAAAGGCGCCCTTGCCGTCGATGGCGTGGGCGAGCTTCCCGCGCAGCTCGGCATCGTCGACCATCGGGATGAAGCGCTCCATCCAGCGGTACTGCTCGCGGGAGCTGACCGGATCGATCCGGAGGTAGTTCGTGTCGGCGCTGATCCGCGCGTGCATCTGCGGGTCGGCGACCCCGTCCACCACGCGCAGGACCTCACCGGTCGTGAGGTGCAGATAGCTGTGGACCTCGGGGGCGTTGTTCTCGAACGCGTCTTCGAGCGCCTCCCAGTCCACGGGGACGTCGCGCGCGGGTGCCGTCGACGGACGGTCGGTCATGATGTTCTCCCTTCGAAAGCAAGCACACAGGGCTCCCGTTGACGGAGCAGAGGAGCGGCGAGCGAACGCACCGTGGGCTGGACGGCGTGAGCGCCCGTTAGGCTAGGCAAAAGCAACCGGTAGCGTCGCACGACGACGCCCTTCGCGAAAGGCGATCGAAGACGGGAGCGACGCCTTCCGCTTTTTCTTCGCACCAGGGCCTACATCCCGTCGCGTGATCCGGCACCTCAGCTCCGCGTCCGGCGGATCGCGTCGGTCCAGCGCGCGAGGTGCGCAGCGCGCTCGTCGTCCCTCATCGAGGGCGTGAAGGTGCGGTCGAGCTTCACCATCCGCGCGGCGGCATCGAGGTCGGACAGCCCGGCGCCGACGCCGGCCAGCATCGCCGCACCTCGTCCGGTCGACTCGACCTCCGTCGGCCTCGCGACCTCGACCTTGGCGATGTCGGACTGGAACTGGACGAGCAGATCGTTCCGCGCCGCGCCTCCGTCGACCTTGAGCGTGTTGAGGCCGCGCTTGGCGTCCTTCGTCATCGCGTCGAGGAGATCCCACACCTCGAACGCGATGCCCTCCAGGGTCGCCCGCGCGAGGTGCGCCTTCGTCGTCCCGCGGGTGAGCCCGGTGATCATGCCGCGCGCGGCCTGGTCCCACCACGGCGCGCCGAGGCCGGCGAGCGCGGGCACGAAGGCGACGCCGTCGCTCGACGGGACGCTCGCGGCGAGCGCCTCGATCTCGTCCGCGCTCCGGATGAGGCCGAGCCCGTCGCGGAGCCACTGGACGGCGGCGCCTGCGATGAACGCGCTTCCTTCGAGGGCATACGTGGTCTTCCCCGCGATCTGCCAGGCGACCGTCGTGACGAGACCGAACTCGCTCGCCGTCGCCTTGCTCCCGATGTTCATCAGCGCGAAGGCACCCGTGCCGTACGTGCACTTCGCGTCGCCCTCCGTGAAGCACGCCTGACCGAAGAGGGCAGCCTGCTGATCGCCGGCGATTCCCGTGATCGGAACGCCGTCGGGGAGGAAGGAGAGTCCCTTCGTCCGGCCGATCTCGCCGGCGCTCGGCACGATCGTCGGCAGCACGGAGCGCGGGACGTGGAAGAGCGCGAGCATCTCGTCGTCCCAGGCCAGGCGATCGAGGTCCATGAGGAGCGTGCGCGACGCGTTCGTCACGTCGGTGGCGTGGACCGCGCCCCCGGTGAGGCGACTCACGAGGAACGTGTCGATGGTGCCGAACGCGAGCTCGCCGCGATCGGCGCGCGCGCGGGCCCCGTCCACGTGATCGAGCAGCCACGCGATCTTGGTGCCGGAGAAGTACGCGTCGATGACGAGGCCCGTCTTCCGACGCACGAGCGCCGTGGCGCCCTCGGCCTTGAGGCGATCACAGGTCGCCGCGGTCCGCCGGTCCTGCCAGACGATGGCGCGATGAATCGGCCGCCCGCTCGCGCGGTCCCACACGAGCGTCGTCTCGCGCTGGTTCGTGATGCCGATCGCCGCGATGTCGGCGCCGTCGACCTTCGCGGCCGCGAGCGCGCCCAGGACCGCCTCCGCCACGCTCCCCCAGATCTCCTCCGCGTCGTGCTCGACCCACGCCGGCTGCGGAAAGTGCTGCGGGAACTCGACGTTCTTCTTCCCGAGCGTCGCCCCCTCGAGGGTGACGACGATGGCCGTGGATCCGGTGGTGCCTTGATCGATCGCGAGCAGGTGCTTCGCCATGGATCGCGAGGGTAATCTATGATCGGCCCCGATGAGCACCGCCGAGATCCAGGCCCGCCATGCGAAGTACGTCCTCACCCCTTGGATGGCCCAGGGCGGCCTCGCAGCCCCGGTCATCGTCCGGGGCGAGGGTCGCTACCTCTACGACGCCGATGGCAAGAGGTACTTCGACCTCGCGAGCGGGCTCATCGCGGTGAACCTCGGCCACGGTCACCCCAAGGTGGTCGCCGCGATCCAGGAGCAGGCGGCGACGCTCGGGTACGCCGCGCCGTCGCTCTTCCACGACAAGCGCGCCGAGCTCGCCGAGGAGCTCTCGAAGATCTCCCCCTGGGCGACCGACGGCGAGGGATGCCGCACCTTCTTCACGACGACGGGCGCCGAGTCGAACGACGACGCCGTCCGCATGGCGCGGGCGCTCACGGGACGTCACAAGGTGCTCACCGCGTACCGGTCCTTCCACGGCGCGACGGGCACCTCGATCATGATGAGCGGCGAGGACCGTCGCTGGGGCGGCGAGCCCGGCCCGCCGTCGATCTCCCGCTTCTTCGCGCCGTACCCCTACCGTTCGCCCTTCCACGCCACGACCGCGGAGGAGGAGACCCACAGAGCGATCGAGCACCTCGAGCGCATCTTCGTCCACGAGGATCCGAAGCGCGTCGCGGCGATCGTGATCGAGCCCGTCGTCGGCTCGAACGGCGTCATCGTCTACCCCGAGGGCTACCTCCCTGCCCTCCGCGCGCTCACCGCGAAGCACGGGATCCTCCTCGTGATGGATGAGGTCATGACGGGGTTCGGCCGCACCGGCGCCGCGTTCGGGTCGACCCGGTTCGGCGTCGTGCCGGACATGATCACCTTCGCGAAGGGCGTCTCGTCCGCGTACATCCCGCTCGGCGGCGTGATGGTGCGCGAGAAGCTCGCGTCGTCGTTCGACGCGCGCGCGCTGCCTTCCGGACACACGTACTCCGGGCATCCGATGAGCGTCGCCGCCGGCCTCGCCGCGGTCCGCGTCTACCAGGAGGAGAAGCTCTTCGAGCGCGGGCGCGAGCTCGAGGCGATGATCCGCCCGGCCCTCGCGTCGCTCGCCGAGAAGCATCGCACCGTCGGCGACGTACGCGGCGTCGGCGCCTTCTTCGCCCTCGAGCTCGTGAAGGACAAGAAGACGAAAGAGGCGCTCGTCCCGTGGCACGGCGAGGGGCCGGGCGTGATGAAGAACCTCTACGTCGAGCTCCGCAAGCGCGGGGTCTACTCCTTCGGCAAGTTCAACTGCGTGATGGTGGCGCCACCGCTCACGACGACGACGTCGGAGCTCGAGGAGAGCCTCGCCGCCCTCGGCGAGGCGCTCGGCGCCTTCGAGGCGACGCTCGGCTGACGAAGGCGCTGCGCGCGGAGCAACCCGGAAAAGAAGGCGCGGACACGGGGCGGGGGGGTGAGGCGGATCTTTTCCTCGCCACCCCTGGGGAAACGGTGCCCCACCGTGTCTCCGAGGTACACGGAAAAGGCCGACATTGCCCCAGCTCGCACAAGGTGCGCGCCGCGACTCGACGCTGGCTTGGACCTTGTTGAACGGGAGACGGAAAGGCTGGAGCAGAGCTTGCGGACCGAACACCGACATCGTCGTCGCGGGGCCGAGGTCGTCGAGTACGTGGTGATCTCCGCGTTCCTGGCGGTCGCCTGCGTGCTGGCCTACCAGGGTCTCGCGCGGACCGTCGCCGAGCACGCCGACCGAGCAGGACAGTGCATCGGCCAGGACGCATCGTGCAACGGTGGCGGGGGGAGCTCCGGCGACGGCTCGGGGTTCCAGGGCCTCGCGTGGGAGGACAGCGACCCGGCGAGCGGCGGCGCGGGCGGCGCGACGCCCCGCGACCGCGAGAGCGAGGGCTTCGGCCGTTACCTCGCCGAACGTCACGCGAGCGGGGCCTCGCAGCCGACGGGGAACGAGCCGCCCGGGATTCGCG
>JALHPN010000038.1 GCA_022842465.1 Polyangiaceae bacterium | reverse complement strand
CGGCCACGCCGCGACGGCGCGCGCCCTAGCGCCGACGGGCGGCTCGTCGTCGTGGAGCGTTGACGGTCGAGAGGGGCTCGCGTCTCATCGTCATCCATGGCGACGACCATCAAGAAGACGGGCACGGCGCTCATCCTGAGCTGCATGGATCTCCGCGTCCAGGACGAGACGTCCGGCCACCTCCAGGCCTACCTCCTCGACGAGTACGATCACGTCATCCTCGCGGGCGCAGCGCTCGGCGCGTCGCACCCGACCTACGAGCACTGGCGCAAGACCTTCTGGGACCACGTTCACCTCGCGATCGAGCTCCACGCCGTCAAGGAGCTCGTCATCGTCGAGCACGAGGACTGCGGCGCGTACAAGGCGTTCGTGCTTCCCGAGTCGGAGCGCGCGTACATCGGCAAGCTCGAGGACCCCGAGGCGCGCGCGCGGGAGGAGGCGTGCCATCACCGGGTCGCGTCCGCGCTCGCGAAGGAGGTCGCCGAGCGGCACGGCCTCGAGACGACGCTGCTCTACGCAGCGCTGGACCCGAAGGACACCGACAAGGCGGTGCTCCGTCCGTTCGCGGTTCCCGCGGCGACGTGAGAGCCCGGACGGCCACGCGTCCTCGCGAGGGGGCGCGTCAGCCCGTCGCCTTCTTCTTCCGCTTCGCCTCCGCCTCGTCCTTGCGGGGCTCGGCCTTCTTCGGCCCCTTGGCCGGGCGGCTCGCCGGGGCGGCGGGCGCTTCGACGGCGACTTCGTTCGCGGCCTTCGCCGGCGCGGGCGCCTCGCCCACGCGGGCAGTCTCCGCCTGGGCGACGCTGCGCTTCAGGGCCTCGAGGAGATCGATGATCTGCGCCTTCGGCGCCTCGGGCGTCGTGACGACCTCTTCGCCGGCGATCTTCTTCTCCACGGCTGCGCGAACGCGGTCGCCGTAGGTGTCGCGGAAGTTCTCCGGCTGGAAGGCCGGCTTGTCGAGCTGGGCGATGAGCTTGTCGGCGAGATCGAGCTCGATGTCCTTGAACTCGAAGGCGCCGCCGGTCTCGACCTCGTCGAACGACCGGACCTCGTCGGCGTAGTAGCATTCGTGGAGGATCAGGCCCTTCTTGTAGGGTCGGACGAGGACGAGGTTGTCCTTGCCCCGGGTCGAGAAGCGGCCCACCGCGAGCCGGCCGGCGCGCTCGAGCGACTCGGAGAGGAGGCGGTACGCGCGCTCGCCGCCCTTGTCCGGGCCGAGGTAGTAGGTGCGCTCGATGAAGAGGAAATCGACGGTCGTCGCCGGGACGAACTCGACGAGCTCCAGCGTGTCCGTGCGCTCGGCTTCGAGCGCCTTCAGCTCGTCGTCCGTGAACTTCACGTAGCTGTCGCGCGCGTACTCGAAGCCCTTCGTCACGTCGCTTCGCTCGACGACCTGGTTGTCGACCGGGCAGAAGAGCTGCTGCTTGAGGCGACCGCCGCACGTCTTGTGGAGCATGTTGAAGCTCACCGACTTCGGTGAGGTCGCCGTGAAGAGGCGGATCGGGATCGACACGAGCCCGAAGGAGATCGTCCCGGAGCCAATCGAGCGCGCTGCCATGGTCCACCGATCGTAGTGGGAAGCTCCGAGGGAAGTCGAAAAAGGCTGAGCCCGGGAGCTTCGTGCCGCCTTCTTCCAAGCACTTACAGGCTCACGGTTCGAATTCGCCTTGACCGAAAGGTGTTCCGATGTAGGCAGATGTCTCCACGGAGAACCCCGCGATGACGACGCGAACGATCCTGCCCCTCCTCGGAACCCTCTCCCTCGTCCTCGTCGCAGGCTGCGCCGCGGGCGGCCTCCCCTCGGCTCGCGCGTCCGCCGACGACAGCCCGGTCGACGTCCCCGCCCGCCCGCGCGTCGCGGCCGCCGTCTCCGAGAGCGCCGCGAGCGACGCCGACGCGACCGAGAAGGTGGACGAGCCCCTCCCGACCGCCTGCGGCGCCGAGGGCTCCGTCAAGGACGCCAAGGCCTGCCTCCCTCCGGCGACGTTCGCCAAGAAGCTCTGCGGCGGCTCGTATCCCGAGGTGGCCCTCTCGCTCTTCGCGAAGGGCACCCCGTGGACGCGCGTCTGGCTCGCCGGCGACGTCGACGCCTGGAACGCCTCGGGCGGCGGCCTCACCCATCGCGCGAAGCTCGCGTTCGACGAGGAGGTCATCGTCCTTTCACGCCATGGCGCCGCGTCCATGGGCGGCATCGTGATGACCGGCGCGCAGGCGAGCTTCGAGGTCGTCCGCTCCGACGGCACGTGCGTGTCCGTCATGGAGGGCGAGATCACGACGAAGCGCCCTCCGGCGCCGAAGCCCGCCTCCGTCCCGTGGACGCGCCTCGAGGAAGGCACGCGCAAGGCCCTGCTCGCGTCGCCGAAGGTGAAGACCTCGCTCGACGCGCTCGCGAAGGCCTGCGCGAACGCGACCACGGACCGGAAAGTGTGCGAGAAGGCCGACCGCGCCTTCTCCGCG
This sequence comes from Polyangiaceae bacterium, assembly GCA_022842465.1. Lineage (GTDB taxonomy): Bacteria > Myxococcota_A > Polyangia > Polyangiales > Polyangiaceae > Labilithrix. The sequence continues at coordinate 47,106 of JALHPN010000038.1, read as the reverse complement.
TCCGTCCTCGACACGGTCCGCGCCGGCGCCGCGCTCCCGCTGCCGTCACGTCGCCCCTGAGCGCGTGACGGACCGCGGCGACCGGTCGCCCGCGCCCGTTCGGCACGACCGCCCCGCGGCTTCGCGACGTCGACGTGGCGTTCTCCGGGGCGATCGCGGGCTCGGTCGCGCGTGACGCAACGGCACGCAGCTTGCTCTTGCGCCGCCGTGATCAAGCCTCTGCCTCACCGTCCCGCTCCGGACGACGCCGTGCGATCGGAGGAGCCGTCGACCTCCAGCCGCGGCTTCGGCACTCTCGACGTCCTCGTCACCGACGACGACGAGCACATGCGGGAGCTCATCGCGGACACGGTCCTGTCCTACGGCCATCGCTGCAGGGTGGCCGTCGACGGGCTCCACGCTCTCCGCCTCCTCGCGGAGCGCCCCGCCGATCTCGTCGTCAGCGACTGGGACATGCCGAACATGGATGGTTCGGAGCTGTGCCGGCGCATCCGGAGCGCAGGCGACGACGCTCCGTACACCTACTTCATCCTGCTGACGGCCTTCGGCGACCGCGCGCATCTCCTCGCCGGGATGGCGGCCGGGGCGGACGACTACCAGCGAAAGCCCGTCAACGTCCACGAGCTCGAAGCCCGGCTCGTGTCGGCGGCGCGCGTCGTCGAGCTCCATCGGCGGCTCGAGACCCGCACCGCGAAGCTCCGCGTCGACAGCACGCGCAACTTCGCTGCGTCGCGCACCGATGCGCTCACCGGGGTCGGCAACCGGATGCACCTCGACGAGGAGATCGCGACGCTCCTCGGTCGCGCGAAGCGCTACGGCGCGACGTGCTCGCTCGCGCTCTGCGACATCGATCTCTTCAAGGCGTACAACGACTGCTTCGGCCACGTGAAAGGGGACCTTGCCCTGCGGTCGGTCGCCGAGTCGATGCGCGCGAACCTGCGGGCGGCCGATGCGCTCTTCCGCTACGGCGGCGAGGAGTTCGTCGTGCTCCTCTTCGAACAGCCGCTCGCCGAAGCCGAGCGCGCGATGGACCGCATGCGACTGCAGATCGCGCGGCTCTCGATCCGGTCGGCGGACGGCAGCCCCGTGACGATGAGCATCGGGGTGGCCGAGCTCGACGTCGCCGAGGATCGGACCGCCGAGTCGTGGATCGCGCGCGCGGATCTCGCGCTCTACGAGGCGAAAGCGCGAGGTCGGAACCGCGTGATATCGTCCGCGCCGCCGCGCATGTGAGCCGGTGCTAGGTTGCCCCCTGGACCACGTACGGAGGCGATCATGAGATTGGCGGACTTCATCACGAAATCATCCGCAGCGATCATCTCCGAGTGGGAGCAGTTCGCGCTGCACCACCTCCCCTCGGCTCGCCTCTTGGACCTCGACGAGCGGCGCGACCACGTCGCCGCGATGCTGAAGGTCGTCGCGCTCGATCTCGCGAGCCCTCAGACGAAGCGCGAGCAGGCCGACAAGTCGAAGGGCACCGAGGACGGACGCGTCGACGCGCAGACGGCGGCGACCTCGCACGGATCCGACCGCGCCGCGACCGGATACTCGCCTACGGAGATGGTGGCGGAGTTCCGCGCGCTGCGTGCGAGCGTGCTCCGACTCTGGAGCGAAGCGAAGCCCGAGCTCGATCGGGAGAGCCTCGAGGACGTGATGCGCTTCAACGAGGCGATCGACCAGCTCCTCGCCGAGTCGCTCGGGCGGTTCGCGCAGGACGTCGAGGGCTCGAAGGACCTCTTCCTCGCTGTCCTCGGTCACGATCTGCGCAACCCCCTCGGCGCCATCATGATGTCGGCCTCGACGATGATGGCGAAGGAGGGCGCGGCGTGGCCGCACGCCCGTACGGCGTCACGCATCCTCAGCAGCGGCACGCGCATGGACGGGATGATCCGCGACCTCCTCGATTTCGCGAGGAGCCGGGTCGGAGGTGGGATCCCCGTCGTCCGCTCGGAGATGGACATGGAGGCGGTCTGCCGCCAGGCCATCGACGAGATCTCGGCGTTCTACCCGCGCTGCGTCGTCCACTTCGAGGCGACAGGCGACGTCACCGGCGAGTGGGACGGTGACCGCATCGCGCAGGCGCTCTCCAATCTCGTCGGGAACGCGTACCAGCACGGCACCCGGGACACGCCGGTGGAGGTCGCCCTCCGCGGGGAGCGAGACCAGGTGGTGCTCTCCATCCACAACGCGGCGGAGGCGGTCGACGCGCGGAAGCTCACCGACATCTTCAACCCGTTCCGGCAGCTCGACCCCCACCTCGCGAAGGCGCGAGACCTCCGGAGCGCGGGCCTGGGACTCTACATCGCACAAGCGATCGTGGGCTCCCACCACGGCTCGATCGCCGTCGCGTCGGAGACGGACGGGATGACCTTCACGGTGCGCCTTCCTCGGCGCGCGCCGCCGCCGTCGGAAGCAGCGTAGGCGCGGACCCGAGGCACGCGCGGCCCCGTTCACGGCTATAACGGGGCCGTGACCCCGGGGACGACAACGCGCTCGCGGAGCCTCGTCCGATCGCTCTCGCTCCGCGCGCCGATCGCGACCGAGGAGGAGCGCGCGCAGTTCCAGCGTCGCCTCGCGCTCACGCTCGGCGTCGTCTTCGCGCTCGCGTTCGCCTTCTGGGCGATCCAGATGGCGATCTTCACGGCGGTTCATCCCTCGATGCTCGCGCACGTGCTCGACGAGCCCTCGATGCTGGTGCAGCTCGCGACCACGATCGCCGCCGGGTTCGGCTGGCTCGTGCTCCGGAGCGGCCACCGCAGCGCGCGCGTCCTCGGTTTCGCGGACGCGATCGCCACCACCGCGATCTGCCTCGGCTGGGTCGGTATGGTCGTCGTCCAGCCCGTCCCGCAGGGCGCGCGGATGGAGCTCATCGCGCTCCTCGCCGTGACGTACACGCTGACCTCGCGCGCCGCGCTGGTCCCGAGCACGCCCGCGCGCAGCGCCGTGCTCGCGGCGTTCGGCATCGGACCGCTCGTCCCCCTCACGTACGTCATGAACGCGCGCGCGCCCGACCAGGCGCTTCACCCGCTCGACGCCGCGATCTACGTCTTCATCTGGGGCATCGTCGGCGTCGCGAACGTCACGATCATCTCGTGGGTCATCTACGGTCTCCGTCTCGAGATGCGGAGAGCGATGCGTCTCGGTCAGTACATCCTCGACGACAAGATCGGCGAGGGCGGGATGGGCGTCGTCTACCGCGCGCATCACGCGATGCTCCGGCGCGCGACGGCGATCAAGCTGCTCACCGGCACGACGGGGCAGGCTGCGGCGCGCTTCGAGCGCGAGGTGCAGATCACCGCGCGCCTCACGCATCCGAACACCGTCGCGGTCTTCGACTACGGCCGAACGCCCAACGGCGTCTTCTACTACGCGATGGAGTTCCTCGAGGGCATCACGCTCGAAGGGCTCGTCGAGACGTACGGAGCCCAGCCCCCATCCCGCGTCGTCCACCTCCTCCTCCAGATCTGCGGCGCGCTCGAGGAGGCGCACGCCGAAGGTCTCGTCCACCGCGACATCAAGCCGGCGAACATCATGCTCACGACGCGTGGCGGCATGCAGGACGTCGTGAAGGTGCTCGACTTCGGGCTCGTGAAGGAGGTCGCGAACGCCGACCTCAGGCTCAGCGCCGTCAACACGATCGTCGGCACGCCGCACTACATGTCGCCCGAGGCGATCGTGGACCCCGAGTCGATCGACGCGCGGGCGGACCTCTACGGCGTCGGAGCGACCGCGTTCTTCTTGCTGACCGGAGAGCGCGTGTTCGACGGCGCGAGCCTCGTCGAGATCTGCAGCAAGCACCTCCACGAGGTCCCCGACGCGCCGTCCGTGCGGCTCCCTGGTCTTCCCGAGGCCCTCGACCGCGTGCTCTTGGCCTGCCTCGAGAAGAAGCCCGAGGCGCGTCCCGCGTCCGCGAGCGTGCTCGCCGACCTCCTGCGCGCGGCAGGGCTTCCCGAGTGGACACGCTCGGATGCGCGCGCGTGGTGGGACGCGAACGCACCGTCCGGCGCCGGCGGGCGCAACGTCAGCTCCGGCACGTCGGCGAAGGACGCCGAGACGGACGCCGCCCTCGGCGAGACGATCGCCGTCGCGCTCGAAGGGCGTCGCTAGTCAGTCGCACGCCTTCTGGGTCGACGAGCCGATCGACGCCGCCATCGAGCAGACGTCGGCGCGGTTGTCGTTGGTGTCCGCCGCGCCGGTCTTGCGTCCGAGGACGTGCTTCGCGATGGACGGGACGGAGACGGCAGAGCCCTCCGTCGTCGCCTTCGGATCGGTGGGAGGAGCGGGCGCGCCGCCGCCGTCTTCGCGATCCGTCCAGCCGATCACGTCCACGAGCGCGCGGCTCGGGCCGAGGACGAGCTGCACGGCGCCGCGCGCGTTCGGAAGACCCCAGGTAGCGACGGACACCGTCTTGTCGACACGATGGACGGCGTCGACCTTGAAGACCGAAGGGCCGCCCACGACCCAGGTCCCGGTCGCGCCGACGAGGTCGCCCGCCGATCCGCACGGGACCTCGTAGTCGATCGACCCGTCGTCGCCCACGATGCGGAGCGCGAGCTCGCTCACGGGCGTCCCCGGCGCCCCGCGGAGCTCGACGTACTCGGCGCCGTCGCCGAGACCGTCGTGATCGACGTAGAGCTCCTGGATCCTCACCTCGGTCGGCGACGGTCCCTGCGGTCCGCCCTCGGTCGCGCCGTCCGGCCTCCGGGCGTCGGTGCCCGCGTCGCTCGCCGGTTTCGGCTCGGCGTCCTCGCCGCCCCCGGGCGTGAGCTTCGTGTCACCGTCGGTCGTGTCGGGGGGAGAGTAGAGGGGCTCGGGTGAGAACCCCCCGTTCCCCGCCGTGCACGCCGCCGCCGCCACGGCGAGGGCGGTCGCGGCGGACGTGACGAGCGACAGGGGAGACCGGCGTCGAGGCATCTCGAGTCAACGTGAAGGACCGGACGGATCTACGCAAGGGGAGGGGCCGACCTCCCCTCGGGGCGCTCAGAAACGATACGAGAACGAGTACGCCTGGCAGGTCGTCGTCGAGGGCGTCGGCGACACGCGAAGGAGGAAGTCCGCCGAGTCGTCCGTCCCCGAGCAGTCCCACTCGGGGGTCGGATCGGCCGGGCCCGTGGCGCAGCAACCCTCCCAGCCGCTCGCGGCCTCCTTCTGCTTCGTGCCCTCGTTGCAGCCCTCGACGGGCGTGACGGCGGCGCCCGCGTTCGCGCAGTGGACGAAGACGCAGAGCTCCACCCCCGCGGTCGTGAGCGGGAAGCTCGTGTCGAGCACGGCGCCCGTGGTGTCGCTGCCGCTGAGCGTGTAGACGTCGATGTCGACCGGGCTCGAGATGACGCCGCTCACGGGCTTGAAGTTGTTGTCTGCGTCGTCGGTGTTCGGAAGCGCGCGGGCGCTGCCCGGCGTGCTCCCCGGGTCGGCCGGATCGCTGCACGACGAGGGGCCGCCGTCGGCGGTACCGTCGCGCTTGCCGCCGTCGTCCTCGGGGAAGCCGGCCTCGAACGCCGGCCTGGTCGGCGGGTTCTCGGACGTCTCGGGGTCGGGGAGATCCTCGAGCCCGGGGGTCCCGGCGTTGCCGTTGGAAGTGCCACAGGCGGCGGCGAGCGCGAGGGACGCCGCCGCCGTACAAGCGAGGAAGAAGGCGCGAGGACGCCGCATCCCACGAGTCTTCACGCTCGACCGCCGAAGGGCAAGAGGCGCGCGCCGAGCCAGCTCCGCACCTCCTCGAAGTCGACGTCGCGCGCCGCGACGCGCACGAGCATCTCCCCGAGCTCCTCGAAGCTCGGCTCCAGCCGGAAGCCGAGGGTGCGCGCGTGCCACGCGACGACGAGGACGCTCAGCGCGCGGAACGACGCGAAGCAGCGTGGGTTCCGGCCGAGCGCGAAGAGGAGGGCCGCCGGGACGTCGTAGGTGTCGTCGGCGAGGTGCTCGGCCTCGCGCAGCGCGACGCGGAGGGCCGCCTCGCTCACCTTCGGTGGCATCCCGAGCTCCGAGGCAATGCGCTCGGCCGCGCGCGCGATGGCGACCGCCGACGGGATCATGACGCATCGCTCCGTTCGCGACGCGACGTCTCGCGGCGCTCGCGGACGACGTCCTCGCCGTAGGTCGCGTCCGCCTTGGCGAGGGCCGTGAGCTCCCGCTTCTGCCGCGCATCGACCCCGCGAAAGAACGCGACGAGCTCCTCCTCGGCGAGCGCGAGCTTCACGGCGTCCTCCTCGTTCACGTCCGCCGCCACGAGCATGCTTCTAGCGCAACTTCACCCGTCGTCGCGTGTGCTCCCTCGGGCCCTCACTGGATCGACCCTGACAGGGCCGCCGCTACTCCGTGCACGATCGGCCACACCTGGCACAGGAGCCGGGAGAGGCCGGTCGGCACATTGACCAGCACGTCCGCTCGGTTGAGCTGTTCGGGGCGGGTGCGATCGTGCGAGGCATCGCGATTGCATTCCAGCGCGTCATGCGCGCCCTTGGAGTACGTGAGGAGCCGACGCCCGACGAGGTCGACACCCTCGTCGTCGACGATCTGGAGTTCTTCGGCCGGGACCGCGTCGCGCGGCTGGACGAGCCGGAAGAGGTAGGCATCCACGACCGGCCGACGTTGCCTGTCCCGCCGCCGCCCTTCGAGTCGGGCGTCCGGCTGGGCGCGACGGTCATCAGCGTGACGGGCGCGACGGTCGACGTGGTCACGGCGGACCTCTCGCGGGACCCGCGGAGCGAGGACTTCGTCGCGGCGCCGACGGACGCGCCGCGTCGGCTGATCTCGTACACGAGGATGGTCGCCCGGCGCTGAACGACGCAAGGGAAGCGACCCACCTCACGGCGGGCGCTTCCCCTCGGAGAGGCCGTCCTCTCGCTCAGAACGAGAGGCCGCCGTCGACGTCGATCGTGCGCGAGTTGAAGTAGTCGCACTCGAGCGCGAACTTCACCGCCACCCAGAGGTCCTCCGGGACTCCGATCCGCCCCACGGGGATCGCCGCGACGACCGCGTCGCGAGCCTTCTGGTTCATGCCCTTCGTCATCGGCGTCTCGACCATGCCGGGCGCGATGCCCGCCACGCGGATGCCGTAGCTCGCGAACTCGCGGGCCCACGTGAGGGTGTTGGCCGCGAGCGCCGCCTTGGCGGCGACGTAGTTCGACTGACCGCGGTTGCCGTGGCGCGAGATCGACGACATGTTCACGATGACGCCGGGCTTGATGCCCTTCTCCACCATGTGCGCGACGACCTCGCGCACCATGAACGTCGCGCCCGTGAGGTTGACGCCGAGGACGGCGTTCCAGTCGTCGGTCGAGAACTTCTTCACGGCGCCCGTCTCGCGGTCCTTCTTCACGAGGAGGCCGTCGCGGATGATGCCGGCGTTGTTGACGAGCGCGTTGAGGCCGCCCATCTCGTTCGCGGCCCACGGGACGAAGGACGCGATGTCCTCCTCCTTCGAGACGTCCAGCTTGCGACGCGCGATGCCGCTCGGGAGCTCGGACAGGAGCTGCTCGTTCACGTCGCCGACGGCCACCTTGGCGCCGGCCTCGTGGAGACGACGCGCGAAGTGCGCGCCCATGCCCGAGGCTCCGCCGGTGACGATGATCTTCAAATCGGAAAGGTTCATGTTGCGTGCTCCCGTGCCTCTCAGAGGCCCAACTTCAACGTGGTCATCTTCGGTTCCCCCACTCTCGTTTCGATTCTCAGAGTCGGCTCTCGGGCAGCAGCGCCACCCGCGTCGGCAACGCCTCGCGCTTCGCCCCGTGCGTCTCGAGGAACGAGACCACCCGCGGGTAGAGCTCGTTCCGGGCGCGGCTCCCCACCATGGCCCCCACGTGCCCGCCGGGCACCGAGAGCACGTTCTTCGTCAAAGACCGCGCGACGTCGTGCAGCGCGAGCGCCGACCTCGGCGGACAGATCGCGTCGCGCTGCGCCACGACCGTGAGGAGCGGGCACACGATGCGCGATAGATCGACCCGCCGTCCACGCGCCCAGTGGTCGCCCTGGATCAAGCGGTTCTCCTGATAGAGCTCCTTGATGTACGTGACGTACGCGCCGCCCGGGAACGGGACGTTGTCGTTGGCCCAGGCTTCCAGCGCTCCGAAGGCCTCGCGGGCTTCCGGATCGAACATCTTCTCCGCGAAGTGGACCCACTTCGTGACGGCGTTCGTCGGCGCGAGGGCGAGGAAGGCGGCCTGCATCTGCGCCGCCGAGAGGTTCCCTGCCGACGTCATCGCGTACGGATCGAACCATCGCGGATCGACCATGGTGCCGAGCCGGCCCGCATGCGCGAAGTCGATCGGTCCGAGGAGGTTCACGAACGCCGCCACCTTCGTGGGGTAGAGCGCCGTGTAGATCGACGAGAGCGTCGCCCCCATGCAGTAGCCGACGAGGGCCACCTGCGATGCGCCGCTCTGGTCGAGGACCTGACGAACGACGCGCTCGAGCGTACCGAGCACGTCGTCCCAGGACTCGTAGCGGTCCTCGTCCTCCGGGACCCCCCAGTCGTACAGATAGGTCGTCCAGGGCGTCCCGTCCGTCAGCGCCGCGACGAAGCTTCCCCCCTTGCGGAGGTCCATCACGTACCAGCGGTTGATGAGGGAAGGGACGATCAGGACCGGGACGTGGCTGTCCCGTGCGCGCTGCGTGGACGCTGCCCGTTCGTTCGGCCGATGGAAGCGATAGAGGCTTCCGCGGCCGCACTGGTAGACCGTGTCCTTCATCGTCGTGCCGACGTTCGCAGGGAGCATGGTGCAGCCTCCGCCGCTCAGTTGTTCTTCGCCTCGGGCGTGAACGCCTTCGCCGCGCGCGTGATGCTGTCGACGGTGAGCTTGCGCCACTCCGCCGCGAGCTGCGTGTTGTAGGCGAGGGTCTCCTTGGCGAGCTTCTGGGCCTCGCTCATCGCGCTCTCGGCGCGCTCGACGCTCTTCGCCTCGACCTTGTCGATGGCGTCGTAGAACGAGTGGGCCCGGTTCACGGACTCCTCGGCCATCGCCTGCCACGTCTCCCACGCCTTGCTCATCTGCTCGAACGGATCGAACTTCATCGGGGTCTCTCCCTCGGTTGGGGTCGCCTCATGGGTCTCATGTTGCGACGCAGCAATCACGCGCCGGAACCTACGGACGGGGACCAGGACCGTCAAGTCACTTTTGTGCGGTGCAGCAGAAACGGCTGCGCGATGCGTCATTTCGCCCGCGGGCGGCGCCGCGCAGGCAGGCGAGGTCGGCTGGGCGAGCCTCCCGGCGCCGCTCCCATCGCCTCCTTGAGGGCGTCGAGCTCTCGCCGCAAACGAGCGACTTCGTCGAGCATTCCGTCCCCTGGGCCCGCCGCGGCCTCCCCGTCCAGCTCGAGGAAGGCGTCGATCGGACCGGGCTCCACCTCCGGCGGCGGCGGCGGTACCTCCGTCTCGAGGTCCTGGCCTCCGGCGGACGCCTGCCCCGCGGCGCCAGCGCCTCCCGGAGCGTTCCCGCGGAGTTGCTGCGCTGCACCCAGGACGAGCCGGGCGAGCGCGTCGGTCGCCGCGAACGGCGCTGTCGCGAGCGGGTTGAGCGGGAGGAACGCGCGCGCCCGTCGCTTCGCCTGGAGGTACATCTCGAGGGCCCACGAGACGTAGCGCCCCATGAACTCCGCGAGCGCTTCGTCATCGAGCCGGATGAGGCGCACGAGGAGGGGGACCGGCAGGAGGCGCGCGCCCCCGCGGCTCTCGAGGATGATCTGCGTGAGGGTCGCCTGCGTCAGATCCGCGCCCGTCTGCGCGTCCAGGACCTGCACGTTCTTGCCCTTCCGGATGCGGGCGGTGAGGTCCTCCAGCGTGATGTAGCGGCTCTCCGACGTGTCGTAGAGGCGTCGGTTCGGGTACTTCTTCACCACGACGAGGGCGGCCATGCGTCTTCGTAGCCCCCGTTCTTGTGCGGTGCAACATTCAACTTGACGAAGCGGGGGGCGAGACGTAGGAGTCACCGGCCGCATTGTTGCGGCGCACCATCGGAGGAAGGGCGCGGGTTCGGTTGGAATTCCCGTGCCGAAGACCCCCTCCGGTGCAAAGCCTCCGGAGTCCCCGTCCCCCTTGCTCGATTCGAGGTCTCCCGTGATGCACCGCGCCGCCCTTCGCTTGCTCGCCTCCGCGATCGCCCTCTCCGTACCGTTCGCCGTGTACGCGTGCAGCAGCGACGACGCGCGCGAGTGTCGGATCGGCGCCGATTGCGCGTCGGGGATCTGCGCCGAAGACGGGCGCTGCGTCCGGCAGGACGGGCCGGGCACGGGGCCGGATGGCGCGCCGATCCCGAGCCCCGTCGGCGACGGCGGCCCGGAGCTCACCGACGCGACCCTCCTCGACGCCGCGCTCCCGGGCTGCAAGCCGAACAACGACGGCGTCATCACGCGCGACGAGGTCCCGCTCCAGGCCGGCCTCCGCGCGACGTACAAGGTCGCGACGAACCCGACGGAGGTGAGCTCCACCGCGGGCATCGCCATCGACGGCGGCGATCGTCGCCTCTGGGACTACGCGGGCGCGTTCGGCAGCGATCAGAGCGTGCTCGTCGAGACCCTGCCGCTCTCCGGCAAGTGGTACGGGCCGAAGTTCGTGGGCGCGACGTATGCGACGAGGCTCACGCAGGGCAGCGATCTCCTCGGCGTCTTCGAGGTCTCGAGCGGCGGCATCACGCTCCGCGGCGTCGTCTCTCCCCAGGACGGCGACAAGCGCACCGAGCTCTCGTACGGGCCTGCGCCGGCGGTCCTCGCGTTCCCGCTCCAGGTCGGCGCGAAGTGGAATACGAACGCGAGCCTCACCGGCGTCGCGCCCGCGCAGCCGGGCGGGACCGCGTACAGCGTCGACGGCAACGCGAAGGAGACCTACGAAGCCGAGGCCGACTTCGCCGGGCAGCTGAAGACGCCGTTCGGCACCTTCGAGGTCATTCGCGTGAAGACCATCCTCGTGCGCGAGCTCACGTGGCTCAGCTGGCCCGTCTCGAAGACCACCATTCGCAGCTATGCGTGGGTCACGGAGTGCTTCGGCACCGTCGCGTCCGCCACGTCGGTCGAGAACGAGACGGCCGACGAGTTCCGTCCCGCCGAGCTCCGGAGGCTCGCGCCGTGAAGCGCGCGCTCCTCACCCTCCTCATCACGATGGCGCTCGTGCCGCTCCTCTCCTCCTGCCTCGCCTTCCACAAGGGCCCGATGCCGGGCGAGCCGCCGAAGGCGCGCTTCGTCGACATCGAAGGCGTCCGCGTCCGGTACATGGACACGGAGAACGACGAGCCCGCGCACGCGAAGGCGTCCGAGCCCGCGAAGGCGGACGACGGCGGGAGCGTCACCGAGCCCGCGAAGACCGAGACGACGGAGAAGCCCGTCGCCGTCCTCGTCCACGGGTTCGCCTCCGCGCTCGACGCCTGGCTCATGGTGGTGCCGGCGCTCCAGAAGACGCACCGCGTGATCGCGCTCGATCTGAAGGGCTTCGGGTGGACGGATCGCCCGGAGGGCGACTACTCGCCCGAGGCGCAGGCGCGGATCGTGCTCGGCCTCATGAAGGAGCGCGGAGTCCAGAAGGCGGCTCTCGTCGCCCACTCGTGGGGCAGCTCCGTCGCGCTCGCCGCCGCGCTCGAGGCCCCGGAGAAGTTCACCAAGATCGCCCTCTACGACGCGTGGGTCTACGAGGACCAGCTCCCGCCGTTCTTCCACTGGTCGCGCGCGGACGGCGTCGGCGAGATGCTCTTCGGCCTCTACTACAAGCAGCGCGCCGACGAGCGCATGGCGATGGCCTTCTACGACAAGAAGTTCATCACCGAGAAGCTCGTCGAGGACATCGACCAGGCGCTCGAGCGGCCGGGCACGGTCGCCGCGGCGCTCGCCGCCGTGCGCGGCCAGCGCTACGCCGACGTCGAGGCCCGCTACCGCCAGGTGCGGAAGCCCGTGCTCCTCCTCTGGGGCCGCGAAGATCTCGTGACGCCGCTCCGCTACGGCGAGCGCCTCTCGCGCGATCTGCCGAACGCACGCCTCGTCACGTACCCGCGCTGCGGCCACTTCCCGATGCTCGAGGCGATGAACGCCTCGAACCGCGATCTCGTCGCGTTCCTCGCACGCGAGGAGCGCGAGTAGCCTCATGCGTCTCGGTCGTCGTGGGCTCCTCGGCCTCGTCGCTGCCGCGGGCGTCTCGCTCGCCGGCGATGCGCGCGCGACCGGCTGGTACGAGATGGGCCAGGACATGGTCCCTCGCGAGAGGACCACGGTCGACGTGTCCGGCTACCTCCGGACGCGCGGCGAGGCGCTCCACAACCTCGATCTCGATCGCGGCCTCACGCCCTCCGGCGCGCCCTTCTTCCCCGTCTCCTCCGCCGACCCGCGCGCGCAGACGCTCACGCACTGGGACATGCGGCTCCGCACCGACGTGAGCCTCTACGCGCCCGGCTCGATGGTCGCGGTCAAGGCGCGCCTCGACGTCCTCGACAACCTCGCGCTCGGTAGCCTCCCGAACGACGTGCCCGCCGCGACGACCGGTCAGCGCTCGCCGACGGACGCGATCCGCGTGCGCCGCGCCTACGGGGAGCTCCTCCTCCCGTTCGGCTTCCTCGCCGCCGGCCGGATGGGGACCCAGTGGGGACTCGGCATGGTCGCCAACGGCGGCGACTGCCTCGACTGCGACAGCGCCGATGCGTCGGACCGCGTCGCCTTCATCACCCCGCTCGCGGGGCACATCTTCGCCGCCGCGTACGACTTCAGCGCGACCGGACCGACGACCCAGCGCGCGCTACAGAACCGCACGCTCGATCTCGAGCGGTCCACGAACGTCCGCACGGTGACGTTCGCGTTCCTCCAGTGGCGCGACGAGACCGCCCGCGCGCGCCGCCAGAAGGCGGGCAAGATCACCGTCGACTACGGCGCGTACCTGACCCACCGGTGGCAGACGGACGACATCCCGTCGACGTACCTCCCCTCGGCGCGCCCCGTCGACCCGTTCGCGAACGGTGGCGCCGGGATCATGAACCGTGGCTACACCGCGTCCGCCGGCTCGGCGTGGTTCCGTCTCCTCTTCCCCCGTGCGCGGGTCGAGGCGGAGCTCGCGTACGTGACCGCGAACATCGAGCAGTCGTCGCTCCTCCCGGGCGTGCTCCTCCGTCAGCCGGCGAAGAGCCGCCAGATGGGCGCCGCGTTCGAGTCGACGTTCGGTAACGCCGACGAGCGCTTCTCGACCGGGTTCGACGCAGGCTATGCGAGCGGCGATCCGGCTCCCGGCTTCGGCGCGGTCCAGCGCGCCTCGTCCCCGGCGACGAAGCCCGGCGATCTCGACGGGCCGCAGGCGAGCCCGCCGCGCGACAACCGCATCGACAACTTTCGCTTCCACCCGGACTACCGCGTCGACCGGATCCTCTTCCGCGAGATCCTCGGCACCGTGACGGACGCGGTCTACCTCCGCCCGCACGCGCGCTTCCGGATCGCGAAGACGCGGAGCGCGCAGGTCACGGCGCACGCGGCCCTGATCGGGTCGCACGCCGTGGAGGCGAGCTCCACGCCGTCCGGGAAGGGGCCCCTCGGCATCGAGCTCGATCCGTCGCTCACGTTCGAGACGAACGCGTTCCTCGCGGCGCTCGACTACGCGGTCCTGTTCCCGCTCGCCGGGCTCGACAACGTCCAATCCAACCTGAGCGCGAAGCCGGCGCAGCTCATCAGGCTTCGCCTGAACTACCTCTTCTGAGAGCTCGGGGAGTCACACCATGTCCACGCGAAGAGCAGCACGAGGAGAGAGGGAGGCAGGGAGCGGAATCGAGGCACCCGATCGCGGCGGCCGAAAAAGCGCGCTTTCGACGGTGGGGATCGGACGAGGGCGAGCAAGGTCCGCCGCGTACGGTGTCTCCCGCTTCCTGTCTCCCTCTCTCCTCGTGCTGGCTGGGCTCTCGGGCCTCGTCTCGTGCGCCGACAACGAGACGCCTCCGCCGCCGCGGCAGGCCTACCAGAGCGGCGCACCGCCGGCGCTCGCGTGCGTGCCGAACCTCGACGGGAAGATCGAGGCGAGCGAGCTCACGCCCGCGCTCGGTGTCGCCGTGACGTACCTCGTCGCGCCGCAGGGCAAGGAGCGAACGGTCGACCTCGTCGGCGCGCCGAACGCGCAGGGCCAGCAGGAGTGGCGCTTCGGGTTCGACTTCGCGGACGACCAGGTCGCGCGCATCACGGCGACGAAGCTCGAGGGCAAGTGGTACGCGGCGACGTTCGCGAGCGTCCCGAACGCCTTCACCGCGCCGCTCGATCTCGGCGGACGCACCGACGGCGTCTACACGTACGACGAGACGGAGCTCCGCCTCCACGGGATCGCCTCCACGGTGGAGAACCCGCCGGAGGGCAAGACCCTCTACGCGTACGACAGGCCCGTCACGATCTACCGCTTCCCGCTCCAGCCGGGCGCGACGTGGTCGTCGTCCGCCACCGTGCGGAACGGCACGCTCCGCGGGCTCCCCTACGCGGGGCGAGACACCTACGAGCAGAAGGTCGACGGCGCGGGCGCCGTCGTGCTGCCCGATCTGACCTTCACGCAGGCGATGCGCGTGCGCACCCTCGTCACCATCGTTCCGTCGGCCGGCGCAGAGACGACGCAGCGGCAGACGGGCTTCGTCTTCGAGTGCTTCGGCGAGGTCGCGCGGGCGACGAGCCGTCTGAACGAGCCGGACGAGAACTTCACCGCGGCGAGCGAGCTTCGCCGCCTCGGCCTCGAGCCATGAGAAAGGACAACGCCATGATCTGGGAAGTCTGGAAGAAGGGTTTCGACAGCTGGGAGAACACGACGGCCAGGTACCTCGAGGGGTGGCTCAAGAGCCCCCTCGTCCTCGGTCCGAGCGGGTCTCTCCTCGGCGGCGCGATGAAGGCGAAGGCCGCCTACGACAAGGCGACGGCCCAGTGGGTCGGCGGCGTCTTCGGCGTGGCGACCAAGCGCGACCAGGAGCGCACCTTGCACGCCCTCCACCAGCTCGAGAGCCGCCTCCTCGACCTCGAGGAGCGCATCGAGCAGGCCGCCGAGAAGAAGAACCACTGAAGCCGATCGCGGGCAACTTGCGCCCGCCGAAATCGGGGGTAACTACCCCGGGGGAAACGTCATGGACATCACGCCGTATCTCGATCTCAAGATCGCTCCTCGCGCCATCTTCGACTCCCTCGCCGAGCGCCAGGCGCGCGTGCGCTTCATGGTGCCGACGTCCTCTGAACCCGGTCAGTGGAGAGGGGTCACCTGGGGCGCGTACGCGCAGGAGATCCGCGAGCTCGCGCTCTTCCTCGGGACGGTGCTGAAGACGGGCGATCGCGCCGCGGTCTACGCGCCGAACCGGATCGAGTGGGGCTCGGCGGCGCTCGCGATCCAGGCTGCGTCCGGCGTCATCGTCCCGATCTATCCGGCCTCGACGCCGGAGCAGGCGGGCTACGTCGCGGGACACTCGGACGCGAAGGTGATCTTCGTCGACACGCCCGCGCTCCTCGGTCGCCTCTTCGCGACCTGGAGCGCGCTCGAGCAGGTCGAGCGCATCGTGCTCCTCGACGACGGGCTCGACGTCGGCCGCGTCCACGCGAGCTTCTCGGAGAAGGCCAACGGCGCCGCCGTCCCCAGCTTCGCGGACGTCGAGCGTCGCGTCGTCACGATCGGACGCGCGCGTCAGATCGGCGCGGATCGCGACCGCGAGGATCCGCAGGCGTTCGAGCGCACGATGAACGGCGTGTCGCTCGACCAGGTCGGGATGATGCTCTACACGAGCGGCACCTCCGGCAACCCGAAGGGCGTCCCGCTCACGCACCGCAACGTGGCGGTGAACGGCTTCGACTGGCTCAAGATCAACGCGAGCCTCATCGAGGAGAACAGCGTCGACATCCTCTGGCTCCCGATGAGCCACATCTTCGGCTTCGGCCAGCTGTGTCTCGGCAACACGCTCGGCTTCACGACCTACCTCTCGGATCCGGCGTCGTGCCTCGCGCGCCTCCCGGAAGTGCGCCCCAGCGTCTTCATGAGCGTCCCGTCGCACTGGGAGAAGCTCGCCATCATGGCGATGCACGAGCCCACCCCCGACAAGCGCCTCGAGAAGTTCAAGGCGGTCACCGGCGGGAAGCTCAAGTTCTGCCTCTCCGGCGGCGCGGGCCTCAAGCGCGAGGTGAAGGACTTCTTCTACTCGTGCGGTGTGCTCATGATCGAGGGCTACGGCCTCACGGAGTGCTCGCCGACGCTGACGATGAACCGGCCCGACGCGTTCCGCTTCGACTCGGTCGGGAAGCCCTACCCGAGCGTCGAGCTGAAGCTCGCCGAGGACGGCGAGATCCTCGCCCGCGGCCCGAGCGTCTTCAAGGGCTACCACAAGGACCCCGAGGCGACGCGCGAGGCGTTCACCCCGGACGGCTGGTTCAAGACCGGCGACGTCGGGCGCTTCACGGAGGACGGCTTCCTCCAGATCGTCGACCGCAAGAAGGACATCCTCGTGACGGCGGGCGGCAAGAACGTCCCCCCGGCGAACATCGAGATGCGCTTCAAGGACGACCCGATGATCGCGCAGGTCGTCGTCTACGGCGAGGCGAAGAAGTTCCTCGTCGCGGGCGTCTGGCTCAACGAGGAGACCGTCAATGCGCAGCTCGCGAGCCTCGCGCCAGAGGCGCGCGAGGCCGCCAAGAAGCAGCTCGTGCAGAGCCGCATCGAGCAGGTCAACGCGCAGGTCGCCAGCTACGAGACGATCAAGAAGTTCGCCGTCATCGAGCAGCCGCTCACCGTCGAGAACGAGCTCCTCACCGCGAGCCTCAAGATCCGCCGCAAGAAGATCTACGAGCGCTTCAAGGACACGTTCGAGGGGCTCTACGAGGACACGCGGGCGAAGAGCGCGACGAACGAAGGTGGAGCGACGGCGTGAAGTCCGAAGGCGTGAAGCGGCTCTTGAACCTCGTGTCGCTCGTGAAGCGGCCGAAGCCCGACGTGGGGACTTCGCCCGTCGACGTCGTGCACCGCGAGAACAAGTGGCGCCTCATGCGCTATCGGCGCCCCGAAGGAAGCCCGAGGAAGTACCGCACGCCGGTGCTCCTCGTGCCTTCCCTCATCAACCGGCACTACGTCATGGATCTCCTGCCCGGCAAGAGCATGGCGGAGGACCTGGTGAAGGCCGGGCACGACGTCTACTGCATCGACTGGGGCACGCCGGGGCCGGAGGACCGCTTTCTCACGTTCGACGACATCTGCGATCGGTACCTCGGCCGCGCGATCCGTCAGACGGCGAAGACGGCGGGCACCGAGAAGGCGCACGTGCTCGGCTACTGCCTCGGCGGCACCCTCGCGACGATCCACGCGGCGCGCCGTCCGGATCACATCGCGTCGCTCCTCCTCCTCGCGGCGCCCGTCAGCTTCTCGGACGACGGGCTCCTCACGAAGTGGACGCAGAGCCCGAAGTTCAACGTCGAGAAGATCGTCGCCGCGTGCGGGAACGTGCCCTGGCAGCTGATGCAGGGCGCCTTCCACATGCTGCGCCCGACCTTGAGCCTCGCGAAGGCGGTCGCCGTCATCGACCGCGCCGAGAACGACGAGTTCTTGAACGGGTTCCTCGCGCTCGAGACCTGGGGTAACGACAACGTGTCGTTCCCCGGCGCGGCGTTCGAGGACTACATCGACAAGCTCTATCGGAAGGACCTCCTCATCAAGGGAGAGTTCTCGATGTCAGGCAAGACGATCCGCCTCGAAGACATCGAGGTCCCGACGCTGTCCGTCGTCTTCGAGCACGACAACATCGTTCCGTGGGAGAGCGCGTCGGTGCTCATCGACAAGGTGTCGTCGACGGACAAGGCGCTCTGGAAGCTCCCCGGAGGGCACGTCGGCGCGGTCGTCTCGAAGACGGCGCAGAAGAAGCTCTGGCCTGCGCTCTCGATGTGGTGGGCGCAGCGTGACGACGGAAAGTCCGTCGTCACCGTCCAGGGCGAGACGGTGAGCGAAGAGACCGTGCGCGTCGCCGAGGCTGCCCTGCCCGTGCGCGTCGCCGACCCGGAGGAGCACGGCGAGGCCTCCGATACGGGCACGAACGGCGCACACACGACCCAGGCCAACGGCGTGCGGTCCCCCCCGAAGGCCAACGCCAAGAAGTCGAAGAAGAAGGCCGAGGTCGGTCGATGAAGGCGCCCCTCGCGTCGTCGCTCGTCGGCCTCGCGCTCACGGTCCCGACCGTCGCGCTCGCCGGCACCGTCGAGCGCTCCGACGCGGGCGGACGGCCCGTGCGCGTCTTCGTCCCGACGACCCCGGCGGCGAAGCCGGCCGCGGTGCTCATGCTCCACGGCTGCACGCAGACGGCCGATGCCTTCGCCGACGCGACGCGGATGGACGCCGTCGCGGAGGAGAACGGCTTCTACGCGATCTATGTCGAGCAGCCCGAGGCCTCGAACGCGGGCCGGTGCTGGCAGTGGTTCGACACCAAGCACCAGGCGCGCGGCGCCGGGGAGCCGAAGGCGCTCGCCGACGCCGTGGCCGCCGTCGTGGCGGCGAAGGGGGTCGACGCCGAGCGCGTCTACGTCGCCGGCCTCTCGGCGGGCGCTGCGATGAGCGTCGTCCTCGGCGCGACGTATCCGGATCGCTTCGCGGCGATCGGCGTCGTCGCGGGGCTCCCCTACAAGGCGGCGACGAACCTCAACGATACGTACACCGTCTCGCAGACCGGCGACGTCGACGCGAACGCGCTCGGCGACGCCGCGAGGGCCGCGATGACGGACGTCGCGCGCGTCGTCCCGACCCTCGTCTTCCACGGGACGCAGGACGGCATCATCAACGTGCAGAACGGCCGCAAGGTCGCCGAGCAGTGGGTGCGGACGAACGGCTTGCTCCTCGCCGGCGACACGCTCGCGGCCCCGACGACGGCGACCGCGACCGTCGGCGGATACGGCACGACGACGATCACGCACCGCACGACGTCGAACAACGCGACGGTCGTCGAGCTCGTCGTCGTCGACAACCTCGGTCACGCCTGGCCGGGCGGGCTCGAGGGTGGCTCGTTCTCGGACACGCGAGGGCCGGACGCGAGCCGCGCGCTCTGGGCCTTCTTCGCGCCACGGAGCAAGTCCGCCGCGCTGCCGGCCGGACCGCCGCCCGGGACCTCGAGCTCCGGCTCGTCGGGGGCGAGCTCGTCGGGCGCGTCCGGCGGCACGCCGGAAGGCGAGAGCGCGAACGGCGACGGATCGAGCGGCGGCACGGACGCGGCGTCGTCGGACTCGGGCTGCAAAGCGATGCCCGCGAGGACGTCGTCGGGCGGCGCGGTGCTCGTGCTCACGGCGCTCGCGGGGCTCGTGGTCGCGGCTCGCCGACGCCGCGCATGAGCGACACCCTTCACGCGCGGTCCGCGGACGGGACGAGGATCGGCGCTTCGCGCGCAGGGAAGGGGCCGCCGCTCCTCGTCGTCCACGGGATCGCCGCCGACGCAGGTCGCTTCAAGGGAAGCGCGCCGCCCCGCCTCGACGAGCACTTCGAGGTCTTCGCGATGGATCGCCGCGGTCGCGGCGCGAGCGAGGACGCGGCTGCGTACGTCTTCTCGCGCGAGGCGGAAGATCTCCACGCGATGCTCGAGGCCGTCGCACACGCGACCGGGCGTGACCGCGTGTGCGTCCTCGGGCACTCGTTCGGCGGCCTCGTCTGTCTCGATGCTCTGCCCGAGACGACGCGGATCGGGAAGCTCGTGGTCTACGAGCCGTACGCCCCGGAGGTTCCGGCGCCGGAGCCGTCGGCCGTGACGAAGTCGTACGCGGCGCTCGCGGAGCGCGGCGATCGAGACGCGCTCGTCACCTCGTTCCTGCGCGACATCGTCCGCATGCCTTCGTCGGACGTCGACCGGCTGCGCGCCCACGGGAGCTTCGCCGCACGCCTCGCGGCGGCGCACACGATCCCGCGGGAGATGGCGGCGGCGGAGACGTACCGCTTCGAGCCTTCCCGCGCAGCGTCGAACACGGTGCCGATCCGCATGCTCCTCGGCGGCGAGAGCCCGCCCTTCCTCCGCGAGGCCACCTTTCGCCTCCACGCGTCGCTGCCGGAGAGCGAGGTCCACGAGCTGCCCGGTCAGCAGCACATCGCGATGGACACGGCGCCCGCGCTCTTCCTCGAGGCGCTCCGCTCCTTCCTCGACTGACAGGCGTCGAGGAACCTGCTGCACGTCACTCTCGTCGCCGAACCGTAGCGGCATCGCGCTCGTCGTCCAGCGAGGAGGACGAGCCGCGCCTCACGCGCGTCTTCAGCCACTCGTGGATCTCGCGGCTCGCCGGGTAGCTGTCCGCCGGGCCTTCGCTGACCGAGAAGTGGAACATCGGGCAGCGGATCTCGGGGGAGAAGAGTTTCCGTGCGAGCTGGGCGCCTGTCCGGCGATCGAAGACGAGGACCTCCGTCTCCTTGAACACGTACTTCACGGGCGCGCGCGGCTTGCCCTTCGCGTCCTTGTAGCCAGAGCACGTCTGCTGCGCCTTGATCTCCGAGAGGCGGTGAGGGACGGCGATCTCGTCGAGATCCCGGAGCATCTCGGCAGGCCCGAAGACCTCGAGCGACAGGGTATCGACGAAGCCCACGCTCGTCGTGCCGGGCCTCGGCGGGGCGTCGGGCTCGAACCGGACGGGCCCGTTCTCGACATGACGAAGGGCGTCGACGATCGACGACCAGGCGGGCACCGGCTCGAGCGCGATCGTCCCGCGTTGGCCCGACGGGAGCTCCACCGCGAGCTCGTCCTTCGGACCGAGAGGATGACTCTTGATCTTCGTGGCGGGGACGGAGCCGAGCTCGCTCGCGATGCTCTGGAGCTTCACGATCTCGTAGACGCGGCTCGTCAGGACGCCCTGACGCGCGCCGGTCTTCCACCGCGTGCCCGCTGGGAAGCCGTGGAACGTGAGCTGGTAGGTGCCTTCGAAGATGCTGACGTCGATGTACATCGAGGGTTGGCCCTCGACGCCGATCTTGGCGTCGCCCGTCCGGGTGAGGACGAGCGGCCCCGCGAAGACGCCGAGGGACGGTCCACCCGCCGGCCGGCCGCGGAGGGTGACGGCGAGGCCCCCGGCGACGACGACGACGGCGAGCGCGAGGACGAGCGTGAGAGGCGCGCGCCATGCGGCGCGAGGAGCAGCAGATGCGGACGGCGCGGGCCGCTGCGGCAGCTCGTTGTGCGTCCCGCAGAACCTGCACACGAGCAGCTCGGCCCCGCGCACGATTTCGAGCGGCGCCGAGCAGTGCGCGCAGCGATGAGCTTGCGGCGCCGTCATGCGGCGCTGCCCTCGGGCCTTCGCGGCGCGACGGCGCACACGCCGTCGTCGAAGAAACCCGCCGCCGGGACGTCGAGTCCTTGGTTGAAGCGCGCCCAGAAGTTCACCTGCGAGATCGTGGATGCGAGCACGACGATCTCACGTGGGGTGAACGCGCTCGCGAGCATCACCCGAAGGTCCGGATCGAGAACGACGGGAGTGGACGAGAGTGCGAGCGCATAGAGCGCCGTGGCGCGCTCGCGCGTCGGCCATGACTCCCAGCCGACGCGGTCGCACGCCACGAGCACGTCGAGCTCCGCACGGGTGAGGCGGACGTCGGCGCGCGCGTGGGTCGCGGCGTTCATGTCGAGGCAGAAGGGGCAGCCGGCCCTGGCGCTGGCCACGATGCGCGCGATGGCGAGGAGACGGCTGTCGAGGTCCGTCGGCCCGTGCGCCGCCGTCATCTCGAGCACGCCGGCCCCGATCGCTGCCTTCGGCGCGTGCGCGAGCAGCCGCGCGGGGAGCGGATCCTTGCCCGTCAGGCGCCGCGCGATCCAGAGCGCGGGGCGAAGGACGAAGGGGATGCGGGCCGGCGGCGGGACGAGTGGCATCGAGGCCGCGAGTGTACACCGGCCGGCGAGCTCGTCCTCGGGGCGTGGGTCGCGGCCCCGCGATCACCACCTCGGCTGGCAGCTCACGCCGTCGTTCGTCAGCGCCGTATCCGTCGGCGGGTTCGTCGAGAGGTCGAGCAGGTGGAGGTTCGACGCCGCCGCATCTCCCGTCCCCGTGCGGAGGCAGTAGACCGCCGCGCTCGCGTCCGGCGCCAGCGCGCCGTCCATCACGACGGCGTCGGGATCCGTCGGGAGCACGAGGTCCACCACCTGCTTCGACGCGTCGTCGTAGGCGAAGAGCCCGCGGATGCGCCGAGTCGAGCCATTCACCGAGCGCTCCGTCGTGCCCGCGAAGAGGAACCCCGACCCGTCCTTCGCCCAGGACACGTGCTCGAGGCTCGGCTCGACGAGCCCTCCGCCGACGAGCTTGACCGGCGGCGTCGACCCGTCGCGCGCATGGAGCCAGAGCCCCGTCTTCGAGTTGTCGGTGCAGACGGAGTGGTTGACGAGGATCTTCCCGCTGCTCGGATCCGCGGAGGGGTCCGTCATCGAGCAGCCGGAGCCGTCGAAGAGGTACGTCGGAAGCCCGGCGCCCGACGTCGGTGCCGCCCAGATGGACGAGCCGCCCTGCAGGTTGGTGTTCTCGTACCAGTACTCGCCGTAGTTGAAGAACACCTCCGACCCGTCCTTCGAGAAGGCGGGGTCGCGGATCTCGACGACGAAGCTCGTGCGCCCCGCCGGCTTCGCCGTCCACGTCGGCGTGATGCGCTGGAAGCTCGTCCCGTCCGCGTTCAGCACGTGGATCCGACGGGCGGCGTAGCCCGTCTGGATGTCTTCGCGCGTCCCCTCGTAGAGCGACGCGATCGCGACCTTCGTGCGGTCCTCGGAGATCGAGTAGCCGGCGATCTCCCATCCCTGGCTGCCGTCGCCCGTGAGATCCGTCACGACGGTGCGCGTGTTCGTCGCGAGGTCCCACGCGGTGAGGACGTCGGCGCGGTCGGCGCCCCTGACGGTGAAGAGGAAGGTGGTGGCCGGGAGCGCGCCGCCGGCAGGCGCCGTCCCCGACGTGCCCGAGGTGCCGCCGTCGCCCTCGGCGCCGCTCGTTCCTCCGGAGGAGGAGGAAGACGCGCCGCCGCCCGTCGACGAGGACGTGCAGGCAGCCAGGACGAGCGCGACGGTGCTGGCGAGGACGACGGGCAGGGTGATGCGAAGGAACATGACCTCGAGGATAAAGGCCCGCACGCGACAGCACACGTCGCCCGAACGGCTCACGCGCGACCCGCCGGGAAGCAACGCGTTGCGAGCGCGCGACTTGCGAGGGCGCGCCAGAGCGTTCCACCTCCGCGCCACGGGCGTCGTCGTGCGATGTGCGCCATGTCGCCCGCAATCGACGACGATCAGGACACCGTGCCGCGCCGGAAGACCGCGACGAGCTCCTCGCGCGTGGTCACCCCGACCTTCGCGCACGCGCGCGCGACGAGGACCCGGACCGTCGAGTGGGAGAGCCCGAGCTCGTAGGCGGTCTCCTTGTTCGTGTGACCCGAGGAGAGGCACGCGACGACCTGCCGCTCGCGATGCGAGAGACGCGCGATGGGCTGCACCTCCACGGCGTTCGCGCGCGCGACGACGTAGTGGTGGTCACCCTCGGCGTAGTCGTCGACGAGCGACCATCGCGCGCGCACGAGCGCGGGCCATGCGAGGAGCGCACGGTCCCCGTCGGCGCGTAGCTCGCGGCGCACGCGCTGGACGGCGCGGACCGCGTCGCGCAGCGTGCCACGCGCCGTCTCGGCGGCGCCCTCGAGCGCGACGATCTCGCCTTCGGGGGTGAGCACGGCCTCTGGCGCCCCGCTCGTCTCGGGCGGCCCACCGCGAGCCGACGAGAGCCTCGAGCGGAGTCGCACGCTCGCGCGCAGGTGGGTCGCCACACGGTTCCACCTCTCGCGGGTCTCGGGCGCGAGCACGCGCACGTCGGCGATGGGCGCGCCGATCCAGCAACCCACGCCGGTCGCGTCGATCGCATTGACGACCATGATGTCCCGGATCCCCGCGGGTCGTAGGACGTCGTGCACCGCAGGGTGCGCGTCGTAGCCTGGCGTCTCGCTCGCGGTCATCGCGGCGCGTGCGATCCACGAGCGACGAACGAAATCGTCGTACGCGGGATCCTGGAGGCGCGCGACGCCGCTCGCGTCGACGGGGCACCCGTCGACGACGAGGTGCTTGACGCGGAACGGCCGGTCCATGGTGTCGTAGAGGTACGCGGCGATGCCGAGCCCCTCGTCGAGGGATGGGCGGATGGCATCGACGACGCCACGCAGCCACGCGGGCTCGGGCAGATCGAGCGCGTAGGCGGCTTCGAGGACTCCGACGAGATCGGGTTCGCGAGAAGACGCCATCGGGGGTCAGACGGGGCGCAAGGGGCGCGCTTCCATGAATATAACGAAGTCCTCGGCCGTCGGCGTGAGCGTTTACAGCACGGCATAAGCCGCCGCGCCCTGGGAATCGGGCGCGGCTCGCTCTACGACGGACGGATGCGTTTCTCGTCCTTCGCCTCCGCGGCGGCGCTCGTCGGCGGTCCTCTCGCGCTCCTCCTCCTCGCGAGCGCCGGGGACGCCCAGACCATCGGCCCCGTGTCCAAGGTCCAGACCGTCCAGCGCGTCGACGTCGCGACGGTTCGGACCATCTCGCCGAACATGGCGCGCCCCAAGGGCTTCCGGGCCGGCGACCTCGGGCTCGCCCTGCAAACGATCACGGAGGCCCAGGCGCTCACGCCGGTCGTCGCACCCCGCCCGAAGACGATCGCCAACTCGTGTGATCCGGCCCACCTGAAGCTCGACTGGCCGATTCAGGGGACGGCAGGGACCACGTGGGTCACGCACAACTACACGGACCAGGACGGTGCCGGCGGCAAGCGCGACTTCAAGGGCGCGGTCGGCGACCTCGCGATCACCTACGACGGTCATCGCGGCTACGACATCTGCGTCGGAACCTTCCGCGACATGGACCGAGACCGCGTGCATGCCCGGGCCGCCGCGCCCGGTGTCGTCGTCGGCGTCCGCAACGACCAGTTCGACCGGAACACGAGCTGCACGGGGACGTGGAACTACGTCGCGGTGAAGCATCTGAACGGCTTCGTCTCGTACTACGGTCACTTGAAGAAGGGGTCCGCGACGGTTGCCGTGGGGAGCAACGTGACGGCCGGTCAGGTCCTCGGCGTCATCGGAAGCTCGGGCTGCTCGTCGTGGGCGCACCTGCACTTCGAGGTGCAGGACTGCGACAACAAGTGGGTCGATCCCGCGACGGTGCAGGGCATGTGGAAGACGCACATCCCGAGCCAGGAGGTGAGCGGCGTGCTCGACGTCGTGCTGCGCGACGGCGCCCTCTCGCAGGCCACCATCATCGATCCCGCGCCCAACGTCGGCGCGATCAAGAAGGGACGCACTCTCGGGATCGGCGCGTCCGTCGCCATGCGCGGCGGCGACGAGCTCTCGGTGCTCGTCCTTCGACCGAACCTGGTCCCGTCGCACGTCACGTCGACGGTCGAGGGGCGCTATGCACAGCGCTTCCCCCGGTGGAGCGTGGATGTCGGAGACACGAAGGGCACGCTCCAGTGGGCCATGTGGCTGAACGACAAGCTCGTCGCGCAGGGGAACGTCACCGTCACGGACTGAGTCAGTACGTCAAGCACACGCGCGCGGTCGTGAGCCACGTCGCGCCGGCTTCGTCGACGTGCGCTCCGGACCCTACCTGGAGCTTCCACGCGCGTGACGGCTGCCAGTGCACCTGCGGCAGGAGGACGAGATCCGTCGTGCCGTCGTCTTCGAGCAGCGAGTTCATCTCCATGCCGAACGTGATGCTCGACGACGCGTCGTAGAAGATGCTCGGGTTGAGGACGGCGAAGGCCGCCCGGCCCCTCCGCTCCTTCTCGCCGCGCCCCCCGATCATCGCGACCGCGCTCCAGTGTCGGTCGAAGCGGAGGCCGACGACGTACAGCGCCGTCGCCCGCGCGCCGAGCCCCCCGAGCCGACCCTCGCCGAGAGGGCAGCTGATGCCCATCGCGCTCCGACAGCGCACATCGGGATCGCCGAGGAGATACTCTCCCGTCACGAGCCAGCCGTGGACGAAGCGGCCGTTGCCCGGGGCAGGCAGGGTGCCCTGGAGGCTGCCCTTCCACGCGTCCACACCGCGCGACGACATCGGCAGCTCGACCTCGACCGCGTGACCTGGAGCGAACACGTACTCGACCTCGGGGCCGCCGGTGAGATGGGGGTCGGCGCCAGCGCCGCCCTGCGCGAGCACGTTGAGCTCGACCTCGCCTCGGCGTGCGCCGAGACCGCGCACCATGTCGAAGAGCAGGGGCTCCGGGATGTTGACCGTGTCGGGATCGAGCCCGAGCCTCTTCTCGTCCGCGTCCGTGACGCCGTCGTCGTCCCTGTCGGGCGGAGCATGCACCTCGGCGGCGTCCGCATGGACACCGCGCGCGAGCACGAACGCGATGGACGCGAGGCTCGCCGTCCGTCGCCGAGCGTGACTACGCCGTCCCACGCGGCAGAGTCTCGTCCCGGGGCGACGTGAGCGCAATGGCATCCGGCGGGCGACGACCCTCGCGTCGTGCGCGCGCGGCCGCATGGTGAAGCGCATCGTCGCCCTCGACTGCTACCATGCGGCCATCGCTGCCCTCGGGCGCCTGCGTTCCCCGCGTCACCCGGCCCCCTCGCGCCGCCGATCCTCCGAGATCCGTCCATGACGAAAGACCGCGTCGACCTCGTCCTCCGCGCCCACGAGCGCCGCGTGGGGAGCGGCACCGTTCAGCGCGTCCTGCCGCAGATGCAGCGGCGGAGCGTCGGCCCATGGGTCTTCCTCGATCACATGGGGCCGGAGGAGATCCCTGCCGGTCACGGCTTCGACGTCGGGCCTCATCCGCACATCGGGCTCGCGACGGTGACCTACCTCTTCGACGGCGCGGTCGTCCATCGCGACTCGCTCGGTTCGGAGCGGACGATCGTACCCGGCGAGCTGAACTGGATGTCGGCGGGCCGCGGGATCGTCCACTCGGAGCGGAGCCCGGACGACGTCCGTGCGCGCGGCGGCCGGATGCACGGCCTCCAGCTCTGGGTCGCCCTGCCCGTCGCCGCCGAGGAGGGCGAGCCGACCTTCCAGCACGTCGCGGGCGTCGGGCTCCCCGCGCACACGCTCGAGGGCGGCGTGTGCGTGAGGGTCCTCGCCGGCGTGGCCTACGGGGTGCGTGCGTCCGTCGAGGTCGCGTCGCCGCTGTTCTTCGTGGAGGCGAGGCTCCGTGAAGGAGAGCGTCTCGCCTTTCCCGCCGAGCACGAGGACCGCGCCGTCTACGTCGTCGACGGCGCGGTCGACGTCGAGGGAGCGCGGGCAGAGGCGCGCACGATGGTGATCGTCTCCGAGGGGGACCGCTGCGTCGTCGCGCTCGACGACGCCCACGTCGTGATGCTCGGGGGCGAGCGCCTCCCGGAGCCGCGCCACATGCGCTGGAACTTCGTCGCCTCCACGAAGGAACGTCTCGACGAGGCCGAGCGCGCGTGGCGCGAAGGGCGCTTCCCGCGCATCCCGACCGACGACGGTGTGCCCATCCCGATGCCCGAGCGCGCGTGAGCGCGCGGTGCGCGACCCGGTTCTCGCCCTCCTCGACGACGATCGTGGTACGGCCAGGTGACGAAGCGTGTGATGGCCGCCTTTCGCGAGCATCGCATCTTGCCCCCGGCCGTGCTCCATCGCGACGTGGCGATGAGCGCCTAGCTCGCCGCGCGCAGCTTCTTCAGCGTCTGCCGCACCACGCCAGGCGCGAAGCGCGCGAGGGCGGCGGCATCGCGCGGGGTCCGCGTGTGTCGGGCGACCACCGCCCCGAGCGCCAGCGCCTCCTTCACGTGGCCGCCGCCGAGGAGCCCGCGCATGTTGCGGAGGGACGCCGCGCGGAGCGCCTCCGCGCGCACTCCGGCGGGGATCTCGTGCCGATGGTCGAGGAGGAACCGCTCGAGGACGAACATGTAGTCTGCATACGTGCGAGGCAACGCCGACAAGCCGTCGTGCCCGCGCATGCAGCGCGTGAGCGGCTCCTCGATCACGCCGATCTCGAAGCGCGCCGCGACCCGGAGGTGGAAGTCGATGTCCTCTGCCGTCGGCAGCGACGTGTCGAAGCCGCCGACCTCGTCGTAGACACGCCGCCGGAGGAGAGCGCTCGACGGCGCCAGCGCCGGCTGGGTCAGCAGGTGGACGAGCACGTCTCCGTCGACCGGGACGTGGTCGCGCCGGTGGAACACATGGAACGTCTTCCGGTCACGGTCCATCTGCGCGACGTCGGTGATCACCATCCCGAAGGCGGGCCGCGCCTCGAGCCACGCCACCTGCTTCGCGAGCTTCTCCGGCTCCCACTCGTCGTCCGAGTCGAGGAAGGCGATGACGTCGCCGCGTGCCTCGGCCATGCCGCGGTTGCGCGCCCCCGAGACGCCGAGGCGCTCGGTCCGCACGATCGTCACGCGGTCCCCGTATCGCGCCCGCAGCGCCTCCGCGGTCCCGTCGCGCGAACCGTCGTCGACGACGAGGACCTCCTGCGCGGCGTGCGTCTGCGCGAGCGCGGACGCGACGGCGAGGACGACGTCAGCCTTGCGATCGTAGGTCGGGATGACCGTGCTCACGAGCGTTTGCACGGCCGGCATCACTTGCGGGTCACGGCGACGACGAGGTTGTCGTAGGCGTGGCGCCCCACGGGGGGCGAGCTCCCGTTCTCCTCGAGCCCGAGCTGCACGCCGACGGACGTGGAGGTCGGCCCGTAGGTCATCCCCGAGAAGACCTCGGTGGCACCGACCGTGATCTTCGCGCTCCCGTCGCTGGCCCAGACCATGCGGACCTCTTCCCAGAGGTTCAGGGGGAGGCTCATCGTCGCCAGCTTGGCCTGGCCCGCGAGACATCCGGCCGAGCAGTGAGACCAGGCGAGCACGTACCCGATGTACGAGGCGCCGTCGACCATCGCGCCGCGGACGTAGCGGACCTCGAGCTGCGTGTCCGGCGTGAAGAGCCCGAGGACGGTGACGCTCCCCGCCGAGGGGGGCACCGCGCCTCCGATCCCCGTGACGTTCACACGGACGCGAGCGTCGATGCGATCGAACGCGGTAGGACCTGGCTTCGTCCACCTCAGCCACGCGTTGCCGCGCACCGTCACCGCCGCGGGCGGCGAGAAGAAGAGGTCGGTGACCTTCGCGATCGTGCCTGCGTCGGGGACCTGGGCGACGAAGCCCTCGCGCACGTCCGGGCCGTCGAAGTCGGCGCAGAAGAAGTCGGCCGTGCCCATCGGGGGCGCCTGCGTCGCGCAGAAGCGGCTGCTCGCGTCCGAAGCGTCGGGTGCCACGACGGGCGGCGTCCCAGCGTCGCCCGGGGGGGCTCCGCCGCCGTCGGAGGACGACGAGGGCGGGCCCGCGTCGACGCCGGAGGGCGGCTCTTGCGTCACGGGCGCGATCTCTTCCCCGAGACACGCGACGAGAGCTGCCGCGCTCGTGAGGGCGACCGACCCGGCCAACATGCGAACGCGTCCCCGCTTCGACTTCCGCGCCATGTAACCTCCGCGCCTCCCAGCGTATCACCTGCCCAGTCGGCGCGCGCCTGGCGCCGTCATGCAGCCTGCGAGAGCTGCGCGCATCGACGGGAATCCGGCTCGGCCGCGGGGAAGGTGAGCGTCCGCTCCGTCGTACGACGGTCATACGCTTGCTCTCGCTCACGGCGGCTCTCGCTGTCGTCGTCCTGTCCGCCAGCCTCGCCGCTTGCAGCAGCGATTCGGCCTCCACCACCTCCTCGTCGACGGGCGACGCGGGCCCGGCGGCGCCGGGCGCCGACACCGCCGGGGGTGGTGACGGCGGACCGACCTCGTCGACGGGCGCTCCCTCCGCGAGCGTCCCCTCCGTCGCGTTGACCGGGACGGCGTGCGAGGAGCTGGTTCCCTGTGACTCGGACCTCGTCGGCACCTGGGACGGCACCGCCGCCTGCACGAACGGTCTCTTCGAGTTCTTCGATGCCCCTCCCACGAGCGGGTGCGCCGACTTCCGCGAGAACTCCGTCTCGGGCGACGTGAAGGTCCGCTACACGTTCACGGAGACGACCGTGACGCGATCGCTCGAGGGCACCGTCGAGGAGAACATCGACCTCCCGCTGCGGTGCGTCGGATCGAAGCTCCCCACGTGCGCCGACGTCCAGGCGAACATCGTGCAGGCGCTCTACGGCGAGTTCTCGAACCCCCGACCGGATCCCACGGCGTTCAGCGCGACGTGCAAGGCCGCCGGCGACGTCTGCAACTGCGACGTCACGTTGAAGCTCTCGCGCGACATCAACGATTTGAAGGTCGGCTACCAGCTGCAGTCGGCCGGGACGGCAGAGGACGCCGAAGAGAGCTTCTTCTCGTTCTGTCGCAAGGCGGACCTGCTGCAGGTGCGGACCGAGATCCTGCGCCTCGGGAGCACGGCCCCGAACTACGCCACGTACACGCTGACGAAGGTGAAGTGACGGAGCGTGCGGACCGAAAGCCGCGGACAGCACACGCCGAGCGTCCCCGATCGTGACGCCTCCGCCGTGCGCTGTCTGACGGCCGAGGGGCGTGGTCTTCGCGGGATCTCGGCACTTCGTCGACGACCTCGAGGGCGCGACCGCTGCTTTCGAGAAGTCTCGCTCGACGCCGCCGCTCGCGTACCTTGAACGGACCGCGATTCGCAGTAGACCGAGGGCTTCGGGCGCTCCGCATCGCGGCGCGCTCGGCACTCCGCACGGGGTGCAACGCCTCCGCTCGTTGCGCTGCGTGTGCCTTCATCGGTCAGAGGTTACCTCATGGGCACTGTCGCCCTGCCCGTCGCGGTCCTGCCCGCGAACATCGTCGCCCCGTCTCCCTCCGACTTCGACGCGTTCGACGATCGGATGTCCGCGCCGAGTCCCGGGTTCGTCGTCGTGCGCGCCGACGCCCGCTCGACGGAGGGCCTCCTCGCGCATGCGGTACGCAGGCTGCGCGCGCACGGAATCCGCCCGCTCGTCGTCTGCGGCCCATCCGCCCGCCACGCAGCGCGCGAGCTCGCGCTGCAGCTCGGGCTGCCTTCCCCAGGCTTCGCGAATCCGTCGGCCACCGCCCGCGCGCTCGCCAGCGCAGCAGCCGAGGCTCCCACCGCGATCCTCGTCGAGACCGTCGACGTCGCTCCTTGGGACGTCGCGGTGCTTCACCAGCTCGTGAAGGAGCGCCGACTGCTCGTGGTCGCCTTCGTCTCTCGTGACGCGTCCCCCGCCGATCGCTGGCTCGACGCCGCCGACGCGAGCTTCATGATCGGACGGTCGCTGCGCGGCGGTGAGCGGGGGCGATGGTTCGGCGCCGTCGCGTCGGAGGCGGACGAGGAGCTCGGGGTCGAAGAGGTGGAGACGCTCGAGGCGTGGTGGCGAAGCGCCAGGGCAACCTTCCGTTCACGCTTCGTCGCCGCACCACTCTCGCCGGACGCAGGCGAGCTCCTCGCGGTGCTCGGTCTCGTCGGACGTAGCGTTCCGCTCGACCTGCTCGTCGCTCCTCACGCTGCGGCCGAGCTCGCCGCGCGCGGGCTCGTGGGCGTGCACGGAGGATGGATCGCCGCCAACGCATCGTGCCGCGACGAAGAGACGACGCCGGAGCAGCGCGCGCGCGCCGTCCGGCTGCTCGACACCCTGGAGCCGGACCCCTGGGACGCGATGCGGCTCGCGGAGCTGCTCGTCGTCGACGCCGCGGACGACGCCGTCCTCGATCGAGCAGACACGCTCGCGAGGCGAGCCTTCGCCCCCGACGTCGACGCGCTCGTGGCCGATTCGCTCGCGGAGCGTTGGTTCGTCGCCGTGTCACGCATCGGGGGGGCACGGGGCCTCAGGCTCCGCTGCGGCGCCGCCGAGGCGGCGCTCGCGGTGCGCGATGCGCGTTGGGCGCGGCGTTGGTGCGAGAGCGCATCCGCGCTCGTCGACGGCGAGCCCGAGGTCGAGCTGCTCCGCTGTCGCGCGCTCGTCCTGGCTGGTGACCTGGTCGCGGCGCGCGTCGCGCTCCAGCGCATCGCGAAGCAAGGCCTCGCTCCCGAGCTCGCGGCGCGCGTCGCGGTTCAGCTCGGGGAGGTGGATCTCTCCATGGGTCGGCACGACGAGGCGCTGCGGGAGTCGCGGCGTGCTCTCTCTCTCTCGATGACGCCGTCCACACGGCTCGCCGCGCGGAACGTCGCCGGCAAGGTCCTCCTCGCGCAGTCGCGCTGGGACGAAGCGGACGCTCACTTCGCCGAGGACACGATGCGAGCCATCGCTGCGGGAGAGCGCGTGCCGGCCATGCGAAGCACGGCAACCGGGCGATCGCCATCTACTCCAAAGGTCGCCTCGACGACGCGCAGCGGATCCTCGAGCGCGTCCTCGAGGAGGCACGCCGAGAACGCGAGCACTCGGCGGTGGGCTTCGCGCTCTCGAACCTCAGCGTGATCGCGATGCGGCAGCAGGACTACGCCAGCGCGCTCCGCTACGGCGAATCAGCGATCGCCCACGGTCAATCGTTCGGAGGCCGCATCGGAATGATCCGGAGCCTGTCGAACGACGCAGAGCTGCGACTCCGGCTGGGGCTCGTCGAGCACGCCGAACACGCCGTCGCGTTCGGTTTGCGCCTCCTCTCCGGCGGCGCGGCGACTGCGCTGATGGCGCACTTCCACCGCATCGCGGCGGAAATCGCGCTCGCTCGTGGTCGCATCGACGTCGCGCGGACGGCGATCGAGGCGGCGCTCGGAGACGCGACCGCCGTAGGCGACCGGGAGGTGCTCGTGCAGGCCTGGCTCGTCAGCGCGCGCGTGTCGCTGGACGAAGGGGACCTCACCTGCGCTTCGGACGCCCTCGACCGCGCAAGTGACCTGACGGGATGCCAACGCGAACGCGCCGAGCTGGCGATCCTGCGTGCCTCTGTGACCCGCGGTCGGGGAGAGGACGCTCGCGAGCTCGCCGAGCACGCGGTCGAGAGGGCCACGGAGGTGAAGAGCCGTCACTGCATGATCGAGGCTCACTCGCTCGCGGCTCGTGTCCACGCCGCCGTCGGCGACCGCGCGAGGGCATCCCACCACGCCGCTCGGGCGATGACGGTCTGTGACCAGGTGGCGGCCTCTCTCCCGGACGAGATCCGCGCGGTGTTCCTCTCGCGCTCGCGCCTGGCGGCGCTCGTACCGCGCGACGCGGCGGGGTTCCCCCCGCCTGAGGTCGTCCCGCCTCCTCGCTCAGGGCGGGTCCGCCACGCGGACGAGCCGAGGCAGGTCGTCGGAACGGACCCGGCCATCCGGAGCCTCCTCCTCGCCGTCCGCAGGGTCGCGCGCTCGAACGGCACCGTCCTCGTGCGCGGCGAGAGCGGGACGGGCAAGGAGCTCGTCGCGGAGGAGATCCATCGGCAGAGTCCGCGCGCCAGCGGTCCACTCGTGAGCGTGAACTGCGCGGCGCTCGTCGACACGCTGCTCATCTCGGAGCTCTTCGGTCACGAACGTGGCGCGTTCACGGGCGCGTCGGCGCGTCGCCGAGGCCGATTCGAGATGGCGGAGGGGGGGACGCTGTTCCTCGACGAGATCGGGGATGTCTCGCCCAAGACGCAGGTCGCGCTGCTGCGCGTCCTCCAGGAAAAGACGTTCGAGCGGGTGGGCGGCACGAGCTCGATCCGATCGGACGTGCGCGTCGTCTGCGCGACGCATCGCGACCTCAAGAGGATGGTCGAGCGTGGCGAGTTCCGCGAGGACCTCTATTATCGGCTCGCCGAGATCACGCTCGAAATCCCCGCGCTTCGCGACCGGTTGGGTGACCTTCCCGAGATCGCGCGCCACGTCCTCGAACGCATCGCCACGGAGCGGGGCGAGCGCGAGAAGACGCTCAGCCCCTCGGCGCTGCGTCTGCTCGGCCGTCACGCATGGCCCGGAAACGTCCGCGAGCTCGAGAACGTCCTCCGCGCGGTGTCTCTCTTCGTCGACGGCGACGAGATCACGCACGTCGACCTCGTCGAGAACGTCGAGGAGCTCCGCCCTCTCGCGCAGACCGAGCCCACGCTGGCGCCGCGGATGACGGCTCGGGCGCCCGAGTTGGCGGCCGGCGTCTCGCTTGCGGACGAGGGGGAGGCGCTCGAGCCGCCGTCGTCGCGGGGGGCGACAGCCGCGACGGCCGCGGTCTACGCGCAAGTTCGCTCCGGGAGCCTCGGTCTGTCAGAGCTGAAGCGCATCATCGAACACGACTGCATCCTTCGTGCGCTCACCGAGACGAAGGGCAACATCACGAGGGCTGCCCTCCTCCTCGGGATGAAGCGCCCTCGGCTCTCGCAGCTCGCCAAGGCCTACGGCATCACCGGCACCCAAGAGGGGACGTGACGGACGCCACACGACCTCGCGCCGATCTGCCACCGTCGCGCTCCGTCGGGTGACACTTGGCCGAAGGGCGCTCTCACATGAACGGGTAGACGCCCACGAGGCGCAGGTGCAGCCACTTCGCGAACACGAACCAGGCCCCCGCCGCGATCGCGATCGCGACGAGGTCTCGGCTCACTCCCATCGCGGGGTAGGTCGTCCCCGCCGCGCGATCGCGTCTGCGGCCGGCGCGGAAGGACAGGATCGCCCAGACGAGAAACGAGCCGAAGAGGACGACGTCGCCCGTGCGCCCGTTGACGACGAGGTGTGCGAGCGCCCAGACCGTCACGCTCGCGACCATCGGATGCTTCACGGCGGCCTTGATCTTGGTGCCCGGCACGTACGCGGCCGTGACGAGGACGAAGGAGACCAAGGTGAGGAGCCACGCGAGGTGACGCGTGAACGTCGGCGGCGCGTAGAGCACGCTCCCGTCTCGCGTCGCCGGGTACCCGGTCGACACGAGCGCGAGGCCGGCGAGCGACGCGAGCGAGTAGAGGCCCTTCCACCTCGCCTCCCCGAGCTTCGCGAGGAGCGACGTCCGGGCGTCCTCCGCGAAGATGCGAACGGAGTGGACGCCGAGGAAGAGGACGAGCCCCACGATCATGACCGCCATGGCAGGTCGAATCCTGGGGGCAGCGCGGTTCGGCGTAAAGCATCCATCGGTGCCGAGGATGCACGTGGAGAAGTGTCGGGACGCGCTCGCATGGCTCTTCGCCTCGGGCTGACGGGAGGGACTATCCTTCCCTCATGCGCATCGCCTTCGTCGGTCTCCTCGCGATCTGCGTGAACGGTTGTGGTGGCTCGGACGGCGCGAAGATCGACTCGGCGCCTCCTGGACCCGCGGGCACGGGCCGCGACGCGGGCGCAGGCGGCAGCGCGCCTGTGGGCTGCGACGTGTCGACGTCGGGCGAGCTGGTCGTACCGGCCGGAGGGGCGTGCGCTCTCCAGGGGACCGACGTCCGTGGAGACGTCATCGTCCGCGACGGGGCCTCCCTCGATGCGAACGGCATCGTGGTAGGGGGCAACGTCCGCGTGGAGCGAGGTGGCGCGGTCACGTTGAAGGACGGCCGGATCGGCGGCGATCTCCAGGTCGACCGGAGCGGTGCGGTCGACGTCGAGAGGACGCGCGTCGACGGCAACCTCCAGATCGTCGGCAACCGAGGGCCAGTCCGCGTGGTCGGCAACACCGTCGACGGCGATCTCCAGGTGTTCGAGAATACGGGCGGCGTCACGATCGAGGGAAACCGGGTCGCGCAGAACCTCCAATGCAAGGAGAACGCGCCGGCTCCGACCGGCACGGGCAACGTCGTCGCGGGAAGCCGCGAAGACCAGTGCAGCGCCCTCTGAGAAGTCGGCGATGCCCGTGGCGTGTCGGGTGGATCTCGAGCGCGTTCGGTCGCCCTCGTTCTCGGTCACCTCGCACGCGCGGTGACTTGTCACCCGGCTCGGAACGCGGCAGGTTCTCTTCATGAAACCCCTACGCTCGGTCGCGGGCCTCGCGCTCGTCTTCGTCGGCTCGTCCGTCTTCGCCGCACCGGAGGCCCCGAAGCCGACCTCGGTGCGGGCGATCCCGACCGGCGCGCGAGCTGCGCTCTCCGTCGTGAAGGTGTCGGCGGCGGACGCCGAGCGCGTGAAGGCGCACTCCTTCAAGCCCGCGAACGTTCTCCGCGCGATACCCGAGGACCAGACCGACGGTCCGTCGCTCGTGGCGACGCGGAGGCCCGTCCTCAAGCCCGGCCCCGCGACGCCGAAGCTGAACGTCGCCAAGTTCGGCGAGACCGTGCACAACGCGTTCAAGGAGAACGTTCGAGGCTACGCCCTCGGGCTGAGGAAGAACGGGCAGCCGATCCTCACCCTCATCTGGGACTCGGCCCGGACGCCGAACCAGGGCGGCAAGGCCTGGACGCTCGACACGAGGATGCACGTCGCGAGCGTCAGCAAGCTCATGACCGCGATCATCGCGACGAAGCTGCTGGACGAGCGAGGCTTGAGCTTCGACACCAAGATCGGGAGCTACCTCCCGACGTACTGGAACGAGGGCACGAACGCGAGCGACATCACGTTTCGCGAGCTCCTCACGCATCGCGCTGCCTTCACCGTCTACGATGGCGATTACGCCTCGTTCAAGCGGCAGATCGAAATGGGGGTTTCATCGAACGCGGCCAACGGCATCGGCTACACGAATGGCACCTTCTCGCTCGTACGCGTCCTCACGGCCACGATGACGGGCGGGGTCTCGAGGAACGCCACGTTCGAGCCGCCGGTCGCGATGAGCGCCGCGAACACGGCCGCGTTCAACGATGCGATGTGGGACGTCAAGACGACGGACGCGTTCCTCGCGTACGCGCAGGCGAAGGTCTTCACGCCGTCCGGGGTCGCCGGCGTGAGCGCGGCTCCCTCCGCGGGTGGCGCGTTCGCGTACGCCGGGAAAGCGGACACGCAGGGGTGGGACTCGGGAGACCTCCGCGGCGAGCTCGGCGGAGCAGGGTTCCGACTCTCGGTGAACGACGTGCTCGACGTGATGGGGACGTTCCGACGGAAGGGCACCATCGTCTCGGCGGCGAAGGCCAAGGAGGCCATCGAGGCGACGCTCGGGATCGACCAGGCGATCGACACGCCCGCCGGCAAGATTTACAACAAGAACGGCGCCTGGCGGACGGGCAAGAGCGTGACGGACGACATCGAGCAGTCGGTCGCGTACTTCTTCCCCGAGGACATCGAGTGCGTCGTGCTCGTGAACTCGTGGCTCGGGACGCAGCAGGCGTCGCTCCGCGGCACCATCCGGGACGCGTACGTCGCCAACCTCGACTGAGACGAGCCCGCCGCGGCGAGGGGCTACACGGATTCGCGAGGGTCTCCGTGTGCGTGGAGCCTCGCGACGCGCGGCCGGTGAGGCACGCGGCGGCCGCGCGACCGGCGCGGAGATCCACCGCTCGGTCCCGTGAGGCACGGCGCAGGCCGTGATCGGCCGAGTATTCCATGTGGGCAAATTCGGCACATATCCTGCACATGCATGGATCATGGCCGGCACGCTTCGAACGATCTTCCCGTTCGCCTCGCTCGCGGTGCTCACGTCGTGGGCTTCGTCGGGTCTCGTCGCGTGCGCGGCGGAGGCGGACGAGGACGCGGAGGGCTCGCTCCAGGAGGCCCTCCGCGAACCGGCGATCGGGGCCGGCCGCTTCGAGCTGCCGCCGGGCGGCGGGCTCGTTCCGCCGGAGACCGTGGGCAAGCCGTACGGCACGACGGTGAAGGGCCTGCTCACGTTCCGCGGGAACCCGACGCGGTCGTACTACGGCGCAGGCCCGATCCCGACGCGCCCGAAGAAGCTCTGGGCGTTCCCGCGCGAGGGCTCGCTCTGCGCGCCGAGCACCGTCGGCAACGAGACCAAGACGTGGTGCGGCTCGGGCTGGACGGGCCAGCCGTCGATCTTCGAGCGTGACGGCAAGACCTGGGTCGCGTTCGGCGCCTACGACAAGAACATCCACTTTCTCGACGCGTCGACCGGCGAGCGCCTCCGCGACGATTTCCCGACCGGCGACATCATCAAGGGCTCGGTGACGATCGATCCGGACGGTTTTCCCATCCTCTACTCGGGCTCGCGCGACAACCGCTACCGAGCCGTCGCGTTCGACGTGAATCCCCCGCGCGAGCTCTTCGCGCTCCGCGCGAACCAGGTCCCCGAGCCCATGTGGAACGACGACTGGGACGGGGCTGGCCTCGTCCTCGGCGATCACCTCTTCGTCGGCGGCGAGAACAGCTGGTTCCACGTCGCGCGCCTCGGCCGCGGCTACGACGCGGCAGGGAAGGTGAAGCTCGACGCGCCGCGGCTCGCCTTCGCCGTGCCGGGTTACGACAGGCGCATCGTCGAGACGGAGCTCCGTTCGCGCCAACGCGAGATGAGCATCGAGAACTCGGTGGCCGTCATCGGCAACACGGCCTTCTTCTCGAACTCGGGCGGGCTCGTGCAGGGCTTCGACGTCGGCGGCGTCGCCGCGGGACGCGCGCCCACGCGCGTCTTCCGCTTCTGGACCGGCGACGACACGGACGCGACCCTCGTCGCGGACGAGGAGGGGATGCTCTACGTCGCCCAGGAGTTCGAGCGGGACAACCCGCGGTCCCGCGAGTGCGGCCAGATCCTGAAGCTCGACCCACGCAAGGCCTCCGGCCGCGCCGAGGACGTGTCGTGCGACCCCGCCGATCCGTCGAGCCCCGTCGTCTGGCGCTACCACGATCTCCCGCACGCGAACCCGTCGGGCGCGTGGGGAACGCCTGCGATCTACAAGGATCTCCTCGTCGTCCCGACGCACCGCGGTGATCTCCTCGGACTCGACCGTGCGACCGGACAGGTCCGCTGGAAGAAGCGCCTCGGCATGAACCTCTGGTCCTCTCCCGTCGTCGTCGACGACACGCTCGTGCAGGGCACGTGCACGACGGGCGAGCTCGTCGCCTACGACGTCGCCGACACCCGCCGCGATCCGCCCGAGAAGTGGCGCATCAAGCTGGACGGGGGCTGCATCGAGTCCACCCCCGCGGTCTACGGCGGCAAGATCATCGTCGGTACGCGGGGCGGGAAGATCTACGCCGTCGGCGACTGACGCGCGCCCACCGCACTCGCCAGCTGGCGCGCGCCCCTTTGGTATACACTCGCGCGCGTGTTGAAAGTGGCGGCCAGGGGCCTACGCGACGGCATCAAGCGCCTCGCGCACGGAGCGGGGGGCCTCCCCGCGTACCACCGCGCGCGAAACGGCCGTCGCCTCACGGTGATCACGTTCCACCGCGTCCTGCCCGCGACCGATCCCCGCGCGGCGGACGCCGATCCCGACTGGACCGTCACCGTCGACGAGCTCGCCCAGACCGTGGCCTTCGCGAAGGAGCACTACACCCTCGTCCGCCTGGAGGAGGTCCTCGAGGCGCGCCGGCGCGCCACGCCGCTCCCTCCGCGGCCGCTCCTCGTGACCTTCGACGACGGCTGGGCCGACAACGAAGAGCACGCCCTCCCGGTCCTCGACGCCCTCGGCGCTCCTGCGGTCGTCTTCGTCTCGGGAGACGCCGTCGGGCGCGAGGCTCCCTTCTGGCGCGAGGCGCTCCGTACGGCCTTCCAGGGCCGACGCCTCGACGAGACGACGTGGCGCGCGCTCTGGGAGGGGGCTCCGCCCGGGCTCGACGAGGCGGGCCTCGAGAAGCTCGTCGAGCGCCTCTCGTCTCGCACGCGCGCGGAGCGGGACGCGCTCCTCGGGCCGCACGCCTCGCGCATCCACGACGGGCGCCGCCACATGCTCACCGAGGAGCAGGTGCGGCGGCTCCGCGAGAAAGGCGTCGCGATCGGCGCCCACGGCCGCACGCACGAGCCGCTCTCCGCGTGCGAGGACCTCGACGACGAGCTCGCGCAGCCGCGGAAGCGCCTCGGCGACATCCTCGGCGAGCCCGTCACCACGCTCGCCCTGCCGCACAGCCGCTTCACGCCGGAGGTCCTCCATCGGGCCGAGCGCGCGGGTTACGAGATCGTCTTCACCGGCGAGCAGCTCCTCGCGCCGGCGCGCCCGCTCCCGTTCACGGTCGGCCGTGTCCCGATCACGCCGGGGACGATCACCGACGAGCGCCGCCGCTTCCGTCCCGAGCGCCTCGCTCTCCACCTCTTTCGGCGCCGTCACCTCTCGGCGTGGGCCTGACCGATGATCCGCGACCGTCTCAAGGACCTCGTCACCAACGTGCAGCTCCGGGCCTCCGCGAGCGAGCTCGCGCGTCGCACCTGGATGAAGTACGCCATGCGCGGCGTCCGACAGGCCGACGCCTTCGACCGCCTCGACATGGCCTACAAGGTCTCGGACCCGTGGCGGATGAACACCCCGCGCGAGCGGTTCCGGTTCGCGCGGACGAACCGCCTCGTCCAGGAGCATCTCGGCGAGCGCTTCGCGTCGATCCTCGAGATCGGCTCCGGCGAAGGTCACCAGACCGAGCATCTCGTCGAGCTCGCGACGCCGTCCGGCGAGGTGACGGGCCTCGAGGTCTCCGCCACGGCCGTCGACCGAGCGAAGGAGCGCCTCGCCGACCCGCGCGCGCGTTTCGTGGCGGGCGATCTCTTCGCGCAGCCCTGGTCGAGCGAGCGCGGGCGCTTCGAGCTCGTGACGGCCTGCGAGGTCCTCTATTACATGAGCGACATCCCGCGGACGCTGCGGACGATGGACGAGCTCGGCGGGTCTTGCATGCTCACCTATTTCGCGCCCGCGTCGCGGATCTGCGAGGCGCCGGCGATGGCGATGCCCGGCGCGCAGAAGACCTCGTTCGCGTTCGACGACACGGAGTGGATCGCCGTCTGGTGGAGAGGAGCCTCGCGGCGAGCCTGACGATGGCCTTCTCGCGCGCGCTCGCCGTCTCGGTCGCCGCCACGGCGTTCCTGCTGGGCGCGGAGGCCCGTGCCCAGGGCGGGGTGACGCTGCGCGCTCGCGGCCTCGCCGGCTACACGCACGAGCGACCGGAGGTGCTGGGTACGGAGCATGATCTCTGGACGGCCATAGGCCCGGAGATGGACTTCCTCGTCGCCGAGCAGCGGTGGCAGCTCCGCGCGTCCTACGGGGTGCTGGGAACGTTCCACACCCGCAACGCGGACGAGCTCCTGCAGCGCCTCACGCTGACCTCGAGCTACGAGGTCTCGCGACGGACGCGGCTCCTGCTCTCGGCGGTGGCGAGCCAGAGCACGATCTCGAACCTGCTCCTGACGCAGCCGACGGGATCGACGCCCATCACCGCCCTCCCGCTCGCCAACGCCAACCTCGGCACCGTCGCCGCGACGCAGGGGATCGAGTGGGA
This sequence comes from Polyangiaceae bacterium, assembly GCA_022842465.1. GTDB lineage: Bacteria > Myxococcota_A > Polyangia > Polyangiales > Polyangiaceae > Labilithrix. The sequence continues at coordinate 6,125 of JALHPN010000038.1, read as the reverse complement.
CGCGAGCCCGCGGCTCCTCTTCACGCAGACGGCGGGCGGCTCCTACGTGACGTCGCTCGACGAGGACGTGCCGCTCACGAGCGCGTTCGCCAACGCAGGGATAGGGCTCGAGTACCTCTGGAAGAACGACGCGCTCGGGGGCGACCTCCTCGGGGGCATCGCCCGGGTCGACACGCCGCCCCTCCCACAGACGACCTTCTACACGGTGACCGCTGCGCCGCGCTGGCGGCACGACTGGTCGGACCGCGTGAGCACGTCGCTCAGCGGTGGCGCGACCTTGGTCATGAGCCCGGAGGCCGATCAGGCGCCGTTCGTCACCCCCTACGGCCGCGCGTCCGTGCTCTACACGCTCGGCGAGACGAACGCCGACCTGAGCTATGCCGGCGGCGTCCAGCCGAACGTGCTCTCCGGCCAGCTCCTCCGCGCGCACCAGGTCACGCTCCGCGCCGGGACGCCGCTCTCCGAGCACGAGCGCGTCTTCCTCTCCGGCTCGATCGGGTTCTTGCGCGGGGAGACCATCGTCCTCGACGACACCGTCCAGCCGCCGGACTTCGACGCGTTCCTGTCCGACGTCGACGTGTCGTGGCTCGCGACCGATCACCTCTCCGTCTTCGGCCGCTACCAGTTCTTCGGTCAGTTCGGCGGCCCGGGGGCGCAGTTCCTCCGCGAGGCGCTCATCTTCGGGATCACGGTCGCGACGCGCCCGCCGGACGGCATCCGCATCCCCACGCAGTTCGCGCAGCGCGTGGATCGCGGCGACGCCGCCGCGCGGCGCTGAGGATCAGGACGCCGCGATCCCGAGCACGCGATCGAGCTTGAGGAGCCGGAGCACGGCGAGGGGTTGCTCCTGGGCGCGGACGACGACCACCTCGCCGCCCTCGGCCTTGACCCGCTTGAAGAGCGACACGATCGCCCCGACGCCGGAGCTGTCGATGAGCGTCAAGCCGCTGAGATCCACGGTCACGCGCTTCGGTTTGTCCGCGACCAACGCATCGAGGGTAGGCCGCAGATCGCGGACGGTGTGGGCGTCGAGCGCCCCCTCGATCCGGAGCTCGCAGAGCCCGTCGCTCACCTGGGTTCGTGAAGAGTTCATCATTGGTCGGTTCCCACGTGGGAGGCGTGTTCGGACGTGTCCGAGCCCGTGCGCTTCGTGAGCGACAGAACATTGAGCGGCCCCCCGCTGTACGCAACCTCGTCGACCATCGCATGCATGATGTACACGCCCATGCCGCTCTCGGGGAGTGTCGCGAGATCGGGCGGGATGACCGCGGCATAGTCGACGGACGCGCCCTTGTCCTTCAAATGGAGGACGAGCTCGCCGTGGCGGATGTCTGCCTCGATTTCGACCATCCCGTCGGCTTGATCGCGATAGCCGTGCGCAACGATGTTGTTGAACGCCTCGCCGAACGCGGTCACCATCTCGTGCCGGAACATACGATCCGCGCCAGGCACGTGCGCGATGATCGCCGAGACGAGGTCGATGGCCATGCCACGGCACTCGAGCGCCGCGCGCACCTGGAACGCGACCCGCATGACGCTCTTTGCCGCAGGCACCGTGGAGGCCATCACGTCACCGATGATCCGATCGAGAAGCCTACCACGCGTCATCGCCCGCGCGAGAGCGCCATCACGAGAGGCGTCTTCAGGATGATCTCGAGCTCCAGCGGCAGATAGGACCAGAAGTCCTCCAGGGACGCGGCGTAGGCGAGGTCGAACATGAGCTTCAGGCGCATGTCGTCGGCGAGGGCGCCCTCGGCCTCTTCGAGCTGGAAGGGATTGGTGAGCGTCTTCCGGAGCTTGGCGACCTCGCTGCCTTCGGGCGCCTCGCCCGTGTAGCCGAGGGAGATCTGGGCGAGCCCGGTGAGCCCCGGCTTCATGCCCCTCGTCCGCTCCTCGAAATAGGGGATCGCCGCGGCGAGGTTCACGAGGAGCTCGGGCCGCTCAGGGCGGGGGCCGACGAGCGACATGTCGCCCCGCAGGATGTTCCAGAACTGGGGCAGCTCGTCGAGCCGGGTCCGGCGGAGGATGCGGCCGACGCGGGTGATCCGCGGATCGCCCTTGCCCGAGACGACGGCCCCCGTCCCGCGCTCGGCGTCGACGCGCATCGAGCGGAACTTGAACATGTCGAACTCGACCCAGCGGTGCCCGCCGCCCTCCTCGTCGACGAGCTTCCCGGCTCGCCGCTGGACGATGAAGACGGGGCCCGGTGAATCGAGGCGGATCGCGAGGGCGATCGGGACGTAGAGGGGCAGGGTGAGGCCGAGCCCGCAGATGGCGCCGGCCAGGTCGATCACCCGTTTGCAGACCTTCACCGCGGGGCGCACGGTGGCGAGGATACCCCGTGCCGGCGCGGAAGCGGACCCGATCCGGCAGCGCTCGTTGACTTCGCGAGCGATCCTGACCACCCTAATCGTTCGAGGGCCGGCGCGACGTGACGGACGAAGAACGCAACGATCACGAGGCGAAGCCACCGGGCGCCGTGCCCGGCGGCTGCTATTGGCTCGTGGGCCTCGACGGCGAGGCGCGCCACGTCCGGATGGCGATCACCTCGCCCGTGCTCGTCGGGAGGGCCACCTACAACCACGTCGTCCTCGAGGACTCGCGTTTGTCGCGCCAGCACTCCCGCTTCGCTGCGGAGCGGGAAGGCTGCGTCGTCTACGATCTCAACAGCGCGAACGGGACGTACGTGAACGACGCCCGGATCGCCCGCCATGTCCTCCGTCCGGACGACGTCGTTCGGGTGGGGCCGTTCAAGTTCCGGATCGAGCACGGCGAGCTACCGTCCGAGCGGCTCACCCCCGTCCTCGAGACGCAGACGCTGAGCGGCCTCGAGGCGGCGCGGCCGGGGGAGAGCGTCCACCGCATGGTGAGCGCAGCGCCCGGCATCGACTCCGCGGCGCGGCTCCCGGCGCTCGACCTGAACCAGCTCGAAGACGCGTACGAGAAGCTCGGGACGCTCTACGCGTTCATGCAGGCGATCAGCAAGACGCTGGACCGGCGCGAGCTCCTCCAGGTGATGGCCGCCAAGATCCGCGAGGTCTACGGTGCCTCGTCGAACGTCGGCATCTACCTCCGCGTCGACAAGGCACCGGGCATCAAGGACCTCTACCTCGCCCACGACGCGGGGGACGTGCCCGCTCGGCCGGCCATACCCGGCGACGTGAAGCAGAAGGTCATCGAGAGCGGGATGGCGGTCCTCACGCGCTCGCCGGACCTCCTCGGCGAGAGCGACATGTACGCCCCGATCATCGATCGCGGCGAGGTCCTCGGCGTCATCCACGTCAGCGCGTCGCCGGGGACCTTCTCCCGCGCCGACCTCGATCTCCTGAACGGCATGGCCTCGCCCGCCGCGATCATGCTGCAGAATACACGCATGCACGAGCAGTCGCTCGCCAACAATCGCCTCCACCACGACCTCACGCTCGCGGCGCAGATCCAGAAGAGCTTCCTCCCGCGCGAGGTCATCTCCGTCGAAGGTGTCGAGCTCTTCGCGGAGTATCGCGCTGCCTACACCGTCGGCGGGGACTTCTACGACGTGTTCTGGGTCGCCCCGGACCGCCTCGCCGTCTTCATCGGCGACATCTCGGGCAAGGGGGTGTCCGCGGCGCTGCTCATGGCGCGCATCTCGAGCGAGCTGCGTGTCGCGGCGCTCGCGCACATCGACCCGGTGAAGGTGCTCACCACGATGAACGTGGCCACGCTCGTGCGCGGCCAGACCGAGCTCTTCTTCACCGCCATCTACTTCACGGTCGACGTGAAGTCGGGGGAGATCCTCCTCGCCAACGCCGGCCACTGCCTACCCTACCTCGTGAAGTCGACGGGAGGGATCGAGCCGGTGACCGCCGGCGCGGGCGGCCCCGTCGGCATCCTGGACGACGCGTCCTTCGAGGCGACGACCTTACGGCTCATGCCGGGCGACTCGCTCGTCCTCTACACCGACGGCGTCGTCGAGGCGGCGAATCCGCGCGGTCAGCTCTACGGCGGCTCGCGGCTCGAGGCGACGCTCGCCTTCGCGGGGCCGCGGCCGAACGTGATCGCCGAGCACATCGTGAAGAGCGTCGAGGAGCACACGGCGGGTGCCGCGAACGACGACCTCACGCTCCTCATCTGCCATCGCAGCGGGAGCAAGGGAGCGACGCTCCAGCCCCGCCGTCGCTCGAGCTCGTTCCCGCAGCCGAGCACGCCGACGGACCCGATCTACCCGCGCAAGCCGCCGGGCAAGACTCCCTAGTCGTCCGCTCTGCGGTCGGTCACTCGTGGGGCTCGTCGTCGACGAGCGTGACGCCGATCGCGCGTCCCGGCGGGATCTGGCCGCTCGCATGGCGGAGGGCGCGGGCCGTCGTCCGACCGGCCCGCACGGCGAGCAGCGTCGCTTCGGCGGTGGTGACCAGCGAGCCACCGGCTGCGCCGGAGCGAAGCGGCCCGGCATCGATGACGATGTGATCGTACCCGAGCGTGCCGAGGTGCTCGAGGATGCGCTGGAAGCGGATCTTGTCGAAGCGCGGGGCGGCCTCGCCGTTCCGTCGCACGATGGCGGCGACGTGGAAGCGCTGCATCAGCGCGGCGAGCTTGAGCGGCACGAGCGCGTCGGCGGTCGGGCTCGGCGGCGTGAAGCCGTCCATCGAGAAGATCTTGGCGAGCGCCGGGGCGGCGAAGTTCCCGTCGACGAGGAGGACGCGGCTCGACGGATGCTCGGCGAGCGCGAGCGCGAGGTTCACGGCGCACGTCGTGACGCCATCTCCGGTCGTCGTGCCCGCCACGGCGAGGAGACGCGGGACTCCCTTGGAGAGGAGGTTGTCACGGAGGAGCCGGAACGCCACCGCGCGCGCCGAGTCGGGCTCCGAGACCATGACCAGCCGCGCGTCGAGCGGGCCTGGTGACGGCGGAAGGCTCGGGCGCGGAGGCGGGACCGGACCGGACGCGTTCCAGCGCTCGTCGCGCACCGGGACCATCGCCTGCGGCCGCGGCGGCGCGCCGTCGGCCACGACCTCCCGCGACGGCGCGGCGGGGACGATGGACGCCGGGGTCGCGATCACGAGCGTCGTGGAGCCCAGATCCCGCCGGGGGTTCCCCGTCGGCTGTGTCGTGGGTGGCGTCGTCGGCGGCTCCACGGGCGGAGGCATCGAGCTGCTCTGCTTGGCCGGGACCGCGAGGGTGCTCATCTGCGTCGTGGTGCGGGGGAGGGGGCCTGCCGGCGCGGGCATCGCGCCGACGTCGACGACGGGATGCACCGTCACCGGCGGCAGCGCCGACGGAGGGGCGTCCGCCGCCGGGGTCGCCGGCGTGAGCGAGGCGAGCGAACCGTTCGGGATCTCCGGCCTCAGCATCCGCACCGTCGCGCGGGTCACCGGCCCCGGCGGCCGCGAGGAACCGGACGCCCCCGTGTTCGTCGTCGAGGCGGCAGGAGGCGGCGGCGAGGCGGCCGCCGAAGGTTCGGGCTGAATCGCCGCGCGGAGGGCGTCGCTGGCCGTGCGGGGCGGTCCGGGGGCGGGCGCGTTCGCCTTCGCGGCCGCCGCGTCGCCTTCCCAGCCGCCTTCGAGGTTGGTGAGCATCGTGCCCACGCTCTCGTTGTCACGCTGCCTCATCGGTCCTGCCCTCGACGGTATCGTCCATGGCGGCTCCTGGGAAGGAACCGCCGGGAGGGCCGGTTTCAGCTCCGGCGGGGAGGCAGCGCCGGCGCGCGCGGGATCGCCCCCACGACCGGGAGGACGTCGAGACGCTCGAGGTCGACGCGCCCGTGGATCCGGTCGTCGAAGAGTGCCGACGCCACCGCCGTGAGCAACGCGAGCACGAAGCAGATGACGAGCGCCGCGGCGAGGAGCTGCGATCGAGGGCGCGAGATCGCGTGGGTCGGCCTGTAGGCCTCGTCGAGCACGCTGACCTGGATGTTCCGGTCGTTCGTCGCGGAGCTCGCGGAGATCGACGCCTTGAACTGCTTGTCGTCGAGCTGGCGCTGCCGTTCGCGCGCATCCGCGACCTCGCGCGCGAGGCGGCGGTACTCGACCGCGAGCGTGACGGAGGCCTCCTCCGTCGCTGCCGGCTTCGGCGTGGTCGCGGACGCGACGGGCTTGGCCGCCGCGAGGGCCTGTCGCCTCGCCGCGATCTGGGCGTGGATGCTGCCGAGC
>JALHPN010000037.1 GCA_022842465.1 Polyangiaceae bacterium | reverse complement strand
GGCGGCGCGCGCCGCGAAGCCGGGGCGCTTCGCGAGCTCGGCGAGGGGGAGGAGCGCGACGGCGCGCTTCATCCCGCGGGTGGGCTTCCCGGGCTCCAGCGTCTCGGCGAGGAGGCTCCGCACCTCCTCGGCGCGCGCCGCCGGCAGGGACGCGAGCGTCGACGGCCACTCGGGGGCCTCGACGTCGGCCCCGTCGACGAGCATCCGCACGAGGCCGGGCTCGCCGAGCGCCTTCTTCACGTCGGAGACGAAGCGCTCGCGGGGCGTCGCCGCCTCGAAGAGCCCCCCCAGCGCCGCGAGCGTCTCCGGCGCCTTCCCGGCGTGGGCCTCGCCGGGCTTCGCGAAGTAGAGCCCGTCGCCGACGGCGTAGACGACCCGGATCCGCTCGTCGGCCGCGACGTACGAGAAGCGCGTCCCGGCCTCGTCGTGGTCGACGGGGGGCGTCGCGCCGAGGCGCAGATCGCCCGCGGGGACGGGGGCAGTGCGCTCGCCGATGGTGAGCGACGCGCCGCCGGCGTCGTTCCACGCGAGCGTCGCCTGGGGCACGGGGCGTGCCGCGCTGCCGCCGGTCCCCTTGCAGCCGGAGAGGGCGATCGACGCGAGGACGGCGAAGGTGGCAGAGACGGGGGTGCGTCGCACGAGGGGAGAGCTTACGCTCTTCGTTCGATGAACGCCCCTCTCGCCATCCGGCCGCGCGCCGCGGCGCTCGGCTTCTTCGCCGGCGTGCGCGCCTTCTTCGGCGGCATCCACTTCGTCGCGACGACCCCCGGGACGTGGGGGTGGGCGGCCGTGCCGGTCGTGGTCGCGACGATCCTCCTCGGCGTGACGGGCGCGATCGCGATCTGGGCGGGCGGGCTCCTCACCGCGCACGTCGTCGGGGACCCCACGAGCGCGTGGCACGCGGCCGGCGCCTGGCTCTTCCGCGCGGTCGTCTCCCTCGTCGCGCTCGTCTTCGCGTTCGTCCTCTCGATCTCGCTCGCGCAGCCGCTCTCCGGGTTCGCGCTCGACGTGCTCGTGCGAAAGCAGGAGACCGCGCTCGGCGGCCGCACGTGGCCGGACGGCAGCGTCCTCGGCGGGATCCTGCGGTCTCTTCGCGTCACGCTCACCGCGCTCGCGCTGGGGCTTCCTGTCCTCGCCCTCCTGGCGCTCCTCACGCTCCTCGTCCCGCCGCTCGCGATCGTCACGGTCCCGCTCAAGCTCGTCGTCACGGGGCTCCTCGCGGCCTACGATTTCCTCGACTATCCGCTCTCGATCCGCGGCGAAGGGGTGCGGGGACGGCTCCTCTTCATGCGCGCGCACGTCTGGGCGGTCCTCGGCTTCGGCCTCTCCGTCGCCGCAGTGCTGCTCGTGCCGGGGCTCGGCCTCCTCGTCGTGCCGTGGGGCGTCTGCGGGGCGACGAGGCTGGTCGTGGAGCGAGACGCGGGAGATCGTTCTTGCCCGGCTGGCCCGTAGCGTGCGACGACAGAGGGGCCAGCATGAGCACGCCCCTCGTCATCAACGAGAAGATCACCCTCCCCGGCAGCGACCTCGAGTGGAGCGCCGTTCGCGCGAGCGGCCCGGGAGGGCAGAACGTGAACAAGGTGGCGTCGAAGGTGGAGCTCTCCTTCGACTTCGAGTCCACCGTCGCCCTCCCCGAGGACGCGCGCGAGCGCCTGCGCAAGCTCGCGAAGAACACGCTCGACGGCGAGGGGCGCATCCTCGTGAAGAGCGAGAAGACCCGCGACCAGGTGAAGAACCTGGCCGACGCGCGCGCCAAGCTGAAGAAGCTCGTCCTCGAAGCGCTCGTCGTGCCGAAGGTCCGCAAGGCGACGAAGCCGACCCGCGCCGCCAAGGCCAAGCGCGTCACGACCAAGAAGAAGGTCGCCGCGAAGAAGAAGACCCGCAAGAAGGTCCGCTCGCGCGACGACTGAAGCCCGCGCCTCGACGCTCGACGCCTACTCCGCGTCGGCGGTGGACGTGCGGGAGGCCGCCGCCACCGAGGCGACCGACGCCGCGGCCGAGGCGAGCGCCTCGGTCACGGTGGACACGGTTGAGACGACCGGCGAGGTCGCGCCCGAAGGCGCGAAGGCCGACTCCGCGCGCTTCCGCTTCGCCGCGGCCACGATCGTCGGCGAGAGCTTCCCCGCCTTCACGCGCTCGCTCGGGACGTGGAGATCCCAGACGAGGCCCGTCCACGAGAGCGCGCGGAGGACGTAGTACGAGACGTCGAGCTCCCACCAGAAGAACCCCTGGCGCACGGAGCGCGGGTAGTAGTGGTGGTTGTTGTGCCAGCCTTCGCCGAGCGTGAGGACGGCCAGCAAGAAGCTGTTCTTCCCGTCGTCCGTCGTCGGGTAGCGGCGGCGACCGAACGTGTGCGCGAGCGAGTTGATGAAGAACGTGCCGTGCCACAGCATCGTCGTCGCGACGAGGAAGCCCCAGACGAAGCCGGTCCACCCGCCGACGAGGTAGGTCGCGACCGCGTACGTGATGCCAGGGACGAGATGCCACTTGTTCAGCCAGACGAGCTCGGGGTAGCGCTTCAGATCGCCGATGCGATCCCACTCCGTCGCCTCCGTCTCGCGGTCGAGGATCCACCCGACGTGCGAATACCAGAAGCCGTACGTGCGGAACGAGTGCACGTCCTCCGGCGTGTCGGCGTACTTGTGATGGCCGCGGTGATGCGCCGCCCACCAGAGCGCGCCCTTCTGCATGCTCGTCTGCGCGAGCAGCGCGAGGAAGAGCTGGAACGCGCGGCCCGTCCGGTACGTGCGATGCGAGAAGTAGCGGTGGTAGCCCGCCGTGACGCCCCACATCCGGACGTAGTAGAGGACGAGCGCGACCACGACGCCCTGCCAGGAGAAGCCGACGAGCCCGACACCGAGCACCGCCGCCACGTGGACGGCGAAGAAGGGGATGCTGACGAGCCAGCCGTACCGGGCTTTCCGCATGGACCGGACTCTACGAAGCGCTTCGTCATGGTTCGGTCAGGTCTTCGCCACAAATCCGCAGCCGCGGGCGTCGCAAGCCCACGAGAGCACACGTGAACGACGGCCCTGACATCCGCGGCGGAGAGGCCCTCGGCGCCCTGCTCGGCAACCGCTCCTACGCCCTCTACCTCGCGTCGCGCGTGTCGCTCATCGTCGCGACGCAGATGCTGTCGGTCGCCGTCGCGTGGCAAGTCTACGAGATCACGGGGCAGGCGCTCGCCCTCGGCTTCTCCGGGCTCGCGCTCTTCCTGCCCGGGTTCGTCTTCGCGCTCCCCGCCGGGCACGTCGCCGATCGGTACGACCGGCGCACCATCCTCCTCGCGTGCCACCTCGGGGTCGCCACGGCGGCCGTGATCCTCGCCGCCCTGTCCCGTTCCGGCGGCCGCTCCCTGCTCCCCATCTACGCGACCCTCGCCCTCCTCGGCACCATCCGGGCCTTCAGCGGGCCCGCGGGCCAGGCGCTCATGCCGAACCTCGTCGGGCGGGCGCAGCTCGAGCGCGCCGTCGCCCTCGGCTCGTCGGCGTGGCAGCTCGCCATGATCGCCGGCCCCTCCCTCGGCGGCGTCCTCTACGCCGCGACGGGGAGAGCCTGGATGGTCTACGCGGTCTGCGCGGTCCTCGCGCTCTCGGCCGCCGCGTGCGTGTTCGCGATCGCGTCCCCGCCCGAGAGCGCGAGCCGCACACGCGAGCCGGCGTCGCTCGACACGCTCTTCGCCGGCATCCGCTACGTCTGGTCGAACAAGACGATCCTCGGCGCCGTCTCGCTCGATCTCTTCGCCGTCCTCCTCGGCGGCGCCGTCGCGCTCCTCCCGATCTTCACGCGAGACCTCCTCCACGTCGGCCCCTGGGGGCTCGGCGTCCTCCGGAGCGCCCCCGCCGTCGGCGCCGCGGTCGTCGCCTTCGGCCTCGCCCACTCGCCGCTCCGCCGGCGCGCGGGCGCGGGGATGTTCGTCGCCGTCTTCGTCTTCGGGATCGCGACGATCGTCTTCGGGGTCTCGCGGAGCTTCCCCGTCTCGCTCGCGGCCCTCTTCGTCCTCGGCGCGGCCGACATGGTCAGCGTCGTCGTCCGCTCGACGCTCATCCAGACGCGCACGCCCGACGCGATGCGCGGACGCGTCGGCGCGGTGAACCTCGTCTTCATCGGCGCCTCGAACGAGCTCGGCGAGTTCGAGTCCGGCGTGACCGCGGCGTGGCTGGGTCCGGAGGTCGCCGTCGTCGTCGGCGGCGTGGGCACGTGTGTCGTCGTGATCGTCTGGGCCCTCCTCTTCCGCGACCTCGCGCGCGTCGACCGGCTCGACGAAGGGACGTGAGGCCCGTCAGGGGCACGGCGACGTCTTGTCGACGCCGCCGAAGAACTCGTCCCGCATCCGCTCCCACGTGCGCGCGTTCTCCGCGGGGCCGCACTTGAAGGGCTTCTTGGCGAGCTTCGCCCCACGCTGGACGGCGCGCTGCTCGCGGTAGTACCGAAGGGCGAGCTCGGCGGCGTACTCGACGACCCCGTTGTTCGCGTGGAAGGCGTAGTACGTCCCGCCCTTCACCATCGTCTCCGTCGGCGCGTAGGGCGCGAGGCACGTCGCAACCTGCCCGCACTTCGCGACGATGGCGTCGTACGCAGACGCGAGCGCGCGCCCCGACCACCACCCGTGGGCGCCGTCGTTCAAGTGGAAGACCTCGTGGAAGAGCGTCTCCCGCGTGGCGTCCTCCGAGACGAGGAGCGAGCCGGCGAGGTTGTACGCGATAGTCCAGTCGTGCGCGTACGCGGTGGGGGTCCGCTTCTTCACCGACCGCATGAAGCGGAACGACAGCGCGCGGAACCGGTAGCTCGACGACTCCGCCGGCGGCGCGAGCCACGTGAAGAACCCGTCGAAGTCCCGCATCGCGGACACGACCCAGCCCAGATGCTTGCGCTCTACACCAATGGGCAGCTCCGGCACGATCTGGATCGATCCGCGGTACCCCCCATCCATCGTGTGCGCGACCTCGACCCCCGCCACGGTCCCGAACCGCGTCCAGAGCTCGTCGGCCATCGCCGCCGCCTCGCGGTCCGCCGAGAACCGATCGGCGAGCAGGCATCGCACCCGCGCGCTCTCGTCTCCCTCCCCACACGCCTCCGCCCGAGCCCTCCCCGCCGCGCCGGCCCCGTGAATCACCCCGAGCGCCTCCTCGAACGACACGCTCGGCCCCACGCTCCGCGTCGCCCCCGCGTCGCTGCCCGCATCCGCCACCGCCCCGCTCCCCGCATCCCCCGAGCCCGCGCGCACCGGCGCCTCGGGCGTCCGCGACGAGCACCCGATGACGATCGCCCCCGCGATCCCCCACCCCGCCCTTCTCACCTCACCGCGCCTTCGCGCGCACGCCGTACGCGTTCTCCGCCGGCTCGTCCTCCGGCCGCAGGATCGCCTCCCCCGGCTCCGCCCCCGCGACCCTCGGCCCCTCGACGCTCACCCGCATCGGCGGCGGCGGCCGCATGTTCGCGAACGCCATCGACGTGACGCGGTAGAGCACCCGCCCCTCGTCGTCGATGTCGACCTTCACGAGGTCCATCTGCTCCTTCGCGAGCCGCGTCAGGATCGCGTCCGCCGCCTCCTGCGTCACGTCGAGGGCCTGCGCCACGTCGAACGCCGTCACGACCCCGCCGCGGGTCGCCGCGAGCGCGAGGATCGCCCGCGTCTTCGTCGCGTGCTCCGTGTCGGAGCCCGACTGCTCGAGCTCCTTCCCACCGCGGAGGAGGAGCCAGCCGACCGTCGACGACACGAACGCGACGAGCCCGGCGAGGACCCACGTGACGGGCGCCATCCCGAAGAGGCTGTAGAAGATCGCGAAGAGGAGGAGCGCCGTCGACCACCCGCCCCCGAGCGTGGCCCAGCCGAAGCCTCGGGCGACCTTGCCGCCGAGCTTCGAGGGCTGCCCCGCCATGTTCACCGAGCTCGACGTCAGGGGCGCGCGAGCCCGGCCGCAGCCCGTGCAGGTCGCGGTGACGCCCCGGTAGACGAGAGGCGCGTTCTGGCGGCAGTACGGGCACACGGCCTCTTCAAGATGCGCCGCCTGCGCGCTGCGTCAAGGGTGGTCGCCCCCGAACCTCGGCGGCGTCGGCGCGACCGGCCGGATGCGAGGGGGCGCCCCACGGTGGCGCGGCTGCGGTGGCTCGTCGAAAAGCGTCTCGGCGATGACCGTCGGGCTGTCGTCGGCGATCGGCGCGCTCGGAGGGGCGAGCGACGCCGGGATCGCGGCCCGCAGCGTCGTGGATCCGGCCGCGATGACGCCGAGGGGATGCGGCGCGAGAGGAGGGAGACGCGGGGGAGTCTCCGGCGTCGCGACGGCCACGTGCTGTCCCCCGCGGGCGAGGGGATCGTCGAACGTAGGCCGCGGCTCCGGCGGCGGGGGGAGCGACGACGACGGCGGGAGCACGTAGCCGCTGCCCGTCGCGTAGGGCGCGACGTGCATCACCTCGCAGCCCACGGCGTAGCGGGGCTGTGCGAGGGGCCGCCGGCGCGTGGCGAGCATCACGAGGGTGAACAGCACGATGCCCGAGACGGCTCCGACGAGGAGCCCCGCGAGGGCAGGCGACATGCCGGCCGGCACTTCGAGGGGCAGCCCGAGGGCCGGAAGGAAGCTTTCGGCGCGGTGCACGGCGGAGTACTACGGTGGCGCGGCGGGCGACCTTCCCTGGTACGCTGCCGGGGTGAGCGACTGGGGCTTCGGCGTCGTCAAGACCAACGATCTGCCGAAGACGCGCGCAGAGCTCGAGGTGCTCTGCGAAAAGGCCTCCGTCGCGGCGGGGGTCCGCTTCGTCCCGTGGCTCGCCAGCAGCTACAAGGAGCTGGCCGACGCGATCGACGACAGCGAGGTCGGCCTCGCCTGGATGCCGCCGCTCCCGACGCTCGATCTCGTGAGCCGCGGCGTCGCCGAGCCGGTCGCGATCCCGAGCCGGCAGGGAGCCGTGAGCTACCACGCCGCGCTCGTGACGCGAGGGAACGGGCCGAAGTCGCTCGGCGATCTCAAGGGCCGCCGCGCCGCCTGGGTCGATCGTGAGAGCGCAGCCGGCTACCTCGTCCCGCGCATCTTCCTCGCCGCGCAGGGGCACGACGTCCTCCGCTTCTTCTCCCGTGAGCTCTTCGTCCACGGACACGCCGCCGTCGTCGAGGCGGTGATGACGGGGGACGCGGACGTCGGCGCCACCTACTGTCACGTCGACGCGCAGGGTCGGGCGATCCGCGGCGCGTGGATGGACGACCACGGCGTGGCCATCCGCCCCCTCGAGGTCCTCGCGACGATGGGGCCGATCCCGAACGACGCGCTCGTCGCCGCGCGCGAGCTCCCGGCGGGCGCGCGCTCGGGTCTCCTCCGCTGGCTCGTCTCGCTCGACGCGCCCACCCGCGAGCTCTTCGATCGCGTCCTCTCCGCGTCGGAGTTCCGGGTGCCGGCGCCGGATCATTTCGAGGCCCTCCGACATGTCGTCCGCGCAGCGCGGGCGCGAGGGCACGACGCGATGCCTCCCGACAGCCGCATGCGCATCCGCGTCTGGCGCTGACGTTCCCTCCTGACTATCGTGCGCGAGGCATGGCAGCCTCCACCCCGCCGACGTCCTTCCCGAAGAGCGAGATCAAGGTCCTCCTGCTGGAGAACGTGCACCCGAGCGCGCACGAGATCTTCCAGCGCGACGGCGTCCAGATCGAGGTCGTCCCGCGGGCCCTGAAGGAGGACGAGCTCGCCGCCAAGCTCTCGGAGGGCGTCCACCTCCTCGGGATCCGCAGCAAGACGCGCGTGACCGCGAAGGCGCTCGAGGCCGGCAAGCGTCTCCTCGGGGTCGGCGCCTTCTGCATCGGCACGAACCAGATCGATCTCGACGCCGCGAACAAGCTCGGCATCCCCTGCTTCAACGCGCCCTTCTCCAACACGCGAAGCGTCGCGGAGCTCGTGATCTGCGAGATCATCATGCTCTCGCGTCGCCTCGGGGATCGCTCGCGCGAGGTCCACGAGGGCCGTTGGCGCAAGGTCGCGGCGGGCGCCCACGAGGTCCGCGGCAAGACGGTGGGCATCGTCGGCTACGGCCACATCGGCTCGCAGGTAGGCGTCCTCGCGGAGGCGATCGGCATGCGCGTCGTCTTCCACGACGTCCGCCCGACGCTGCCGATGGGCAACAACCGCATGGCGCTCGGCCTCGACGGGCTCCTCGCCGAGAGCGACTTCGTCACCCTCCACGTCCCGGAGACACCGTCGACGAAGAACATGCTCGGCAAAGAGCAGATCGCGAAGATGAAGGACGGCGCGATGCTGCTCAACCTGAGCCGTGGCACCGTCGTCGACGTCGCGGCGGTCGCCGAGGCCATCCGGTTGGGCAAGCTCGGCGGCGCCGCGCTCGACGTCTATCCCGAGGAGCCGGAGGGCAACTCCGACGGCTTCGCCTCGCCCGTCTGCGGGCTCGAGAACGTCGTGCTGACGCCGCACATCGGCGGGTCGACGGAGGAGGCGCAGGAGGCGATCGGCCGCGAGGTCGCGAACACCCTCGCGAAGTTCATGAACACGGGGGCGACGACGCAGGCGGTGAACTTCCCGCACGTCGACCTCCCGCCCATGGCGGGGTCGCACCGCGTGCTCAACGTCCACCGCAACGTCCCGGGCGTCCTCAGCGACATCAACCGCATCGTCTCGGAGCGGAACGGGAACGTCCTCGCCCAGTTCCTCGCGACCGACCCGAGCATCGGCTACCTCGTCATGGACCTCGACAAGGAGGTCGCGAACGACGTCCGTCGCGGCATCGCCGAGCTCGAGACGAGCATCAAGACGCGGATCCTCTACTGACGGAGACGCGGGAGGCTCAGAAGGGCTCGCCGGCGAGCGTGCGGCGCACGCCGGTGGCGAGGAGAGCGTGGAACATGCATCCTGCGCAGGACGCAGGCTCCGCGCCCGCGTCGTCCGCCAGGCGGCCGTCGGCCACGTGGTGCGCGAGGCGCTCCCCGTCGCGCATGCCCGCGATGGCGTCGAGGATGCGGTCCGCCTCGTCGACGTAGCGCCCGTCGCCCGTGACCTCGAACACGGCGAGGAGCGCGAGCGCGAGCGCGCTCTGCCCGGCGAGCGTCGACACGTCCCGGGTGGCGCCGAGGCCCCTCTCGGCCGCCTCCGGCTCGGCGTATCGTACGCCGCCCGTCACCGCGGCTGGAGCGGGCAGGAGGAGCGGCTGCGCCGCCGCGAAGAGCGCGCGGGCGCGGAGGAGGTAGGTCTCGTCTCGCGTCGCGCGAAAGAGCCGCGCGTCGAGGAGCATCATGATCGCGTTCGGCAGGAGGGTCAGAGACAGCTCGCCCGGGCGACGCGCGAACGCGCGCGACGACCGCGTCGAGCCGGGGTCGACGAGATCTCCGAACGACCGGGACACGAGCGCGCGCTCGAGGCGGACCGCGCGCGTGCGGCGCTCCTCGGCGCGCGGCTCCCCGAGGACGAGCGAGGCCTCCACCTGCGCGATCGCCACGAGCGCCGCCGGCACGGTCGAGCCGTACACCGCGATCGCCGGGAGCCGATCGGCGAAGCGCTCGACGTCGTCGCCCGCGTCCCGGAGCAGCCCGTCGACGCGATCGAGGTACGGCGCCGCGGCCTCCGCGTCCGCCCCCCCGAAGGCGAGCAGACCGAGCGCCGACATCAGCCGCTCGAAGGCGGCGTCGGGCGGGCCCGCGAGCGGGTCCTCGGCGACGAGCTCCTTCGCGCGAAGCGCCGCCGCCGCGCGACGCCTTGCCTCCGCCGGATCGAGGTCGGCTCGGCGTCCCAGCGCCGCGAGCCCGAACGCCGGCGCGTCGCCGAGGTCCCCCGTCCACTCCCCTCGCCCCCCGTCCTCCACGAACGCGAAGGCGCGCGAGCTCTCGACGAGCCCGTCGCGGAGCGAGGCGTGCCGCGACGCCTTCGCGATCGCGACGGGGAACCTCGTCTCCTCCTCCGCACACCCCGGCCCGACGGCCACGGAGGCGACGCCTCCGAGCACGAGCGCGAGCCAGAGCGCTCGCCGCGTCACGCGTCGAGGACCTTCCCCGGATTGAGGATGCCGTTCGGATCGAGCGCGCGCTTCACTGCGCGCATGACGCCGAGCTCGCCCTCGCTCCGGGAGAAGCCGAGGAAGGCCTTCTTGAGGAGGCCGATCCCGTGCTCGGCGGAGATGCTCCCGCGGTGGCGCTGCACGAGCTCGAACATGTCGCGGTCGGCCGCCTTCGTCTCGGCGAAGAAGGCGGCGCGGTCCATCGCCTCCGGCTTCATCACGTTGATGTGGAGGTTGCCGTCGCCGACGTGTCCGAAGAGGCAGATCTCCCAGTCCGGATAGCGCTTCGCGAACACGCTGCCGAGCTCGGCGCAGAAGGCGTCCAGGCTCGCGATCGGGAGCGCGACGTCGTTCTTGTGGGGGAGGCCCGTGGCGCTCAGGCTCTCGCTTATCCCCTCCCGGAGCTCCCAGAGCGCGCGCGCCTCGCCGCCGTGCTGGGCCAGCGTGCCGTCCAGCGCGAGGCCCGACGCGAACACGTTCGCGACCCAGGGCTCGAGCGTCGCGAGTGCGTCGCCGCCCTCGGCCTGCACCTCGAGGAGGACGTAGTAGGGGCAGGCCGTGCCGAACGGCGGGCGGAGGCCTCGATGGCGCGTCACGCGATCGAGGCACGCCTGCGAGAAGAACTCGTAGGCCTCGAGGGCGAAGGGGCCCGTCCTCGCTTCGCGGAAGAGGGCGAGGACGCCCGGGACGTCCGCGACCCCGAGCAGCATCACGGAGGTGCCCGTCGCGATGCGCGTCAGCTTCAGCGTCGCCTCCGTGACGACGCCGAGCGTGCCCTCCGAGCCGATGAAGAGCTGCCGGAGATCGAGCCCGGTGTTGTTCTTCTCGAGCGCGCCGCCGATCTCCAGCACCTCGCCGGAGGCGAGCACGACCTCGAGGCCGAGGACCCACTGTCGCGTGAGGCCGTAGCGAATCACCTTCACGCCGCCCGCGTTGGTCGCGATGTTGCCGCCGACCGTGGAGGATCCCTTCGAGGCGAAGTCGACCGGCCAGGTGAGGCCGAGGGGCTCGCAGTGCTGGTGCACGACCTCGGTGACGGCGCCGGCCTGGACGCGGACCGTTCCGCCGAGGCGATCGACGGGGTCCAGCCGACGCATGCGGGCGAGCGAGAGGACGACCTCCCCGTTCGGAGCGACCGCGCCGCCGGCGAGCCCCGTCCGGCCCCCCGAAGGGACGACGCCGACGCGCGCCTCGTTGCAGATCGCGAGCAGCTGCGACACTTCGCGCGTCGACCGGGGAAAAGCGATCGCGCTGGGCGCGGGCGCGTACACCTTCGTCCAGTCGCGCCCGTACTCCGCGAGGTCCGACGGCTCGACGGAGAGGAAGTCGGCCGGGAGCTCGCGGTCGATGCGCCTCTGGACGGGCTCGGGGAGCGGCATGATTCCCCGATTAGCTCGGCCCCCCGCGCGCCGCAACGACGCGTACGATGGCGCGCATGGCTCACTCCCCTCGGTTCGAGAAGCTGTGTGACGAGGCCAAAGCACGCGTGAAGGAGGTCACCACCGACGACGTCGCGCAGAGGCTCGAGGCGCGCAAGGCGGGCAA
The DNA here is from genome assembly GCA_022842465.1 of Polyangiaceae bacterium. Classification (GTDB taxonomy): domain Bacteria; phylum Myxococcota_A; class Polyangia; order Polyangiales; family Polyangiaceae; genus Labilithrix. The sequence continues at coordinate 38,206 of JALHPN010000037.1, read as the reverse complement.
AGACCGCTTCGAGCTCATCGACGTGCGCGAAGAGAGCGAGTTCGCCGCGGGCCACATCGAAGGCGCGAAGCACCTCGGCCGCGGCATCCTCGAGCGCGACATCGAGACGTTGGTGCCCGACACGGGCGCCGAGATCGTCCTCTACTGCGGCGGCGGCTTCCGATCAGCGCTCTCTGCGGAGAGCCTCGCCCGCATGGGCTACACCCACGTGTCCTCCATGGCCGGCGGCTGGCGGGAGTGGAAGGGGAAGAGCTTTCCGACGGAGTGACCGCGCCTTGCACGAGCGCCGATCGGCTGGGACACTCGAAGGGCATGCCCGCGAGCAACCTCTACCGGGATGCGCACCTCGGCCTACGCTCCCGGCTCGACGAGCTCGAGGCTCGCGTCCGCGAGACCGAGGCGGAGCTCACCGACGCGTTCTGGGCGAGCCTCGACCGCGAGGTCCGCGAGCGACTCGAGCGGCTCCGGGCAGCGCGGGTCGGCAGGGCGCGCGCGGCGAACGACGCCTTCGAGGACCTCGCGCGTGCGGAGGGCGACCTGACCGCGTACCACGACGCCCTGAAGCAGCTCGTCGAGCGTCTGCCGATGCTGGAGGAGGCCTGGCTGAGGGTCCCCGCCACGGCCCCCGATCCGCCGCCCCCCGAGAGCCGCTGGGCCTCGTTCGGCTGGGTGGAGGACGAGGAGGCGCACGCCTTCACCCGCGCGTCCATCTCGTGCGTTCGCGACCGGGACCGTGAGGCGGACATCTTTTGGGCGAGCCGGACGTCCTGCCTCGCGCGCTTCACGGACGCGGGCGTGCCGTTCAGCTTGCGGATCACGGCGTCGCCGCAGAGCGGGCAGATCGGCGAGGTCACGATGTGGCTCGTCACGAGCGTGGCCCGTGCGGCGCCCGCGCTCTCCATCCGCCCCGAGTCGCTGCTCGCCGCCTTCGGCAAGGCCGTCGGGCTGCGGCACGAGCAGGAGGTCGGCGATCCGTCCTTCGACGGCCTCTTCCTCGTCGAAGGCACCCAGCACGCGGTGGTGCGGCTCTTGACGCCGGCGGTGCGGAACGCGCTCCTCGCCCTCGCCCGGTTCGACGTGCCGACCCTGGAGGTCGCCCCCGAGCGGCGCATCGCGCAGATCCAGTGGCAGTTCGAGCCGACCGCGAAGGCGCTCGACGCCGCGATCCGCGTACTCGGTGCGATACGGGAGACGCGCGTGGTGGCGGTCCCCTTCAGGAAATGAGCGCGGAAGCTGGGGCCTCTCCCGAGACGGGCGTATGCTGGAGGGTGGGCCGAGGAGCCCGCTCCCCATGTGCCGTCTGCTCGGGATCGTCGCGTCGGAGTCCACGGAGTTCGCGCTCGTCCTCCGGGACGCTCCACGAAGCCTCGCCAGCCTCTCGCACCAGCATCCCGACGGATGGGGGATCGCGATCCACGACAAGACCGCGCACCACACGCACGGGGCGCGATGGCACCTCCACAAGGGCACCGAACGAGCGGCGGCGGATCCGAGCTTCCACGCGCTCGCGGGGCGGAGCCGCGGTCACGTCCTCGTCGCGCACATCCGGCAGAAGACGGTGGGGTCGACGAGGATCGAGAACACGCATCCGTTCGCGCGTGACGGCTGGGTCTTCGCGCACAACGGGACGATCCCCTGCTGCAAGGCCCTCCGGGAGGCGACGGCGCCCGAGCGGCTCGAGCAGATCACGGGGGACACCGACAGCGAGGTCCTCTTCGCCCACCTGCTCTCGCGGCTCGACCGCGCGGGCCTCACGCACCTCGGCGACGAAGCGTCGAGGCGCGAAGCGTCGCAGCTCGTCGCGAGCACCGCGGCCGAGCTCCGCGGAAAGGACATCGGCGCCTTCAACTTCCTCCTCTCGGACGGACACACGTGCTTCGCGCACCGCTACAAGCGGCCGCTCTTCGTGCTCGAGCGCGGGCCGGAGGATCCCGTGCGCGCGACGCGACAGGTGACGGATGCGACGACGCTCGTGACGCGCTGGACGCACCGGCGCCGCGCCGTCTTCGTCGCGTCGGAGCGGATCACCGACGAGCCGTGGCGCGAGGTCGACGAGGGGACGCTGCTCCGCATCGATCGCGAGCCGGAGCCGCACCTCGTGACGATCGGCGAAGAGCGCGTCGCGTCGTGAGCGGAGGGAGCGCCTGGGACGGCGGGCGCGTGTGGGCTACGCTGACGTTCGTGGAACGCCCCCGCCGTCGCGCCCTCGCGCCCGCCCTCGTCGCCCTCGGTCTCACGGTCGCCGCGTGCAGCAGCCCGCCGCCGAAGCAACCCGCCCAGACCGAGACGGTCGCCGTGAACTCCGGCCTCGAGACCTCGCCGAGCCTCCCGCCGATGCAGGAGAAGAACGCGAAGGGCGGCGGCGACCCGTCGGCGATGCTCGCGGGGCTCATGCCCGGCGCGGGCGCGCCCGGCGGAGGCGGAGGCCCCACCGCGGGCGGAGGCGCGAGCGCGCCGGAGCCGAAGGACGGCAAGGACGGCAAGGACGGCAAGGACGAGAAGAAGAAGGACGACTCGCCGCGGGCCTCGAAGCAGGAGTGCGAGCGCGCGCTGGACCGCGGCGTCGAGGTGGAGATCAACGCGCAGGCCGCGCAGCTCCGCCCCATCCTCGGCGACGGCGGGATGGCGAAAATGATCCAGGAGCAGAAGCAGCGGAACCGGAAGCCCGACCCGAAGAACCCCTGCAACGAGAAGAACGAGGGGATCACGAAGAACCAGTTCACCTGCGCCATGGCCGCGAAGACGAAGCCGGCGTGGGTGAAGTGCATGGAGAACTGAGCCGCTCCGCCTCGGCCGCGCTCGTCCGCAAAAACGGATCCTCCTCCACCTTGACAGAGCCTCCGCTAAAACGGATACTGCTCGAGTCGGAGGAGGGTAGATGGGCAAGAGCACGACCGCCGCCGCGAACGTCGTCGACCTCGATTCGTTCCGTCAGCGCAGGCACGAGAAGAGGGAGCCTCCGGCGCCCGCAGAGGCGCCGATCGCGGCGCCCGTGATGGTCCCGGTCTGGGTCTGCTGGGTGCCCGTCTGGTCGCCGAGGATGGCCTGAGGGATCCGTGAAATCCGTCCGCGAGAGCACGCCCTCGGAGGCGGCGACGCCGGCCAGCCCGCCCGAGGCCGCCTGGGCGTACCCGGCGAAGGGGGACGACGCGCAGGATCTCGCGCCCGTCGTCGGGCAGAACCTGCGGCGGCTCCGGATGCGACGAGGGCTCTCCCTCGAGAAGCTGGCGACGCGCTCGGGCGTCAGCCGCGCCATGCTCGGCCAGATCGAGCTCGGACAGAGCGCGCCCACGATCAACGTCCTCTGGAAGATCGCGCGCGCCCTCGACGTGACGTTCGCGACGCTCATCCAGGCGCGCGAGGCCGGCGGTACGGCCGTCCTCCGCCACGCGCAGTCGAAGGTGCTGACGAGCCAGAATGGCTCCTTCAGCTCACGCGCGCTGTTCCCGTTCGACGGTCCTCGTCGCGCCGAGTTCTACGAGCTCCGGCTCTCCGCGGGGGCCGAGGAGGTCGCCGACGCGCACGCGCCGGGCACCGTCGAGAACCTGACCGTCACGGAGGGGGCGCTCCGCGTCGAGGTCGAGCGTGAAGGTCACCGCGAGACGCACGAGCTCGAGAAGGGCGACGCGATCGTGTTCGAAGCCGACGTGCCGCACGCCTACGTGAACGCCGGGGATCGCGAGTGCCTCATGTATCTCGTCATGACGTACGCCGATCAGCAAGACTGACGCCGCACGAGCACGCGTCAGAGCTTCACGGGCTTCGACGTGATGAGGACGACGTCCTCACCGCCCTCGAAGACGTAGCCTGTCGGGTTGAGGACGACGTCCTTCCCGCGGTTCACCGCGACGAGGAGCGCGTCGTGCTCCTTCTTCACGTGGACCATGAGCTCGACGAAGGACTTTCCTTCGAACGCCTTCGGGACGTGACAGCGGAAGAACCGGTTGCCGTGCTCCTGGGTCAGGAGCTCGGAGAAGACGCTCATCACGCCGCGCGTGATCGCCGACTGCGCGAGGAGGAAGGCGCTGTGCTCGCCCGAGACGACGTAGTCGTTCACCTTCCCCATCTCGAGGTGATGACCGTGCTCACGCCTGTGGATCTCCGCGGCGGTGTAGATCGCCGGATTCAACCGCTCGATCGTGAGCGCGGCGAGGATCGTCCTGGCGTCGGCGTCGCGCTCCTTCCGGTTCCGTCCCGTGTCCGCCAGGATGATCGCGCGAGCCGCTCGGCGGACGCCCGCCTTGTCGAGCGCTTCGATCTTCGTGAAGTCGTCGTTGAGGAACTGGACCCGCCGCGCGAGCTCCGCGTCGAGCTGCGGCGTGCCGTCGAGCTCCGCGATGACGACGACGGGCTGATCGTCGTCCGGCGTCGCCGCGACGTACTCGCGGATGATGATCTGCGCCTTGCGGCTCCAGCCGCACACGATGAGGTGGTCGCGAAGGTCTTCCCAGTCCACGATGAGGTCTCCCGAGCGTAGCCGCTCCGTGACGAGCGCCGTGACCGTTCCGATCACCGTCGCGAAGGTGAAGAGGCCCGTCATGATCACGAAGAAGGCGACCACGTGGCCGCCGAACGTGAGCGGCGGCGCCGGGATCGGCTCGGCCGCCACGACCGAGTAGAGGCTGAACCAGAACGCCTGCCCGAACGTTCGCATCGCGGGGTTCGCGTCCCGCTCGAAGGTGACGAGCGCGGAGCTCGCGATGACGACGGCGAGGAGGACGAGGCCCGACGCGAAGAACACCTCGCGCGCGCCCTTCCGGAGGACGCGCGGGAAGAGGAGCATCCGGTGCCGCGCGATCTTGAGGAGGCGGAAGAGCCGCACGATGCGGAGGAGCGCGAGGCTCGCCAGCCACGCAGGGAGGGGCCCTCGCGGCTCGAGCGGCAGCGCGACGACCCACCCCGCCGCGAGGGGGGGCACGACGCTGAGGACGTCGATCCAGTACTCGCGGAAGAAGCTCTTCCGCGACGGGGCCGCGCGGAGCCGGACGACGAGCTCCACGGCGAAGAGCGTCGCGATGACGTCGAGCGCCACCTCGACGCGCGGCGTGGGCACCGGCGACGTGATCTGCACGACCGTGAGCGCCGCCGAGACGAGGATGAGCCCGCCGAGCAGCGTCTCGAACCACGGACGGACGAGGAGACGCCCGACGGGGGACCGCGAGGGAGTGACGGGGGCGCCCAGGCCCGCCGCGGGGTCGTTCATGCCGCGACGCCGAGCCGTGTGAGGAGGGCGCCGACGTTCGGATCACGACCGAGGAACGTGCGATAGAGCACAGCGGGGTCCTCGGTGTCGCCGCGCGACAGGATCTCGCGCCGGAAGCGGTCCCCTGCCTCGCGGCTGAGGATGCCGCGCTCCCGGAAGAGCGTGAACGCGTCCGCCTCGAGGACCTCGGACCACTGGTACGAGTAGTAGCCCGCCGCGTAGCCGTACGCCGATCCGAAGAGGTGGGAGAACGAGGCGAGCATCGCGTACTCGGCCGGAAGCGGCGTCGGCGAGAAGCGCCCGAAGACCTCGCGCGCGAACGCCATCACGTCGCCGTGGCTCTCCGGCGTGTACTCCGTGTGGAGGAGGAGGTCGACGGTCGAGAAGCCGAGCTGACGCATGAGCGCGTTCGCCGCGCGGTACGTCCGCGCGCGGAGCATGCGCTCCTTCACGTCGTCGGGGATCGGCGCGCCCGTCTGGTGGTGCCGCGCGAAGCCGTCGAGCGCCGCGCGCTCCCAGCACCAGTTCTCCATGATCATCGAGGGGAGCTCGACGAAGTCGCTCACGACGCGCGTCCCCGCGAGGGAGCGGATGGGCACCTCGGACAGGATGTGGTGCATGTTGTGACCGAACTCGTGGAAGAGCGTCTCCACCTCGCGGTGGTTGAGGAGCGCGGGCTGGCCCGGGGCGCGCGGCGGCGTCATGTTCGCGACGACGACCGCCACGTTCGTGCGCGCATCGCGCGTACCCGGCAGCCGATCGACGACGCCGCCCATCCACGCGCCGTCCCGCTTCGTCTCGCGGGGGAAGAGATCCATGAAGAAGCTGCCGATCGCGCTGCCGGCGCCATCCTTCACCGTCCACGCCGTCACGTCCGGGTGCCACACCCTCGCGTTCGGGTCGCGCTCGATCGAGATGCCGTAGAGCTTCTCCGCGATTTCGAAGAGCCCCTGCGACACGCGATCGAGCGGGAAATACGGGCGGAGCGTCTCCTCGTCGAAGTCGAAGAGCGCCTTGCGCTGCCGCTCCGCCCAGAAGGCGACGTCCCACGGCGCGAGGGCCCCCTCGTGGCCCTCGGCCCGCGCGAAGGCCGCGAGCTCCGCGTTCTCGCGCGCGAAGCCGGGCTCGAGGTGTGCGCGGAGCTCGTTCACGAACGCGAGCGCGTCCTTCCCGCTCTTCGCCATGCGATCGTCGGTGGCGAGGTCGGCGAAGTGCGCGAAGCCGAGGAGCTTCGCCTTCTCGCGACGGAGCGCGAGGACCTCGCGGATGACGTCCGCGTTCGCGCTCGGGCCCGCGCTCGCGCGCATGACGTTCGCCCGGTAGAGCTGCTCGCGGAGGGCGCGGTCCTCGAGGAACGTCATCGCCGGGCCGTACGACGGCGCCTGGAGCGTCAGACGGAACCCCTGCTTTCCCTTCTCCTCCGCGCTGCGCCTCGCGGCCTCCTTGGCGCCGTCGGGGAGCCCCGCGAGCCGCGCCGCGTCCGGGACGAGGAGCTCGAAGGCGGCCGTCGCGTCGACGACGTTCTGCGCGAACCGGAGCGTGAGCTCGGAGAGCGCGACGTCGACCTCCGCGAGCCGCTTCTTTCCCGCCGCGTCGAGCTCGGCCCCGTTGCGGCGGAAGTCGGCGAGCGTCTTGTCGAGAAATCGCTTCTTCGCGCCCGTGAGCGACTTCGCCTCCGGCGTCTCGGCGAAGGCGCGGAGCGCGTGGAAGAGCGGCTCGGACAAGAGGATCCCGCTGTAGAACGCGCTCACCTTGGGCATCACCGCGCGGTACGCGTCCCGGAGGTCGGGAGTGCCGAGCACGGACTCGAGATGCCCGGCGACGTTGAGGGCCCAGTCGAGCTCGCTCGTCGCAGAGTCGAGCGCGCCGAGGGTGCCCTCGTACGTGCGCGGCGCACGGGCGATCGCGTCGAGGCGCGCCTGTGCCTGCGTCAGGAGGGCATCGGCCGCGGGGACGATGTGCGCCGCCGTGACGGTGTCGAAGGGGACAGGGACCGTGACCGCGAGGAGAGGGTTTGCGGCAGACATCGAGAGGGGAGCATAGATCAGAGGGGCGAGCGGTGGGGGACCGCTCGGGCGGACCTCACAGCAGCTTGGCCCGTCCCTGGCTGGCGACCGTGAAGCCGACGAGCTTGTAGAGCATGCGCGCGCCGACGTTGCCGTCCCACTCGTCGTCGGGATCGCGGGGATGCGGCGCGACCTCGTTCAGATCGAAGCCGACGATCCGCTTTCCGGCGCGGACGACCTCGCGGAAGATCGTGATGACCTCCTGGACGTCCAGGCCGCCGGGGACCGGCGTGCCGGTGCTCGGGCAGTAGCGCGGGTCGAGGCCGTCGATGTCGAAGCTGATCCACACGTCGTCGGGGAGCTCCTTCGCGATCGCGCGGGCGATGGCGGCGAAGGTCTCGCCCTCCTGCTTCCGCATCGAGAGCTCACGGTCGGTGATCATCCGGACGCGCGCGCCCTGCGCGCGGCAGTAGAGGATCTCCTCCTCGCAGACGTCGCGGATGCCGACCTGCACGAGCCGCTCGATCGCGGGGACCCCCTCGAGCGCGTTGTACATGATGGAGGCGTGCGAGCCCTCGAACCCCTCGTAGGCCCTCCGCGTGTCGGAGTGCGCGTCGACGTGGAGGACGCCGAACGACTTCGCGACGCGCGCGAGCGCGCGGAACGCGCCGAGGGGGACCGAGTGGTCGCCGCCGACGATGCCGACGATCTTCCCGGCCGCGAGGAGGCGCGCCGTCTCCGACTCCACCCAGGCGTCCACCTCGCGCGACATCTCGTTCACGCGCTGGACCGCACGCTCGAGCTCGGGGTCTCCCGCCGCACCCGCCGCGTCGATGACGCGGGCCGCCATCGCCTTCGCGGTCTCGTTGAGGGCGAGGACCCTCTCGGGCTCGGGCAGCATGTGGATGCCTACCTCGTACGGCTTCTCTACATCCAGGTCGTAGAGATCCACCTGCCGGCTCGCGTCGAGGATCACGCGCGGGCCCTGGCTCGCGCCCCCTCCGTAGGACGTGGTGGCCTCCCAGGGCACCGGCAGGAGCACGACGGCGGCGTCGGCCTCCGTGTGCGGAAGGCCGAAGACACCGGAGCCGGGCTGAGCGGGAGCGTTGGGATCGAAGGCCATGACGGACGCCGGTAGGTAGCACGAGATTTCGACCCGGTGACGCGGGACGGCTACGATCGCCTCGTGACGAACCGCCACGCGGTCACGCTCGGCATCGTCGCCGTCACGCTGCTCGCCTGCACCAAGCAGGAGGGAGGCGGTCCTGGACCGTCTGCCACGGCGGCGAGCGCCGGCGTGAGCATGCCGCAACTCGTACCGAACGCGAACGCCGCGACCACGCCGCCCGCCACGAAGGCCGGCAGCGTGTCGGCCGGCGCGGGCGCGACGGCAGGCGATCGTCAGCCGCCGTTCGCGCCGTTCGTGCGGACGATCGGCCGCTTCGCCGTCGACGAGAGCGGGATGCGCTTCGCGTGGTCCGCGAGCGCGATCGTCGTGCGCTTCCAGGGTACGACCCTCCGCATGCGCCTCCGGGACGAGGGGAAGCACACGTTCAACGCGTTCCAGGTGGTCGTCGACGGCGACCCGAAGAACGTCCTCAAGATGCAGAAGGACCGCGAGGTGTACGACGTCGCCTCCGGCCTGCCCGCCGGCGTCCACGAGGTCGCGATCCACAAGCGGACGGAGGCGGACGTCGGGGAGATGGTCCTCTCGGGTGTCGAGACCGACGGCAAGCTCCTCCCCCCCTCCCCTGCCCCCGAGCGCCGGATGGAGATCATCGGCGACTCGATCTCGACCGGCTACGGCAACGAGGGCCCGGGACCGAGTTGCACGTTCGACCCGCGGCAGGAGAACGAGTTCATGACCTACGGCGCGCTCACCGCGCGCGCGCTCGGCGCGGATCACACCACGATCGCCTGGAGCGGCAAGACGCTCTACCAGATGCGCGAAAACTTCGACCGCACCCTCCCCGCGCGCGAGGGCAGCAGGTGGGACACGTCGCGGTGGCAGCCGCAGCTCGTCGTCGTGAACCTCGGAACCAACAACTTCGCCAACATCGACCCTGGCGAGAAGAAGTTCGTCGAGCTCTACGTCGCGCTCGTCGCGAAGGTGCGCGCCGCCTATCCGAGCGCGTTCATCGTCGCCGCGCTCGGGCCGATGCTCACCGATCGCTACCCCGAGGGTCGCCAGAGCCTCACGAAGGCGCGGAAGTACACGAAGGTCGCCGTCGCAAAGATCAAGGACGCCGGCGACGCCAACATCGAGATGCTCGAGCTCCCCGAGCAGAAGCACACCGACGGGCTCGGGTGCGGCTTCCACCCGAGCCTCAAGACACACAAGCTGATGGCCGACAAGCTGACGGCGTTCGCCCGCGGGCGCCTGGGATGGTGACGATGTCGACGCTTCGAACGGTGGTCACGATCGCCGGCCTCACGGCCTTCGCCTCCGGGCTCCCCGGCTGCGCCCCCAAGCCCGCGCCCGCGCAGGCGGCGTCGCGCGAAGGAGGGCCGGACGGCGCGACCGAAACGGTCGCGACGACGGACGCCGCGGCACCGGCAGCGTCGACCACGACGACGACGAGCGAGCCCGTCGCGAAGAACGCGCCCAACGTCACCTCCTCCAAGGGGGCCGGGGGACACCCCGCGGGCACGAACATCAAGATCGGCGGCGGCGCGCCGATCCCCCTATCGCCCCCGACCGAGCTCGGCGCCTGGCTCGAGACGAAGATGCCCAAAGGCGGGAAGGTGGAGCCGGGCGATCCGCCGAAGGTCAAGCACACCGTCCAGAAGGGCGAGTCGCTCGCGAGCGTCGCCGCGTCATACCTCGAGCTCTCCGAGCTCTACACCGCCGCGGAGCTCGCGAGCGCGATCGCGAAGAAGAACCCCGCGGGCGTCGTGCCCGGCAAGACCGTCGAGATCCCGGCGATCACCTCGCGCATCATCCGCGACCCGAAGGAGGAGCGCTTCGGCTGGCCGGCCGACAAGGTCCTCCGCGGCCTCTTCGTCACCGGCCCCTACGCGGGCATCAAGTGGGTCGAGACGCTCGACAAGAGCGCGGCGCGCGGCATCAACGCGGTCGTCCTCGACGGGAAGGACTACGAGGGCTACGTCAACTACCCCAGCAAGGCGAAGATCGCGGTCGAGACGAAGGCGGCGCAGAAGATCCACATCCCGGATCTCGCGCGTGCGATCCGCTTCGCGCACTGGCGGGGGATCCACGTCATCATCCGCATCCCGTGCTTCCACGATCCGTGGGCCGACAAGCACGCCGAAGGGTCGCGCCTCTCGATCAAGTTCACGCCGACGGGCAAGCCGATTCACGTCGACTGGATCGACCCTGCCAACAAGGAAGCGCAAGACTACGCGATCGAGCTCGCACAGGAGGCGCTCGACGCGGGCGCGGACGAGATCCAGCTCGACTACGTGCGCTTCCCCGTGCACCTGTCCCGGAAGGTCGCCGTCCTCCCCGAGATCCAGGAGCGGAAGTTCGTCATCCGTGACTTCGTACGGCGCGTGAAGCAGGTCACGGCGGCGTCGAACGCGGCCCTCTCGCTCGACTTCTTCGGCGTCGCCGCGACGGGAGAGCGCTCCGACATCGAGGCGCTCGGGCAGGACATCGCCACCGTCGCGCCCGAAGCGGACGCGATCAGCCTCATGAGCTACCCCTCGCACTACAGCAAGGGCTACATGGGCTGGACCGAGCCCGCCGACCACCCCGAGGTCGTCGGGATGGGGAACAAGGCGGCGGTCGAGCAGCTGAAGCCGACCGGCGCGGCGACGGTGTGGCGGACGTGGCTCCAAGCCTTCCCGCTCCGCGTCACGAACTACGGACCGCAGTACGTCGTCGCGCAGGCGAAGAGCGCCGAGGCGACGGGCGGTCTCGGGTGGCTCATGTGGAGCCCGGGCTGCGAGTACAGCGCGGTCTGGGGAGGGTGGCCCGTCCTCGACAAGAACGCGCCCGGGAGCGCGCCGGCGAAGGCGCCCGAGCCGAAGAAGCCGGAGCCGAAGAAGCCGGCGCAGTCGGTGGCGGCGAAGAAGTAGAGACGATGGCCTGCGTCTTCTGCGGGATCGTCTCGGGGACGATCCCCGCGCACGTCGTGCTCGACGACGAGCACGTCCTCGCCTTCCTCGACACGAAGCCGCTCTTCCACGGGCACGTGCTCGTCGTTCCGCGCCGCCACGTCGTGACGCTGCCGGAGCTCGAGGCGATCGAGGTCGGGCCCCTGTTCGAGCGCGTCCGGGCGCTCGCGCGCGCGGTCCCCGCGGCGACGGGCGCGGAGGGGTCCTTCGTGGCGATGAACAACAAGGTCTCGCAGAGCGTGCCGCACCTCCACGTGCACGTCGTCCCGCGCACGAAGGGCGACGGTCTCAAGGGGTTCTTCTGGCCCCGCACGAAATACGCGGACGACGACCAGATGCGCGAGGTCGCGGCGAGGATCCGCGCCGCTCTCTGACCACCGCGAACGACGGTTCGCACCGGGACGAGGCCGTGATAGACCTCGGGCCCTCATGCATCACCCCTCCGCTGCCGGTTCCGTCCTGCTCGCTGCGGTCCTCGCCCTGTCGGTCACCTGCCCGGCGGAGGCGGGCGCCAAGGAGCCCGGCGCCAAGGAGACTGCGAAGAAGGCGTGGTGCGCGCCCGAGGTGAACGAGCTCTCCGACCACGTGTGCTGGGCGGACGGCGGAGTCCCCGCGGACGGGAGGCGCACGCTCGTCGTCTACATGCACGGCGCCTACGCGACGAACCCCGGCTTCGCCTGGGTCCAGCAGCGGGCGATGGCGCTCCACGCGAAGCGCCTGGGCTTCACCGTCCTCCTCCCGACGTCGCCCCTCGTGAAGAACGCCTACGTCTGGCCGACGTCCGAGGCGGCGCAGAAAGAGCAGGAGGCCGGGCTCCTCGCAGGCATCGCGAAGGCGCGCGCCGACGTGGCGAAGAAGGTCGGTCACGGCTTCGACGAGACGTTCGTGGTCGGTTTCTCGAGCGGCGCTTACTACGCGAGCTCGCTCGCCGTCCGCGGCGGGCTCGACGTGGACGGCTTCGTGGTGCTCGCCGGCGGCTCGTCGTGGGCCAGGAGCCCGGTCGAGGCCGGAAGGCGCGCGCCGGTGTTCGTCGGCGTGTCGGGGGCCGATCCGCAGACCGCCGATCATTCGCGCGCCTATGCCGGCACCCTCGCCCAGCTCGCCTGGCCCTACCGCGTCGAGGAGCGGAAGGCTGGACACGAGGTGGACTGGTCACTCCTCACGCACGGGATCGCGTGGCTCCGGAGCCGGCGCGACAAGCCCAGCGCGCTCGCGAACGCGTCGGCGCGGCACTGAGCGGGAGGGCCTGACCCGTGCTCTCCGTCAAGATCGCGGACAGGAACATCTGGACGATCTACCAGGCCGTCCTGGTGCTCGGGATCGCCTACGGCACCTCCATCAGCGTGCTCGCGCTGCACATGGACGCGACGGGGCTGCCGAAGGAGGAGATGGGGCTCCTCGCGACCGCCTTCGCGCTCGGGATCATCGTCTTCTCCGTTCCGTCGGGCTGGGTCGTGCGCCGCATCGGCGCGCGACGGGCGATGATCTTCGCGCTCATGGGGTACGCGGTCTGCGTGACGACGTTCCCCTTTCCTCGCGCGATCGCGCCGCTGGCCGCGGTGAGGTTCGTCGACGGCGCCTGCTCGGCGTGCCTCTGGGTCGCGGCCGAGACCGCCCTCCTCGCGCGGGCCGAGAAGCATCAGCGCGCCTTCGTCATGAGCCTCTACGCGATCTCGCTCGCGCTCGGGTACGTCGTCGGGCCGCTCCTCTCGACCGTCATCGTCCCGCTCGCGGGGACCCGCAGCTCGTTCTTCGCGGCAGGCGCCCTCGCGTGCGGGGCCGCGGCGATCGTGTTCCTGCGGCTCGACGCGAAGGCGACCGCGGGTGCCGTCTCGGGCCCGGAGGAGACCGACCACGAGGCCGAGGCCGGAGGCGCGCGGGCCTCGAACGCCCTCGTCTTCTGGCGGACGAAGATGTCGTGCGTCGCGACGTTCTCGTACGGCTACTTCCAGTCCTCGGTCGTCCTCTTCCTCCCGCTGTTCCTCGTCGAGGCGAAGGGCGTCCCGAAGGAGCGCACCATCCTCGTGACGGCCTGCTTCGCCGCCGGGATGCTGGCCATGTCCCCGGTCGTGAGCCGGCTCGGCGACCGGCACGGGCACCTTCGGGTGATGCGCGTGCTGGGGGCGGTCGGCGGCGCGATGGTCGGGAGCTTCGTGCTCCTCTCGTCCTTCCCGCTCATGCTCTGTGCCGTGTTCGTCGCCGGCGGCACGCTCGCGGCGATCTCCCCCGTGAGCCTCGCGCTCCAGGGGGTCGTCACGCCGCGAAGGGATCTCGAGCGCGCGAACGGCTTCTACAACTCCGCCTACGCCGCAGGCATGCTCGTCGGGCCGCCCGTCTCGGGCTGGCTCTTCGTCTCGAGCGGCGGGGCGCCGATGCTCCTGCACCTCGCGGGGATGTGGGCCGTGTTCGTCGTGCTCACGTTCGTCTTCGCGGCAGACGACCCTCGCTCTCGGCGCGCGGCGCGGACCGCGGCGACGGCGGATCCCGAGAGCGCGCTGTCCTGAATCGGCTCGTCTCGCTCGGCCTCGTCCTCGCGACGAGCGCAGCGGCGTGCCGACCACGCGCCGTGGCGCACGACACCCCGGCGGACGCGCGGCCGACGAGCGCCGACGCGGCGCTCGATCTCGAGCCGTTCCGTGCGCGCGCCGTCGTCCCGGGCCTCGTCGCGATCGCCGTCGACCGATCGCGCGTCGTCTTCGAAGGGGCCGCGGGCGTCGTCGACGTCGAGGAGAGCCGCCCGGCGACGGTGGACGTTCCGTTCCACGCCGCGTCCGTCGCGAAGCTCGTCGCCGCGGCCGCGGCCGCGCTGCTCGTCGACGCGGGCCGGATCGCAGAGGCCGAGGACGCGTCACGGCTCCTCGGGATGCCGCTCCGCAACCCGCGCGCGCCCGAGCGGGCGGTCACCTTCCGGGCGTTGCTCGAGCACACGAGCGGGCTCCGCGATCGCTGGGCGCTGCTCGAGCCGGAGGCCCCCGACGGCGGCCCCCGCGACCTCGGCGTCTTCGCGCGCGACTACCTGCGCGACACGAGCGACGGCACGGCGTGGTCCACGGATCCGCCCGGCACCTTTCGCTACGCGAACGTCGGGACCACGCTCGCCGCGCTCGCGATCGAGCGCCGGGAGGGCGCCCCGTTCGAGGAGGTGGCGGCACGCCTCGTGCTCCGCCCGCTCGGGATGAACCGCACGTCGTTCCGGCCGCCTCCCGGCGCAGCCGTGAGCTACGTCGCGACCGGCGCGTCGTTCCGGCGGGCGCCCGCGCGCGATCGCGTCGTCTACCCCGCCGCAGGGCTCTTCGCGAGCGCGCGCGATCTGGCGCGGCTCGCGCGCGTCCTGCTCGCGCGCGGCGAGCTCGACGGTGCGCGGATCTGGCCGGAAGCGGCGGCGCGCCGCCTGCTCGAGCCGTCGTTCGGCGCGCAGACGATCCTGCTCGGCGACGCCGGCAGAGCGGTCGGCCACGAGGGCGAAGATGCCGGTGCCTCGGCCGCCCTGGTCCTCGATCCCGCGCGCGGCGCTGGGGCCGTCGTGCTCGCGAACGGGGACGCGTTCGCGAGCGGCGACGCCGCGCGCTCCCGCGCGATCGCCGACGTCTCCCTCGCGCTCCTCGCGCTCGCCGCGAAATAGACGAAGCCCGCGGAGCTTTCGCGCCGCGGGCTTCGAGCGTGTCGACGTGCTCTAGGACGAGAGCGGCGTCAGTTCTGCGGGCAGCTGTACGTGCCGTCGAGCGTGTTCGTCTGGAACTTCCACGTCATGCCGGTGACGTTCTCGAAGACCGGCGTGCTCGTGTTCGGGTCCGTGCGGACACACCAGATGGCGTAGTCGTTCTCCGCCTCGCCGACGGCGGGGTTGAAGTCGAGCGCGCCAGAGGCACCGTTGAAGTCGATCTTCCCGCCCTTGCGGAGGGTCTCGAGGCCAGCCTTCACCTTCGTCGGGCCGACGTTGATCACCTCGGTGCCGCCGACGGTCTGCTGCATGCCCTTCGCGACGTCGATGCTGAGGAGCGGGCCGTAGCCCGGCTTCGCGGCGGCCGAGGCGAACGCGATGAGGTACGTGCCGTCGTAGGCCTGCGTCTGACCGAAGATGAGGGTCTTCGGCTCCGGGTACTTCACCTTGTACCGGAAGTTGAAGAAGTCCTGCGACAGCGACGTCGTCAGCTGCGCCGAGGTCCCCTTCACGCGCGCCTGGAAGCCGGTCGCCGCGAACACGGCGTCCGAGCCGAGCGAGTTGATGATCTCGTTTCGCTGGCCCGAGGTCGTCGACAGCCACTGGGGCTTCGTGGTCGGGTTCCGCTTCTCGTACGGCACGATGATGTTCGGCGTGATCTCGCCGAGGCCGAACCAGAAGATGATGTCGGGCTGGAGCGCGAACATCGCGTCGACCGCGGCCGTGTACGCCGCGGCAGCGTTCGTCGTCGGGTAGCTCACCTCAACGATGTTGGCCGCGTTCGAGGCGTCCCCCCAGGGCTTCCCGTTGAGGATGAAGTTCGCCTTCACGCCGTCACGGAGGCCGTTGCCGAACGCGTCCCCGCGGTTGACGATCGCGACCTTGAGCGGGGTCTTGTTGAGCTCCTGCGCGATGCGCTCGCCGTACTTGGAGATCGCCTTACCCTGCAAGGCGTCGGAAGGAACGAGCCGGTAGAGGACGCGCGTGCCGTCCTGCGTCGCGTTCGGGACCGTCGTGATCTCCGCAGCGCCCGCCGTCGGCGCGATCAGGAGGGTCTTGGCCGGGTTCGTGATGTTCTCGGAGATCTCGAGGGTGTTGTTGCTGTTGTTCGGTCCGACGATGCCGGCGACCTTGAGCTCCTCGGCGAGGTGCCTCGCCGCGCGGCGGCGGCTGGGCACGTCGAAGCCTCCGTCAGCCGCGTTGAACGCGAGGAGGTCGTCGCAGGAGACGTACGCCAGGGGGCGCGAGCCGCAGCCGTCGGCCGTCGGGACGCCGCCCTTCTCGTTGATCTCGCTCACGGCGAGCTCGACGGAGTTCTGCCGGAAGCCGCCCGCGAGCTTGTCGCCGCCCGAGAGGTCGAAGAGGCTGCCGATGAGGATCGCGTTGTCGTCCTCGATGGCGCCCGCGACGAGCGGGCACTCTGGCGACTTCAGCTTGACGCACGCGTCGTTGACGCAGACCGACGGCTCGCCGTTCTGCTGCGTGCAGGCCTTCGCGGTGCACGTCCGCGTCGGGGGCCCGGCGTCGGCGCACTCGTTGGACGTCGGGCCGCCGTCGGTCACCGTGGGACCGCCGTCTCCCGTCCCTCCGCCGTCCGTCGTCGTGTTGTTCGTCGTGTCGTCGTCGCTGCATCCCGCGAACGTCGCGACCGAAGCGCACGCCAACGAACCGAGCGCGCAGGCAGCGATAAGCTTTCTCATCGGAGTCAGTAGCATCGAGTCACCCTCCTCCTTTTCGGCGCCCTGACGGTCGGCCACGCCCACCTGCCAGACGCCCCTCACCGAGCAACGATGCCCTAGCGTTACGTTCGGGATCCAACGTTTCGTCACGTAACGCTTCGATTTGGTCGGGGGTGGCCACACGACGTGCGAGGACAGGCGAGCGCGAGCCCCTTCGACCCGCGCGCGCGTGGCGAGTCCGGATCGAGCCGTTTTTCCGAGCTTTTTCTCGCGAAGATATCGAAGTGGCGCCCCTCGCGACGGCGCCGCCACGGTCTCTCCGGCCGGGGCGCGATTCGTTGCATTTCGAGACGATGAAACGCCGACGGCGGCCGTGAAGAGACGCCGACGTCTCCTCGCGGCCGCCGTGATCGGCGGCGCTCGATGCCCGACGACGCGTCAGCGCATCGTCACTGCGGGCACGTGAACGTGCCGTCGAGCGTGTTCGTCGTGTACTTCCAGGTCATGCCCGTGACGTTCTCGTAGACCGGCTCGCTCGTGTTCGGGTCCGTTCGGACGCACCAGACGGCGTAGTCGCCCGGGGCCTCGCCGACGGCAGGGTCGAAGTCGAGCGGCCCCGACGCGCCGGTGAAATCGATCGATCCGCCCGTGCGGAGCTTCTCGAGCCCCGCCCTCACGCGGGTCGGACCGACGTTCACGATCTCGGTTCCACCGACGGTCTTGGAGAGCCCCTTCGCCACCTCGATGCTCGCGATCGGGGCGTACGTGGGCCGCGTCGCGGCGGCGGCGAACGCGAGGAGATAGGTCGCGTCGTAGGCCTGCGTCTGCCCGAACGTCAGCGTCTTCGGCTCGCTGTACTTCTCCTTGTAGCGGAAGTTGAAGAAATCCTGCGACAGGGCCGTGGTCAGCTGCGCCGACGTCCCGCGCATGCGCGCCTGGATGCCTGTCGCCTTGAGCGTCGCGTCGTCTCGGAGGGCGGAGATGAAGTCCGCGCGCTGCCCGGAGCTCGACGAGACCCACATCGGCTTGTTCGCGGCGCCCGTGTTCGCCTTCTCGTAGGGGACGATGACGTTCCCGGAGATCTCTCCGAGGCCGAAGAAGAAGATGACGTCGGGCTGGAAGGCGAGCATCTGGGTACGGACGCTCGCGTAGTCGACGGGTCCGCTCACGGGGTAGCCGACCTCGGAGACGTTCGCGGCGTTCGCGGCGTCGCCCCACGGCTTGCCGTTGAGCGAGAAGTTCGCCTTCACGCCGTCGCGGAGCCCGCGTCCGAACGGATCGTCACGGTGGACGATGAGCGCCTTGATCGTCGTCCGACCGAGCTCCTTCGCGACCTGCTCGCCGTACTTCGCGACGGCCTTGCTCTGCAGATCGTCGCTCGGGATCATGCGCCAGAGGACGCGCGTGCCGTCCTGCGTCGCGTTCGCGATCGTCGTGATCTCGCCCGCGCCGGCCGTCGGCGCGATGAGGAGGGCCTTCGCCGGGTTGGTCACGTTCGTCGAGAGCTCGACGGTGTTGTTGCTGTTGTTCGCGCCGACGATGCCGATCGCTTTCAGCTCCTCCGCCAGGTGCTTGGCCGCGCGGCGGCGGCTCGGCGCCGTGATGCCAGCGTCCGCGTTGAAGGCGACGGAGTCGTCGCACGAGACGTAGGCGAGCAGTCGCTTCCCGCAGCCGTCGGCGGTGGGGATACCTCCGGCCGTGTTGATCTCGGCGACCGCGAGATCGACCGAGTTCTGCCGCGCGACCCCGGCGGCCTTGTCGCTCCCCTTGAGATCGAGGAGGCTGCCGACGATGACGGCGTCGTCGTCGTCGGTGGCGCCCGAGACGAACGCGCACTCCTCGGACTTGAGCTTCACGCACTGGTCGGCGACGCAGACCGACGGCTCACCGTTCTGGGCGGTGCAGGCCGCTGCGGTACACGTCCGGGCAGGGCGCGCCCCCGCGTCCGCGCAGAGGTCCGCGGTGCTCCCGTCCGTCTGCGTGTTGCCGCCGCCGTCACCCCCCGCATCGCTCGTCGCTTCGGAGCCGCCGCCCGCGTCGTCGCTGCACGCGACGAACGCGACCGACGCGCTGGATGCCACCGAACCCACCGCGAGAACTGCCAAAATCTTCTTCAAAGGCGAACCCATCGAACCTCCTCGTGGGCCGCACCGGCCCGAACCCCCCGACGCCGAGGAGTGTGCCCCACGCGACGCGAAATCCGAAACGTTTCAAATGCTTATGATGTGCTGAAGGGTCCGCTCCCGTAGGACGTCGCGGGGGGTAAGCTCCTGCGGATGAAGATCGCGTTCGTGGGGGCCGCCGACACGGTGACCGGGTCGAAGCACGTCCTCGAGACCGATCAGGCCTGCGTCCTGCTGGATTGCGGCTTCTTCCAGGGGCGGCGGCGCGAGACGATCCAGCACAACCGTGAGCTCGGCCTCGACGTGAACGCGCTCGATGCGGTCGTGCTCTCGCACGCGCACATCGATCACTCGGGCGCGTTGCCGCTCCTCGTCAAGCGCGGCTATGAGGGGACGATCTACGCCACACCGGCGACCCGCGACCTCTGCGCGGTGATGCTCGAGGACGCGGCGATGATCCAGGCCGCCGACGCGCGCTACGTGAACAAGCTCGTCGAGCGCGATCACGTCGACATGGATCCGATCGAGCCTCTCTACACGGAAGACGACGTCCTCGGCGTCCTCGAGCGCATGGTCTCGGTCCCGTACCACCGCGAGGTGCCGATCGCGCCTGGCGTACGCCTCACGTTCATGGACGCGGGACACGTCCTCGGCAGCGCGATCACGGTCCTCGACGTCGACCACGCGGCGAGCCCCGGTGGGAGGCGGCGCATCGTCTTCACCGGCGACCTCGGCAGGAAGAACATCCCGATCCTCCGTGACCCCGAGATCGTCTCCGGTGCAAACGTGCTCGTCACCGAGAGCACGTACGGCGATCGCCTCCACAAGCCGATCGCGCAGATGGAGGAGGACCTCGGACGCGTGCTCGTCCGCACGTTCGCGCGCGGCGGCAAGGTCGTCATCCCGTCCTTCGCGCTGGAGCGCGCGCAGGAGGTCCTCTACGCCATCCACGCGCTGCGGCTGGGGAACGCCATCCCCAAGGTGCCGGTCTACGTCGACTCGCCGCTCACGGTGAAGATCACCGACATCTTCCGGCTCCACCCCGAGTGCTTCGACACCGAGACGCGCGCTCTCCTCCGCGGCACGAGCTCCCCGTTCGACTTCGAGGATGTCCGGTACGTGGAAGACAAGGAGGAGTCGAAGGCGATCGACGCCTCGCCCGACCCGTGCGTCATCATCTCCGCGAGCGGCATGTGCGAAGCCGGGCGCATCCTCCACCACCTCAAGGCCACGATCGAGGACCCGAAGAACACCGTCGTCATCGTCGGCTTCCAGGCGCAGCACACGCTCGGTCGCCGCATCGTCGAGCGTCGATCACGCGTGAAGATCTTCGGCGTGGAGCGAGATCTTCGCGCCGAGGTCGTCGTCCTCAACGGGTTCTCGGCGCATGCAGATCAGAGTGACCTCATGGCCTACGTCGCCGACCTGCGCGCACGCGGGCCGCTCGAGCAGGTCGCCCTCGTCCACGGAGAGCCGCCCGCCCAGGACGCGCTCCGCGCGAAGCTCCGGGCGACGGGGCTCGATCGCGTCCACGCTGCCCACGACGGCACGACGCTCGAGATCGGCTGAGCGTCGCGGGTCCGAGTATACTCGCCTCGTGCCGGACCTCGTCCTCGACGACGCCGAAAGCCGCGTCCGTCTCCACACGTTCGCCGAGGGGCTCTTCGCGCGGCTCGCGCATGACCTCGCCCTCGGCTGCACGCGCCTGCGCGGGAGTGCCGTGCGCGCCGACGGCGACGGCGTCAGGGGGACCGCCGAGCTCGAGGTGCCTCTCGCCGGGATCGTCGTCCTCGGCGTCCTCGCCGGCGGACGCATCGACGAGAACGGCCTCGCGCCGAACGACAAGAGGGACGCCCTCGCGAAGATGCGGCGCGAGGTGTTCCATGCCGATGAGTCGGCCGTCGTGCGCGTGCGGGTCACGCTCGGGGACGAGAGCGCGACGGTCGTCCTCGCGACGCCCAACGGTCGCGAGGTGCCCGTCAGAACCCGGCCGACCGTGCTGGTCACCCCGGCGGGCCTCCGCGTCACCGCGACGCTCGACGTCTCGCTCGCGGCGATCGGGTCGGACCCCGTGAAGGGTCCGATGGGCGCGTTCAAGGTGAAAGACCGGGTCGAGGTCCACGTGGACCTCGTCTGGACTCTTCAGCCTGCGTAGCCCTCTTCGCCGTGCTGCGTGGTGTCGAGCCCCTCACGCTCGTCCGACGCCGTCACGCGCAAGCCCACGAGCTTGTCGATGATCTTGAGGAGCACGAAGGTGACGGCGAGGGCATACGCGGCCGACACGAGGCAGGCGAGCAGCTGGATGCCGAGCTGCTTCGCGTTCCCGGCGAGGAGGCCGTCGGCGCCGACGGGATCGGCCACGCCCGGGAGGGTGCGCTTCACGCAGAAGACGCCCGTCAGGATCGCCCCCGTGAGCCCGCCGACGCCGTGCACGCCGAAGGCGTCGAGCGAGTCGTCGTAGCCGAGGCGATACTTCGCGAGGACGGCGCCATAGCAGACGATCGACGCGATCGCGCCGAGGGCGACCGCGGAGAGCGGCGAGACGTACCCCGCCGCAGGCGTGATCGCGACGAGCCCGGCGACGAGCCCCGAGGCGATCCCGAGGGCCGTCGGCTTTCCGCGATGCTTCCACTCGATGAAGAGCCACCCGAGGGCGCCGCCCGCCGCTCCGCAGTGCGTCGTCACGAAGGCGAGCGCGGCGAGCCAGCCGCTCGTGAGGGCGCTCCCGGCGTTGAAGCCGAACCAACCGAACCACAGGATCCCCGCCCCCGTGAGCGTCATCGTGAGGTTGTGCGGGAGCGGCCGCTCCTGCGGGTACTTGAGGCGTTTGCCGACCATGACCGAGCAGAGGAGCGCGCTCGCCCCGGCGGTGAGGTGGACGACGGTGCCGCCCGCGAAGTCGAGCGCGCCCAGCCTGAAGAGCCAGCCCTCCTCGGCCCAGACCCAGTGCGCGACCGGCACGTAGACGAGCGACGACCAGGCGACGACGAAGAGGATGTAGGCCGAGAACTTCATCCGCTCGGCGAAGGCGCCCGAGATGAGCGCCGGCGTGATGATCGCGAACATCATCTGGAAGGCGGCGAAGGCCAACGTCGGCACCGTGCCGTGAAGCTGATCGACCGTCCCCGCGAACCCCACCATCGAGAAGGAGCCGATGAGGCCGCCGTGTGACGGCCCGAAGGCGAGGCTGTACCCGAACGTCAGCCAGATGACGGTCACGATCGGGATCGCAGTGAGCGAGTGCATGATGCTCGAGAGGACGTTCTTCTTCCGGACCATGCCCCCGTAGAAGAGGGCCAGGGCAGGCGTCATCAGGAGCACGAGCGCGGAGCTCACGAGCAGCCAAGCGGTGTCGCCTGCGTTGAGCATGACGACCCATGAAACGGCCCGCCGTGTTTCCGATCTGTTTCCGTTCCGTCAACTCCCGCGCACGCGCCCCGTGACAGCTTGTGCCCGGGTTGTCACGAGCGCGCCACGCACGTCCCGTAGAAAAGCGGCGTGTCGCTCGACGCCTGGGGACGAGGAGAGCTCGATGACGACGGCCGCGCCAAGCGGCTCGCCGGCTCGTACGCCGCCGCCGCGGTCCTGGTCGCGCTCTTGCTCGGCGTAGGCATCGCCTTCGGGGGGCAGATCAAGAAGCAGGTCTTCGAGGAGGAGGTGGAGGTGAAGTTCGTGCCTCCGCCGGAGCCGGTGAAGGCGCCGCCGCCCCCGCCGCCTCCTCCTCCGCCCAAGGCCGCGCTCCGAACCGCGGCGCCGCCTCCGCTCGGCGCGAAGCAGGACGCGCCTCCGCTCGAGATCCCGAAGGACGCTCCGCGCGAGGGCGATCCGAACAAGGCCGCGGCGGAGCTCCCCTTCGGCGAGGGGGATCCGAACGGCGTCGTCGGCGGCACCGGCCGCGGCGGCGGCGGCATCGCGCCGCCCGTCGTCACCGCTCCGCCCGCTCCGCCTTCCCCTCCCGCGCCGCCCGTCCAGGTCGCCGAGGTGTCGACCGCCCCCGTCCCGATGGCGAAGGCGATGCCGGCCTACCCCGAGGACGCGCGGAAGCAAGGCATCGAGGCGCTCGTCGTCGTGAAGTTCGTGATCGGCGAGGACGGTCGCGTCGAGGAGCCGAAGATCGTGAAGGGCCATCCGCTCTTCGACGAGATCGTGCTCGCCGCCGTGCGCACGTGGACCTTCCAGCCCGCGACCATCGAGGGTCGCGCCGTGCGCATGGTGCGCATGGTCAAGATCCCCTTCCGGTTGAAGACCGGCTGATCCGAAGGAGCATCACCATGTCGTTCAGTCCGATCCACATCTGGGCCTCGATGGGCCTCATGAGCAAGGTCATCGCCTCGCTCTTGATCCTGATGGCGACGATGAGCCTCGCCGTCGTCGTCGAGCGCCACCTCGCCCTCTTCCGAGGCAAGAGCGAGACCCGGAAGCTCCTCCGCGCGATCCTCCCGCACCTCGAGGCGGAGGACTACGCGAAGGCGGCCGGGACCGCCGGCGAGCACAAGGCGTCGCCGTTCGCGCGCCTCGTCGCGCCGATCTTGAACAAGGTCGTCTCGAGCGACGAGAAGAACCTCTCCCGCATCGAGCTGGCCCGGCGCGAGGCCGAGCGTCAGAAGGAGGCGGTCGGGGAGGAGCTCCGGCGCGGGATGGGCGTGCTCGCCTCGGTCGGGTCGATCGCGCCGTTCGTCGGTCTCCTCGGCACCGTCGTCGGCATCATCACCGCCTTCCAGGGGATCGCCGCGACGGGCTCCGGCGGGCTCGGGTCCGTCTCGGCCGGCATCGCCGAGGCGCTCGTCGAGACCGCCCTCGGCCTCATGGTCGCCATCCCGGCGACGCTCTTTTTCAACCAGCTCAACACCAAGATCAACGCCGTCGAGACGGAGCTCGGTCGCCGGACCGGGGAGCTCCTCGACGAGCTGGAGAACAGCCATGGGAGCCGAGCTTCGGGCAAGTACGAGCACGCGGCGGCGTGAAGGGGCGAAGCCCGAGATCAACGTCACCCCGCTGGTCGACGTCGTCCTCGTTCTCCTCATCATCTTCATGGTGATCGCCCCCGCGCTCGAGCACGGCGAGCGCGTCGAGCTGCCGTCGGTGCTGAACCCCGACAAGCAGCAGAAGGGCAAGCTCGACCCCGTGACGGTCACCGTCGCGGCGAGCGGGACGCTGTACCTCGAGAAGGAGGCGCTCGCCGCCGACGTGCTCCCCGGGCGCCTCGCGGAGCTCCACGCGCGGGAGCCCGATCGGCGCGTCGTCCTCAAGGGCGACGGCACCCTCGACTACGCGAAGGTGCGCGACGTCTTCACGATCGTGCAGAACGCAGGCTTCACCGGGGTCTCTCTCCAGGTGCAGAAGCGCGGCAACGGCAAGGACGACGCGGACGAGTCCGCGGCGAACTGAAGGGTCCTCCCCATGGGCATGTCGGTCGGATCGGACAGCGCTGGCAAGAAGACGCGGGCGACGCCGCAGATGAACGTGACGCCGCTCGTCGACGTCGTGCTCGTCCTCCTCATCATCTTCATGGTCGTGACGCCGCTGCTCTCGAAGCAGTTCTGGCTCCAGCTCCCGAAGCAGGACGACAAGACGGCGGAGACGCCTCCCAAGAACGAGACCGTGGTCCTCACGGTCAAGAAGGACGGGAAGCTCGAGCTGAACGGGACGGAGATCGCGAAGACGGAGCTGCGCGACAAGCTCACGCGCGTGATGGCGGCCCGCAGCGAGAAGGCCGTCTACTTCGACGCGGCGGACGAGGCGCCTTACGCCGTGACCGTGGAGGCGATGGATCTGGCCCGGCAGGGCGGCGCGAAGACGATCGCGATCTTGACGAAATCGGTGATGGCCGGAACGCCGCGCTGAGCGGCTGCGTCCCCTTCCCTTCTCCCTACGAGAGCGAGACACGCGATGCGTGCATGGTACACGTGTAACTTGATCCTGGTGGTCACGTCGGCCGCAGTGTGTGCGCCGCGCGCGGCCTGGGCGCAGGCGGGCGGGGGCGGCGGAGATACAGGGCCGAGCGTGGGGGCGGAGCCCGTCACGGGCACGGGCACGGGCACGGGCACGGGCACGGGGGGGACCGGGACGGCGGTGGGGGCGGAGACGGATGCGGTCGAGGAGGCGCCGGAGGAGGTGGTCCCGCAGGTCGACCCGGCGAAGCCACCGAAGCGAGGACGGGGCGCCGTCTGGGGGGTCGTGAAGAGCCGAAAGGGCGACGAGACGCTCCTCGACGCGCTCGTCACCGTCATCGGACGGAAGGACTACGCGCAGAGCGACGTGGAAGGTCGCTACCGCGTGGAGCTCCCGCCAGGGACCTATCAGCTCCGCATCCAGTACGAGCTCCATCGGCCCGCCCGCGTGAAGAACGTGCGCGTCGTCGCCGGCAAGATCGCCCGCATCGACGTCGTCCTCGACCCGGACGAGACGGCGGTCGAGGAGGTCACCGCCGTCGAGGCCGAGGTCGAGCGCGCCAGCGCCGCGACGCAGCTCTTCCTCCGGAAGAACGCGGCCCAGGCCTCCGACTCGATCGGCGCGCAGGACATCGCGCGGACGCCCGACCGGAACGCGGCGGACGCCGTGAAGCGCGTCGTAGGCGCGACCGTGGTCGACGGTCGCTACATCTTCGTCCGAGGCCTCGGCGACCGCTACACGAACTCGCTCCTCAACGGCTCGCCGCTGCCGAGCCCGGAGCCGGACAGGCAGTCGGTCCCGCTCGACATGTTCCCCACCCTCGTCCTCTCCGACCTCACGGTCGCGAAGACGTTCACGCCCGACATGCCCGGCGACTTCGCCGGCGGGTCGCTCAACATCCACACCCGCGACCTCCCGCAGAAGTTCCTCTTCCAGACCACCCTCGGGCTCGGCGTGAACAGCGAGTCCACGTTCGGCAAGCGCCTCGGCTACCCCGGCGGCGGGACCGACTGGCTCGCGATGGACGACGGGACGAGGCGCCTCCCCGCGGCCGTGCCGCGCGATCGCGTCACCCGGCTCCGCCCCGACGGAACGCTCAACGACGACCTCACGCGCATCGGACGTGCCGTGAACGGGCCGATGGAGACCGAGCGCGTCTTCAATCTACCGAACGGCACCGGCAGCATGGTCGTCGGCGACTCGTTCAAGCTCGGCAAGCAGCGCGTCCTCGGCTACGTCGCAGGGGCGAGCTACTCGCGTCGCTTCCAGAAGCGAAACGACGAGATCATCCGGACCTACGGCGTCGACCCGAACCGAGAGGGCCAGCTCATCCGGTTCAACGACTACCGCGCCGAGACCGGCATCGACACCGTCACGTGGAGCGCGCTCGGCACCGTCAGCTTCGCGTTCGACAACGACAACAAGCTCGCCCTGACGGGCCTCTACTCGCGCAACGCGGAGAAGGAGGGCCGGATCATCACCGGCTTCAACGAGGAGCAGAACAACGACATCCGGGACGAGCGTCTCCGCTTCGTCAACCGGGCGCTGCAGTACACGCAGCTCCGAGGCGAGCACCGGTTCCGATCGCTGAACTCTGCGCAGCTCACCTGGGCGGGCCTCTACTCCCGCGCGACGCTGAGCGATCCGGACCTCCGCGAGACCGTCTACGTGAACGATCCGCAGACGGGCTACTCCTACCGTGAGAGCACGCAGAGCGGCCAGCACTTCTACGCCGCGCAGGGCGAGACGACGCGCTCGGCCGGGCTCGACTGGCTGCAGCCGCTGGGCAAGGGGGACAAGCCGACGTCGCTCAAGGCGGGCGGCCTCCTCACGCTGCGCGGTCGAAGCTTCAACGCGCGCCGCTTCCGGTTCCTCCGCAATCCGCAGGCGACGGACCTCGCGCCGTTCCGACAGTCGCCGAACGCGCTCTTCACCGACGAGAACGTCGGCCCCCTCCTCGAGCTCGAGGAGTGGACGCGCCCGACGGACTCCTACGCCGCCCGCTACAACGTCGTGGCAGGGTACGTCATGGCGGACGTCGCGATCCTCCCGCGGCTCCGCGTCGTGGTCGGCGAGCGCGTCGAGAAGTCGACGCAGACGATCGACTCGTTCGACCCCTTCAACACGGCCTCCCGCGTCCAGAGCCGGCTCGCGGCGACGGATCTCCTGCCCTCCGGCAACGTGATCCTGAAGCTCACAGGCACGTCGAACCTCCGCCTCACGGCGACCCGCACGGTGGCGCGCCCGCAGCTCCGCGAGCTCGCCCCCTTCATCTTCTCGGACTTCCTCGGCGCCCGCGAGGTGCTCGGGAACCCGAACCTCGACCGGACGAACATCACGAACCTGGACGCGCGCTTCGAGATCTTCCCGCGGGTGAGCGAGGTCCTCGCCGTCAGCGTCTTCCACAAGCGCTTCGAGAGGCCGATCGAGCCCTTCATCATCCCGACGAGCCGCGGCGTCCTCTCCTTCCAGAACGCGAAGGGTGCGGTGAACACCGGGTTCGAGCTCGAGGGCCGGAAGGGGCTCGACTTCATCTCCCCGGCGGTGAAAGACTTCGCGGTCCTCGCAAACCTCACCCTCGTTCACTCGCGGGTCGAGCTCGACGCGGCGCAGGGGGGCATCCAGACGTCCACGGAGCGGCCGCTCGCGGGGCAGTCCCCCTACGTCGTGAACTTCGCGATCGACTGGACGAACGAAGCGACGAAGATCCGCGCGCGCGCGCTCTACAACGTGCAGGGCGCGCGCGTCGCGCAGGTCGGGCAGAACGGCCTCCCCGACACGTACGAGCAGCCGCGGCACCTCGTGGACCTCTCGGTCGCGAAGGGCTTCGGCGAGCACGTGGACGCGAAGCTGACGATCGAGAACGTCCTCGACGCGCCGGTGAAGTTCACGCAGGGCCGCGACGGTGACGACTTCATCGCGAACCGCTACCTCGTCGGCCGGACGCTGTGGCTCACCGCCACCTATTCGCACTGAGCTCGCCGCAGTTCACGCGATCGGCACCGAAGGAGCACCGCGAGTTTCGGAGCCCGACGCCACCGCGTCACCGACGTCGGGCACAAGAGGGGTCGACGCGCGGGCATGGCCCCGCGCGACCTCAAAGGAGCTTCGGATGTCCAAGATGCAGGGACGGGTCGTTCTCGTGGCAGCGCTCGGCGCGGCGCTCGGTGGCATGGTCGCGTGCTCGGACGACGGAGAGCTCGGCGGCGGCGGCACGAGCTCGAGCTCGAGCTCGTCCTCCAGCAGCGGCACGACGGGCGCGAGCTCGGGGGACCCGGGCACCTCTTCCGGCTCGAGCGGCAACGTCGTCAAGCCGAGCGAGGACCTGGTAGGCGAGATCACCGCGAGCCGTACGCTCGCGAGCGCGAAGGAGTACCTCCTCAAGGGGCTCGTCGTGGTGAAGGCCGGCTCCACCCTCACGATCGAGAAGGGGACGACGATCAAGGGCGACAACGCCTCCAAGGCCATTCTGCTCGTCGAGCCGGGCGCGAAGATCGTCGCCGAGGGCACGGCGGACGAGCCGATCGTCTTCACGAGCCAGGCGGCGGCCGGAGCGCGTCGCGCCGGCGACTGGGGCGGCGTGGTCATCCTCGGCAAGGCGCCCGTGAACCTCCCGAACCCGAGCGTCGAGGGCATCCTCAAGAACGGGAACGGCACGGCGTACGGCGGGACCGATGAGAACGACGACAGCGGCGTCCTCCGCTACGTCCGCATCGAGTACGCCGGCGTCATCCTCTCCCCCGACAACGAGGTCAACGGCCTCACGTTCGCCGGCGTCGGCCGCGGCACGAAGGTCGACCACATCCAGGTCCGCCAGGCGCTCGACGACTGCTTCGAGTTCTTCGGCGGCACCGTCGACGCGAAGTACCTCGTCTGCCAGGGCAACCAGGACGACGGGTTCGACATGGACAACGGCTACCAGGGCCGCCTCCAGTACCTCGTGCTCCAGCAGGATCCCGTCCACCCGGGCGAGGACAACGGCTTCGAGATCGACAACGACGCGACCGGCACCGGCAACACGCCGCTCACGAGCCCGACGGTCTACAACGTCACGCTCGTCGGCAAGAACGCGGACGTCGACCAGGCGCAGTACGGTCTCCTCATCCGCCGCAACGCCCGCGGCACGTACAAGAACTTCGTCGTGACCGGCTTCGAGGCGGCCCTCGACGTGCGCGACGCCTCGACCGCCGCCGCCGTCGGCCTCGCCGGCAAGGAGCAGCTGATCATCAGCAACTCGCTCTTCTTCGGGAACATGGGGATGGGCGTGATGGACGGGATCACCTACCCCGAGCCGGTCGGCGGGACGAAGCCGAACGCGGACAACGACGGGAATTTCGACGAGCTCGGCTGGCTGAAGGGCGCGGAGCGCTCGAATCGCTGGGCGAACCCGAACCTCGCGGCGCCCTTCGATCGCAAGGCGGCGAAGTTCGGCCCCGCGACGAGCCTGACGGACGGCGCGGCGACGCCGCCGAGCGACGGCTTCTTCGACGCGAGCGCGTCGTACATGGGCGCGTTCAAGGACGCGAACGACGCGTGGGCGACCACCGGCAAGTGGGTCGTCTGGTCGGACGACTGAGCCCTCGGACGAGGCTCACAGCTCCTCCACGGCGAGGATGACGCCGCGTGACTCTCCCGCCATCGGCGCGAGGGTCACGCGGCATTTCACGCTCTTGCCCCGGCGGTTCGTGCACGCGATCTCGCGTGTGTCGTGGGCCTCGGCGAGGAGACACGCCCGGATCGCCGGCGCGAGGTCGTCGAGCGGGAGCCCGATGTCGAGGGTGAGGACCTGCCGTCCGACCACCTCCCCGGTCCGCACGCCCCACAGGTCCTCCATCTTGTGGTTCCAGGTCTTGACCATGAGGTCGCCGTCGAGCACCGCGACGCCGGAGCGCATGCCGCCGAGGATCCCGTTGAGGAACCCGTTCAGGTGCGCGAGTTCATCGCTTCGGCCGCGGAGCTCCGCGTTCATCGTCTGGAGCTCCTCGTTCGTCGACTGGAGCTCCTCGTTCATGGTCTCGAGCTCCTCGTTCGTCGACTGGAGCTCCTCGTTCGTGGTCTCGAGCTCCTCCACGGTCGACTGGAGCTCCTCGTTCGTGGTCTCGAGCTCTTCGCTCGTCGACTGGAGCTCCTCGTGCGCGGAGGAGAGCGCGACGTAGGTCTTCTGGAGCTCGGCCTGGAGGTGCTCCGTCCGGGTGATGTCGTGGAAGCAGAGCTGTACGCCGCTCATCTCACCGGACGCGAGGACGGGCGCGACGGTCACCTCGAAGACAATCCGCTCTCCCGACCTCGTCTGACGCTCCAGGGCCGGGACCACGACGACGCGGCGCTCCTCGCGCGCCCGGTCGATCGACGACCGGAGATCCACCGGACGGTACGAGAGCTCGAGCTCGTGGAACATCCGCCCCTGGTCGCTCGGCAGGATGCCGACGAGCTCGGTGACGCGACGGGTGACGTGCATGATCCGCCCCGTGAGGTCGAGGAGCACGATACCGATCGGCACCGAGTCGAAGGCGGCGCGCTTCAAGCGCTCGCGCGCGTCCGCGGACTGGTCCCGGGGGGGCACCTTGGCGTCGCTCACTGCCGTGACGTCGAAGCGCGGCTCGCGCCGCTCGCGCGGCGTCCGCTGGAAGATCCGGAGCTTCAGATCGAGCGGCGTGAAGAGGGAGCCGTGCGTCAGGAGCATCTCCGCCTTGCCGAGGAAGAGGAGCCCCGCGTCGCCGACCGCGAAGTGCAGGCGGCGGAGGATGTCCTCCTGCGCGTCGGCGTTGAAGTACATGAGGGTGTTCCGGCAGACGAGGACGTCGACCTTGGAGATCGGCGCGTCGTGCAGGAGATCGTGACGACCGAAGATGACTCCGCGCCGAAGATCCTTGTGGACGACGTAGCCGGCCGCGGTCGACTGGAAGTACTTCTCGAGGAACGCGGGCGGGACGCCCTCGATCGCCTTCGCGGAGTACGTGGCTGCCCGGGCCCTCGCGAGGGCGTCCTCGTCGAAATCCGTCGCGTAGATCTTCACGCGCCGCGCGAAGGCCTCGAGACCGACGCGCTCCGCGAGCAGGATCGCGAGCGTGTACGCCTCCTCGCCCGACGCACACCCCGCGCTCCACGCGCGCACGGGGCGATCGGCGGCGCCGTCGAGGAGCTTTCCGAGACACCCATCGAGCGCCTCCCACGCCGGCGCGTCGCGAAAGAACGCGGTCACGTTGATGAGCACCATGTCGAAGAGCTGAGCGTGCTCGTCGGGATGCACCTGGAGATAGTCCGTGTAGTCGGCGAAGGAAGTGACGGAGACCATCTGCATCCGCCGTCGGATCCGGCGGGAGAGGCTCGCCCGCTTGTAGCCGCGGAAGTCGAACGACCGCGTCCGGTGCAAGAACGCGAGGAGCTCTTCGAACCCCGCCTCGTCCTCGTCGGGCGTCGCCTCGCCCGACGAGGCGATCTCCTCCGGGGCTCCCTCGCGCTCGTCTTCGGTCACGGCGGCATCCTACCGTGCTCAGCCCGAGACGGGTGGGCCCTGCTGCTCGAGGAGCTCTCGAAGGACGGCCGCATGCGCCGCGGCCTCGGCCCTGCGCTCCTCGTAGGTCCGGGCGACATGGTCCTGCCCGACGGCCCGGGCGCGCGCAGCGAGCTTGTCGGCGAGCCCTGCTCGCTCGCGGAGCGCTCGGAAGGCGCTCCAGAGAGCGGCCTCGAGCTTCTCTCCCTGCGCGCCGAGGAGCACGTCCGCCGTGAGGGTGTGCCCGACGTGACACGTGTAGCGGACGAGGCTCCCCTCGTGCAGCTCCCAGAGCGCGCCGTGGCAGTCGGGACACGTGAGCGCGGGCGGCGCGCCGTGCCGCGCCTCGTCCGCCTCGATCTCGTGGGGCAGGAGCGTGTCCGCCCAGACGTCCCACGTACCCCTCGTCTCGGACGCGACGGGGTTCGGCGCGCTTCGTCGAACGTCGGCCGCGCGCGTCCCGGCGAGCGCCGTGATCTCCCTGCCGAGCTCGGCGGCAGGAAAGGCCTCTGCCCCCGGAAGGTGGCGGAGGGCGCTCGCCGGCATGCTCTCGTACTGTGCGTCCTCGGGAGACTGGACGAGGCAGGCGCCGCCGGCGCGGCGGACGGAGAGCATGCCCGCCGTCCCGTCGTCGAGGGCTCCGGAGAGCACGACCCCGATCACGCGCTCGCCGTGGAAGTGCGCGGCGGACCGAAAGAGCGGATCGATCGCCGGGCGATGCCCGTTCACCCGCGGCCCACGCGAGATCCGGAGCGTGTCGCCGACGATCGTGAGGTGCTTGTCGGGCGGAGCGACGACGATGCAGCCGGCAGCGATGGGCTGCCCGTCCCGCGCGACGGCGACCTCGAGCCCGGACACACGCGCGAGGATCTCGCGGAGCGCGCTGCGCGCGCCTGGGCTCGTGTGCAGGACGACGACGACCGCGGCGTCCATCCGCGGCGCGAGGGACCGCGCGATCTCACGGAGCGCCTCGACGCCTCCTGCGGAGGCGCCGATCACGACCAGCTTCGATTCGAACGCCATCCCCTCGAAGCCTTGCTTCCGCGAGACGCGGACGCAAGCGCGTCCTCAGTCTTCGCCCGCGGAGAGGACGGCGCAAATCGCCTCGACGAGGCGCGCGGTGTCGACGGGCTTCGTGAGGTGGAGCGCGAACCCCGCGCGGAGCGCCTCCTCCGCGCGCCGCTCCGTCGCGAAGCCCGACAGCGCGATGGCGGGCACCGAGCTGCGGAGAGCGTGCACGCGCGAGACGAGATCCCTGCCGTCCTCCCCGTTCAGATCGAGGTCGCAGACGACCACGTCGACGGCCCGCTCGGTGACGACCCCGAGCGCGCTCGCGACGTCGCTCGCCGTGGACACCGTCGCGCCGCGCTCGGCGAGGATGACGCCGAGGAGCTCACGCGCGTCCGGCTCGTCGTCGACGACGAGGACGTGCCTCCGCTCGAGCGTCGGCCCCGGGTCGACGAGGATGCGGTCGCTCGACGCGAGCTCCGTCGCGCCCTCCCGCAGCGGGAGCCGGACGGTGAACGTCGCGCCCTTTCCGAAGCCGTCGCTGGCCGCCTCGATCAGGCCGCCGTGGAGCTCGACCATCTGCTTGGCGATGAAGAGCCCGAGACCGAGGCCGTGCCCCAGCCCCGAGTGCGCGTCGACCTCGTCCTCCTGGTGGAAGCACTCGAAGAGCCGCGGGAGCTCCTCCTCGGCGACCCCTGCGCCGTCGTCGACGACGCGGAGAACCGCGTTCGCTCCGTCGCACGCCACGGCGACGGTCACGCTCCCGCCGGTCGGCGTGAACTTCAGGGCGTTCGCGAGGAGGTTCGCGACGACCTGATCCATCCGCGCACGGTCGACGAAGACCGGCAGCGGCTCGGCGGCCGCCTCGAGGCGGAGCTCGACCCCGACGTCGCGCGCCTGGGGCGAGGCGGCCTCGACGGCACGCCGCGCGATCACCGCGAGATCGAGCGCGCCGAGCTCGAGCCTGAGCTTCTCCGACGCGATCCGCGACAGATCCAGGAGATCGGCGACGAGCTTGATCTGCGTGCGCGCGTTCCGCTCGATGGTCGCGAGCGCGCGTTCACGAGTCTCGCCCGTGAGCACCTCGCGGCGCAGCATCTGAGCCCACCCGAGGACCGCCTGGATCGGGGAGCGGAGATCGTGGGCCACCATCGCGACGAAGCGATCCTTGGACGCGTCGACGGCTTCGAGGTGCGCGCGCGCCTGCTTCTCCAGCCGCAGCGCCTGCTCGAGCTCGACGATGCGCGCCCGCGCCGCCGCGAGCTCGCCAACGCCGGAGGGCGTGCCCTCGGACGGCGAAGCTGCGCGCGTCGAGCGCAGCGTCCAGAGGAGCCGCGTGCCGCGCTCGGTCGACGCGCAGGAGATCGCGACGGCGACGGGCTCCGCGGCGCCGCGCGGACGGACGAGGAGCTCGAGCGCGCCTCGCTCGCTCCGCCGCATCGTCTCCACGAAGTCGAAGAGACGGCGTCGGTCGACCGGATCGATCGCGACGAGGAGGGGCCGCCCCCGGAGCATCGCCGCGCGCGGCACGGCGAGGAGCTCGCCGGCGGCGACGTTGGCCTCCACGACCACCCCTTGGAGATCCGTCACGAGGTATGCGTCCGGCGCGTTCTCGAACAAGCTCCGGAAGCGCTCGCGCTCCGCGTCGACGCAGGCGCTCGCGCGGTGCAGCTCGTCGAGCTGCTGGCGGAGCTCCTCCTCCGCGACGACGAGCTCGTCGTGATGGCGCTGGAGCTCGTCGAGCGCCTCGCGGAGGAGCGCGTCGTCGTTCTCCGACGTCGGCGGCGCCTCGACCAGCCGCGTCACCGAGGCCGAGCGCGTGCCGAGCTCCCTCGAGAACGCGGCGAGACGGGCGGTGCTTGCGTGGAGTGCGGAGCCAGTGCGTCGAGCCATCGGTGTCGTCCCTCCTGTCGTCTTCGAGACCACGCGCGCGACGTGCGAGAGGCTCACCATGGCGCACATCAGTTTGTCCGACAAGACTTCCCCGACCGACTCGCGCGGGCGCGGCGAGGGCCACGGTCCTCATCGCGACGTGACGCCGCGCACCCGCGATCACGCGCCGATCCCGAGGCCGCGCGGGCGGACGACCTCGTCCACTTCGAGCTGCCCGAAGCCCAGGCCCGAGGCGACGCCGAGCATGCTCCGCGTCATCATGCGCGCGGTGAACGGGACGCTGCAGAGGAGCGGCATCGCGACGTCGCGGAGCGGGCCGAGCCACGTGGCGTCCGACTGGAAGAACGGCGTGAGCCACCGCGTCGTCACCTGGTAGTACGCGAGGTGTTGCTCGCGCGCGCGCGAGTAACGACCGAGCGCAGCGGCGACGTCACGAGGCTCGGTCGCGAGCGCGTCGCCGAGCTCCATCGCGTCCCAGAGCGCGAGGTTCGCTCCCTGCCCGAGCTGGGGGCTCGTGGCGTGGGCGGCGTCGCCGAGGTAGACGACGTCGCGCGTCGCCCAGCGATGCATGACGACGTCGTGGTACCCGGCGAAGAGGACCTGCGCCTCGTCCTCGATCTGCGCGAGCACGCCATCCGCTTCCGGCGCGAGCGCGCGCACCTCGTCCTTCCACGCGGTCAGCCCCCGACGACGCCACGCCTCGCGGGTGTCCGTCCGGATGCTCCAGAAGAGGCTGACGAGCGGCGGCTTGCCCTCGATCGGCCCCGGGCCGAGCCCGGTCGGCAGCATCCCGAGGAAGCGCTGCGTGCCGTCGCACACCTGATGGAGGAGCGGCGTCCGCGCGTCGTCGCGCGGACGTTCGTCTCGCCCGACGAACCACAGGGCGCCCCAGGGGTAGGGCACCGCCCGCTTGCTGGTCGACGTGTCGTCCCGGAGCTGCGAACGCGCGCCGTCGGCGACGACGACGAGCTCGTGGGGCCCGTGGCGACCGCCCTCGCGATCCACGAGGCCGCGGCCGCGAGGGACGCGCGTGCGCTCGAGGTCGACGATCTCGACGCCCGTCCGCACGGTGATCGAGGACGTCGCGAGGACGGCGCCCCACAGCGCCTCGAAGAGGACGCCGCGATGGAGGCCGAGCCCGAAATACCCCTCACCGCACGTCCGGTACGCGAGCGAGACGATCGTCCGCCGCGAGGCCGTCTCGCAGAGCAGGCGATCGATCCGCGCGCCGCGCGCCAGCACGTGGTCGAGGAGCCTGAGCCGGTGGAGGACGTGCTGCCCGGTCGGCTGGAGCGAGATCCCCGCGCCCACCGGGCCGGGATCCGGCACGCGCTCGTAGAGGGTGACGCGATGGCCCTGGCGCGCGAGGACGAGCGCGGCGGCGCACCCCGCGGTGCCGCCGCCGATGATGCCTACGTCGAGCGGGCGCACGCGCCCGAGCGTACGCTCAGGCGATCCGCTCGAACAGACCCGCGGCGCCCATGCCGCCGCCGATGCACATCGAGACGACGCCGTACTTGCCCTGGCGTCGGTGCAGCTCGGCGAGGATCGTCGCGGTGAGCTTCGCGCCGGTGCACCCGAGCGGGTGACCGAGCGCGATCGCGCCGCCGTTCACGTTGAGCTTCTCGTCCGGGATGCCGAGCTCGCGCTGGCAATAGACGGACTGGCTCGCGAAGGCCTCGTTGATCTCGAAGAGATCGATGTCCTTCACGGTGAGGTTGTTCTTCTTCAGGAGCTTCTGGATCGCCGGGAGCGGACCGATGCCCATGATGTCGGGGTCGACGCCGACGGTGACGAAGGAGCGGAGGAAGGCCTTGGGCTTCAAGCCGAGCTTCTTCGCCATCTCGGCGGTCGTGACGAGCGCCGCGGCCGCGCCGTCGGACAGCGGCGAGCTGTTGCCGGCCGTGACCGATCCCTTCGCGCTGAACGCGGGCTTCAGCGAGGCGAGGCCTTCGGCGGTCGTGTCCGGACGCGGGAGCTCGTCCTGCACGAACGCGAACGTCTTCTTCTCGTTGCCGACGAAGCGCGTCGCGGTGACGGGCACGATCTCGCTCTCGAACTTCTTCGACTCGATCGCCGCCACGGCCTTCTTCTGGCTCCGGAGCGCGAACGCGTCCTGGTCCTCGCGCGAGACGCCGAAGCGCGAAGCCACGTTCTCCGCCGTGATGCCCATCGGCGTGTAGACGCCCTTCACCCGATCCATCGCCTCCGGCGAGACGGAGAGCTTGTTGCCGGTCATGGGCACCATCGTCATCGACTCGACGCCGCCCGCCACGACCATGTCGTAGGAGCCGAACGCGACCGCGCTCGCCGCGTCGGCGATCGCCTGGAGGCCGCTCGAGCAGAACCGGTTGATGGTGTATGCCGAGACCTCCTGCGGGAGCCCGGCGAGGAGCGAGATGACGCGCGCGACGTTGAGGCCCTGCTCGCCCTCCGGCATCGCGCAGCCCATGACGACGTCCTCGATCATCTCGGGCTTCACCTGGGGGACCCGCGCGAGGAGCCCACGGATGACCTCGGCGGCCATCTCGTCCGGGCGCTTCTGGGCGAGCGAGCCCTTGTGCGCGCGACCGACCGCGCTGCGAACCGCTTCGACGATGACGATGTCCTTCATGGCGGAGCTCCGTGACGTGGGGGGACCGAGGAGCGGGAAGCTTCGCACCTCCAGGGCTTGGATGTCGAGGGCCGGTCCGCCGTGGCGAGAGGTCGGGTAGGATGCGCCGCGTGGACGTCTATCTCGTGCGGGTGTCGGTGACGGAGGGGACCGGCGTGAGCGCCTTCCTCTCGGCGACGGGGCGGCAGATGGTGCGCGCCGTCGGCACCAAGCTGAAGAACACGGGGTTCCCCGACGACGCGGCGACGCTGTTCGTGGCGCCGTCGATCGCCGCCGCGCAGACGGCCGAGCTCTTTGCGGAGCGCATCGACTTCCTCGGCGTCCCGCACGTGCTGCCCGCGCTCGACGGAGGAGTCCCCCCGCAGGTCGCCGGGGCAGCGCTCCTCGAAGCGAGCGCGCGGGGGCCGGTCATCGTCGTCGCCGACGAGCCGGCGCTGTCGGCCCTCGGGGCGTGGATCGTCTCGCGCCCGACGTTTCCGCCGTTGCGACCGGCGC
This sequence comes from Polyangiaceae bacterium, assembly GCA_022842465.1. Lineage (GTDB taxonomy): Bacteria > Myxococcota_A > Polyangia > Polyangiales > Polyangiaceae > Labilithrix. Next base: position 1,059 of record JALHPN010000037.1, on the reverse strand, counting down.
AGGTCTCGGCGGTGCTCGGCCGGAAACCGGCGTGGTACCAGCGGGCGGAGTCGGGCGAGCGGTTGCCGCTCCTCGTGGCGTAGTCAGTCCCGCGACAGGGGGCGGAGCGCCGGCGGCAGATCGTTCCACTTCAGCGGCGAGAGCCGGAAGACGACGAACGACGCCTTCGCGAGCTCCTGGGTCGACGTCGTCGTCGGGGTCGAGACCGTCTGGCAGTCCGAGGCGCCGGGGACGTGCACGCACTCCGTCCAGGTCTGACCCGCGCGGATCGTCGTGAAGTGGTCGACGCCTTTCTCGGTGAGGACGATGTGCGTGCCGCCGCTCTTCGCCGCGACCTTCTGCGCCGTCTCGGCGAGGTCCTCGTGGGTCGCCATCCCGCGGCTCTTCGACGTGATGGTCCCGATCACCTCGCCGCCGGCCTGGACGACGAGCTGCGCCTCGGGCTCCTCGCAGCGCACCGCCGTCGCCGCGACGCGATCGTGCTTGCGCCCGGTCTTCGATCGGAAGCGGACGCCGCCGCCGCAACCCGCGAGGACGAAGGTCACGAGGAGGACGAAGACGAGAGAGAGACCGCGTTGCGTCATGGGCGCCCGTGTGCAGGAGCGATGCCAGTAGCACGCGGCGCTCGGCGCGCCAGTGTGGCGCGCGAGGGCGCGGTCGCGCACGGATCACTCGGTGCGGACGAGGACGTGGAAGCCGAAGTCCGTCTCCACCACGTGGCTCGCCTGCCCGATCTGCAGCTCGAAGGCCGCGTCGGCGAAGGGCGGGACGACGTCGCCGCGCGCGACGGCTCCGATCGCGCCCTCGCGCGACGCGGCGCCGGGCTCCTCGCTGTAGCTCGCGACGATCTCCGCGAACGCGACGCCGGCCTCGAGCTTCGCGCGCGCTTCCTCGGCGCGGAGGCACGCCTCCTCGCGCGTGCGCGTGACGCTCGCGGCCGCGCGCTTCGCGCCCGCGTATTTCACGAGGACGTGCTTCACGGAGACCTTCGCGGGCTCGTCGGCGCGACGCGCGCGCGCGGCCTGCGCGACGGCGAGGCAGCGCTCGCCGGGCGTTCCC
>JALHPN010000036.1 GCA_022842465.1 Polyangiaceae bacterium | reverse complement strand
CGATCGTCGCTCGCGGGCTCGTCTCGACCTTGCCGCGCACCTCCCCCGCCGCGAGCCGCGCCGAGGCCGGGGCCGCCGTCTCGCTGACGCGCACGAACGATCCTGTCGTCGCGCGGCGAGGCACGAACGAGGAGGGCCCCGCTGACGAGATGGCGACGACGCCGAGCGCGGTGCTCAACGCACCGACGGCGGCGCCGAGCGCGACCAGCTTGATCGCGCCGGTCGTCCCGGCAGCGCCGGCGGTAGCCTTCGCCGCGGACGACGCCTGCGCGGAAGGCGCGGAAGGCGCGGCGGCGCCCGCCGCGGAGATGCCGGTCGCGACGGAGAGGCGATCCCAGAGCGCGTCGCGCTCCTTCGCGTCGGGCCCGTCGGCACGGGCGGCGGCGAAGAGATCGCGCATCTGCTTGTTCGTCCCGGAGCTCATCGCGACTCCTTCGCGAGACGCGCGAGCTGTTGCTCGAGCTCGACGCGCGCCACGCGAAGCCTCGAGTACACGGTGTTGAGCGGGAGCTCGAGCGTTCGCGCGATCTCCGGCGCCGTCATCTGCTCGATCTCGTGGAGGACGAGGACAGCCCGCCGGCCGACGTCGATCGCCTCGAGCGCGCGGTCCAGGATGTCGAGCGCCTGCCGCTCTGCGACCGCACGCGCCTGCGGAGCCTCGACGAACTGCCGCTCCTCGGCGATGCCGCCGTCGGGGTCCACGGGATGACGACGTCGATGGCGACGCGCATCCGAAGCGACGCGGAGCAAGATCTGGAAGAGCCACGCGCGGGGGCCGTGTCCGCGGTCCTCGAACAAGGCCCAGCGTCGGTGCGCGACCACGAAGACCTCTTGGACCTTGTCGTCGACGTCGCGGTCCGCGACCCCGAGCCGCCGTAGATTCCTCCACACGAAGGCGACGTTGGCGTCGTAGAGCTGTCGGAACCCGCCCTCGCGACCGGCGCGAGGCACGGCGATCGATTCGACCCTGCTCGACGGCGGCGGCGGCGGCGTGGTGTGCGGCGTCTCCTCGCAAGGCACGTCGGCCGCGCCGAGCCGCGAGAGCGCACCTCCCGCGGCGCTCACGGCCACCTCGCCGAGACGCCGACCTCGCCCGTGGCGACGAGGAGGGGCGCCGGATCTTCCGTGGAGAGGGCCGCGCGCGCCAGGTTCGCGCCGAAGCCGCCGCGGAGCTCGAGGGCGAAGCCGCCGCCGAGCTCGCCGCGCAGATTGGCGTTGGGCCCGATGCTGCTGCGAAGCCGGGAGAGCGAGCTCTCCTGCGTCACCACGATCATCAGATCTCCTCCCGCGCAGAGGTCGAGCTCGATGCCCCGTTGTTCGATGTAGTTCCCAGGGATCCGCTTGCACGCGTCGAAGCGGCCGCCGGCGGTCGTGTAGCGGGACGTGCCGTTCTTCACCGCGACGCGATCCGTCGACCATCCGAGGGCGAGCGACGGGCGGAGGAAGATCGACGGCGACACCTGCACGTTGACGTACGGCGAGAGGCCGGCCGTGCTGGTCGCGCCGACGAGCCCGGAGCGGAGGAAGGCGAGCGCCCCGAGCTCGACGATGCGATCCGGCGGCTCCGTGCCGGCTCCGCGATCGGGCGACGCCGTCGGGAGCAGATACCCCGTCCCCCGGTACGGCGTCACGGAGGTCTCGCCGGGCGCGGCCTTCGGCGTCGCGTCCTCGTCGTGGGCGCGCGCGAGCTCCTGGTCGAGGACGAGCGACGCCCAGGCGCCGAGCGCGCGCGTCAGCGGAGCGCACGCCTTGCCGCGCTCGGTGACCGAACGCCGTGCGACCTCGTGCCCGACGTCGTCCCGGATGATGGCTTCGGCGTGCCCGACGCCTCCGTCCCGCTCGAGACGGACCGCGATGATCCACCGGGGGCCGTCCCCCTCGCGCGTCGACGGCTTCATCGAAGCCGCAGACGACCGCCTCGGCCCGTGCGCGGAGGCGAGCGCCTCGTCGAGGGCGGCGCGAGCGCGACTTTCGTCGGAGCACCCCGAGCGGGCCTCGACGCTGACCTCGACGGGGGCGACGTCCATCGGATGCACTCTCGGGGACGATGGCCGCTCGCTCACGTCTCCGTCACGGCACCTGGAAAGTTCTCTCTTGGTTGGAAACCGATCCACGCGCGGCCTGCGAGCGTCAGGATCCAGAGTAGGGAAGCCGTCACCGTGGATCGCGCCGTACGAGGGGGCCAGAGCCCCTACGGGCGTAGGGGTTCTCCCCCGAGGGGTATCGCCGATCCACGCACGCCGACGCCGGTCGTGGCGGCGGCCTGGCAACCACGCTGACCGCGGGGCCCCGCCGTCGAGGTCGCGGACCGCGCCGAAGCAGCACCCGAGGCGGAAGATTCCGTCCGACCCCCGGTGCAGCGCCGGTCCATGAGCCTGGAAGCCCGCGATCCACACGCGGAACAGCGCACATGTAGGCCGACAAATTCCTTCGGGAAATTCATGAGCGCCAGGACTGGCCCCACTCGTGCTTTCCAATCACGCGAACGAGGACCCTGCATGTCGATGAACCGCTCCACCCTGCTCGGACTGACGATCGCCCTCGTGGGCGTGGCCGCGGCGTGCTCGGACGATGCGGCCGACTCGCTTCGGCGTGGCGGCGGGCCGGGCTCGTCCAGCGGCTCGAACGGCGCCGTCGATCCGAACGCCCCGGGGGCGAACGGGTCGGGCATCGCGCACGAAGAGGAGCTGTTCAACGCGCTCGAGGCGGAGTTCTCGACGAAGTGCGGGAACGCGTGCCACGGGACGGCCGAGTCGAAGCCGGCGCCGCCGAAGTTCCTCGAGGGCGCGGACACCCAGGCTCGCTACAAGACGATCAAGGCCTACCCCGGCATCGTCGTCCCGGACATCTACCAGAGCGCCGTCCTCGTGAAGGGCGCGCACGCGGGTCCGGCGCTCAACACGGATCCCGAGTTCGAGAAGAAGGTCATCGCGTGGCTCACCGCGGAGGCGCTCGCCCTCACGTCGGTCGCCGCGCCCACGACCGATCCCGTCACGGTCACGCAGGGGGCGAACGAGATCGACCTGTCGAAGGCGGCGACCGGCATCACCGGCGTGAAGCTGAAGTTCGACGCGACGGTCCTCAGCGGGATGCTCTCGCTGTCGAACATGAAGCTGGTCGCGCCCGCCGGCACCGACACGCACATCTCGAAGCCCCGCTTCATCCGCGTCCTCGAGGCGCCGGTGAACGGCAAGCAGCAGTTCATCGACCCCGCCGACACGTTCTCGAACCTCGATCAGACGACGGCGGGCGGCACCGAGGCCGTCTTCGGGCCCGGCTCGGCGCTCTTCTCGGGTGAGGGCTGGCGCCCGTACGACCTCGCGAAGGACAAGATCCGGATCGAGATCCAGAAGCTCGAGAAGGGCACCGTGCAGGTGACCGCGGGCCAGCAGCAGTGCAAGAACGTGCCGATGTTCCAGGCCAACGTCCTCCCGGCGCTGCGCGGAACGGGCTTCACGCCGAACTGCCAGAACTGCCACGGAAACGGGCTCGCCGGGCTCCAGCTCGGAAGCAACGACGCGGCCCTCGTCTGCCTCCAGGTGATGGGGAAGCTGAATCAGGCCAACATCGGCCAGAGCCTCATGGTCACGAAGGTCAGCGGCGGTGGCGTCGCTCACAACGGCGGCCAGGTGAACGACGTCAACGCGTGGCGCGCGGTGTTCGTGAACAACGCCGCTGCATTCTTCTGATCGAACCATTCCCGTGCCGGGCCTCGGCGACTCCCCTCTCGCTGGCCCGGCTCGTGCAACCTCGAAGTCCTGACTCGAACGAAGAAAGGTAGGGAGCCGATGCGACGTGGCCTACTCCAGAACACCACGAGGACGCTCATCGCGTTCGGCATCGCCATCGCGGTTCCTGCGTGCGGTAGCTCGGAAGAGAGCGGCACGCTCGGAGGAGCCGGTGCGAATGGCGGCACGGACACGCCGGGTCAGCCCGGCACCGAGACGCAGAAGACGCCCGAGGAGCAGGTCCGGGAGATCCTCGACCAGCGCAAGGTGGAGTTCGGCGAGGCCGCCCGCTCGGCCAAGTTGAAGCTCAACGACGAGCTCCCGACGCTCGAGGAGATCAAGCAGATCGAAGCGGCCTCCGGCGACGCCGCGAAGAAGGCGGCGTACGAGAAGCTCGTCGACACGTGGGTCGACAGCCCGAAGTTCGCCACGACGATGATCAAGTACTGGAAGGACACGTTCCGCACCGCGCAGGTCGGACAGGTCCAGATGAACCAGCCCGATCGCGACAAGGCGGCGCTCTTCGCGGCGCAGGTGACGGTCGAGGGGAAGAACTACAACGAGCTCTTCACCGCGGCGACGGCGACCTGCCCGACGTTCGACCCCGCGACGAACACCTTCACCGCCGGCAACTGCGCAACGACCCCGACGGTCGGCGTCCTCACCGACCCGGGGCTCCTCGCCAACTACGTCTCTGCGATGGCCTTCCGCCGCGTGCGGTTCATCCAGGAGACGTTCGCCTGCTCGAAGTACCCGGCCGAGTACTCGGCCACGCCGGTCCCGATGGGCGCCGGCACGTACACGGGCGTCGCCCCGTTCGCGAGCATCGCGGGCAAGCAGACCAACCCGCAGGCCCGCGTGGACTTCCACGACACGTCGGCCGTCATCTGCGCCAACTGCCACTCGACGCTCAACTTCCGCGCGCCGCTCTTCATGAACTACGACAACAACGGCGCGCTCCAGGCGACGCCGCAGGTCGAGGTTCCGATCGCCGGCACCCCCAGGGTCCGCTTCGAGGACTACCTCCCCGCGGGCACGCCGCTCGCTTGGAAGTTCGGGCAGAACGTCACCGACATCGCCGGCCTCGGCGCGGCGATGGCGGCGGACCCCGAGGTCCACACCTGCGCGGTCAACCGCATCTGGAACTACGCCTTCTCGCGCGGTGACATCGTGAACGACCTCGCGTCGATCCCGAAGCCGGTCACCGAGCCTCTCGTCACCGCGTTCGCTGCGAACGGGTTCAAGCTCAAAGAAGTCGTCCGGGCTGTCTTCAAGGCCGAAGACTTCACCAAGTTCTGATCAGGAAGGGAGAAACGGATCATGAAGCGTATTGCTCTCACCCTGATCGGTCTCGCCGCGTTCGCCCTAGCAGGGTGTGACGAGGGCGCGGACAGCCTCACCAACGGAACCCGCGGGTCGAGCGACCCCAACGGGACAGCCGGTGGCGAGGACACCACCTTCAATCACAACAACGATCCGGGGGCTGCGGACCCGGCGGCCAACACGAACCCGCCCGTCGAGCCTGCCCAGGTTCGCCTCGTCGGTTCGCCCGAGGTCACCTCCCGCCTCCACGCCTGCGGCAAGATGAGCGTGGCCTCCATCGGCAGCATCCTCGCGACGCGCGGGATGACCGGTGGCGGGCAGCGTCCGCAGGGCGCCCAGAGCGGGATGCAGATCTACGGCACGTACACCGCGGCGACGATGACGGCGACCGCGTCGGCCCAGACGCAGGCGTCCCTCGGCGGCGCGAACTACAACGGTCGCGTGCCGGAGGCGTCCTTCGGGTCCGCGTCGGCGATGGCGAAGCTCTTCGACATCTTCGCGATGGGCTCCTACGACGTCGTCAACGCCAACTGGACCGGCTCGGCCTGCGGCACCACGAAGGTGCTCGGCGCGGACGGCAAGTTCACGAAGGACGGCATCTCGTGCCTCATCGGCAAGCCGGCGACGGACGAGCACGTCGCCATCGCGAACGACGCGATCACCAAGAACCCCACCGATGGCGCCAAGATCGCCATCGCAGCGCTGCTCTCCGCCGCGCACACCTGCCAGTGAAGGAGCTCTGTCATGGCTGACCAGCGATTGAAGGATCTCCAGGGAACGGGCCGGCGTGATTTCCTCCGGTGGAGCGCGACGGTCGCTGCGTGCCTCGGTCTCGAGCGCTCGCGCCTCCTCAACGTCATCAACGATACGGCGGGTTCCGCAGCCGCGGACGTGCAGGCGTGCGCCAAGGTCCGTCGCCACATGCACCTGGCCGACGGCAACGGCGGCCTCGCCAACTGGACGCAGATCTTCCCCTTCCCCAAGGTGATCGCGTCGGACAACGCCCAGTATGCCCACTACGCGCTCGGCCGCGGCATCGCGAGCACCGGCTACGACAAAGAGTGGACGCACGCGCCCGACTCCCCGTTCCGCACGCCGACGGCGAAGTGGAAGATGACCGCGTTCCTCTGCGGGAACAACGAGACCCACACGCAGACGCCGACGTCGACGATGAACGCAGGCGCGAACAGCCTGCTCGCGTCGGCGGCCGCCATCCAGCAGGCGAACCCGACCCTCCTCCCCGTGCTGTCCGTCGGCGGCACCACCTTCGGCGCCGCCCCTGGCGCGCCCGCGGTGGCGAACGTCGGCAACGCGGCGAACCTCATCGACCTCTTCAACAGCGCCGCGTCGCGCGCTCTCCTGTCGGCTCCCGAGAACGGAGCGCTCAGCGAGGCGTACTACAAGGCCTTCCTCGGCCTCAACGCCGCCGCCGGTCGCTCCACCGTCGCCAAGCAGTACGGCGTCGGCAAGGTGTCGATGAACCTCCTCTCGAAGAACCTGTCGCTCCAGCTCACGCCGACCGCGGCGGACGAGGCGCTCTTCGGGATCACCGGCACCACGCCGGGCGCGGTCACCGCGATGTCGCGGTCGATGATCACGTCGGTGAAGGCCATGTCGCTCGGCCTCACCTCGATGCTCGTCGTCACGGGCTTCCGTAACGATCCGCACGGGATCTTCGCCGGCGGCGACGCGCAGGCGATGACGGCTGCCCAGGCGATGGGGAGGATGCTCGACGGGCTCTACGAGCTCACGAAGGCGCGGCCCGACCCGTCCTGCTCCACCAAGTCGCTCGCCGACCAGCTCGTCTTCTCGATCGGCGGCGACACGTTCAAGAACCCGTTCAATCGCGGCGGCTGGCCTGACGGCACCCCGATGAACACGAACGTCCTCTACGTCATGGGCAACGGCCTCCTCAAGACCGGCTGGTTCGGCGACATGGGGCCGAACAACGCGGTCCTCGGCTGGACGCCCGAGACCGGAGTGACCGAAGGCACCTACCAGGGTCGCGGCGGTCCGCTCGCGCAGTCGGCCATCGCCGCGACGCTCTACGCGATCTCGGGCGGCGACATGGCAGCCGTCCGCGACAAGGTGAACGCCCCCATCGGCGGCGTCATCAACAACGTCGCGACGACCGGCGGCTGATTCTCACGGCGGCTCGGGGGGCGACAGGCCCTGCACCTCTCGCGAGGTGCAGGGCTTCGTCGTTTTCGGGACCTGAAGGGGCGGCTCCGGGCCGGACGGTCTCTCGCCTGCGCGATGGGCGCGTGCGTGCCGGCTTCGGGCGTCTTTCCGATCGGGTCCTCCAACACCGAACACAACATTCGCTGGGAAGGTGTTTCCGGGTCGTCAGGACGACGCGACCTGGGACCATCGTTCGGCGGGTCGGACCCTCGTCACGATCTTTCAAGCATCAGAAGGAGTGGCTCGCGCCTTTCGCTTGGCGAGAGACCGTCCGGCCCTCCGCCGCCTGTGCCGGGTCCGAAGCGTGAGGCGGCGTTCCGACGACGTGGTTCGGGGCCTCCGGCCCGAGGCCGCCCCTGCGTTTCGCTCCGAGCTCTCAGGGTGCGGGAACCACAGCGTCGGCGGCATGCATGGGCGGCGCAGGCCCGGAGGCCCCGGGGGCCCCAAACCGCGTCGACCGGTGGGAAGCCCCTGACAGGTCCGTTGCCCTGACGCGAGGGCCGCTCGAAATGGTTTGGGGGGGAGGGCTCTGGGCGACAGGCCCCCGAAGCCCGCACGACCGCGACCCCATCGCGCCGGCGAGAGGGGCCTCCGGGCCGGAGCCGCCCCCCAAGCCGCGATCCCCTCCCTCAGGGCATGTCTTCGGCTTGCTTGCAGTAGCCCTTGTCGAAGTCCGAGAGCTGCGGGCGCTCCGCCGGCGGAATGGGGCTCCCGTCGGGGCGAACGACGGGAATCGCGAGCCACGCGCGCACGCAGCGATAGCCCGGATCGTCCTCCGCCATCGCAGGGCCGCCCTTGTGGCGCTCGAGGCGGAGCGGCTTCCGGATGAAGATGAGGCGCTTCAGCCCCTCGGCCTCCTGCCGGTCCGGATCGTTGACGAGCGCCATCGTGCGGCTCATCTCCTCGGGCTCGAGCCCCACGATCGCCTGGAAGTTCGCGAGCGCCTCCTCGGGGGTGCTCGGCTGGCCGCCCGAGGTGAGGTTGCCACCGCCGTCGGCGAGACGCACGCGGAAGCCCTCGCGTCCGTAGACGCGATAGGCGCGCCCCGCCTGACCGTGGCAGTCGAGCGTCCCGCAGCGGCGGTTGATGTACTTGTCGACGTAGAGTCGGTAGGACTCGTAATCGGGCTGGATGACGGCCGTGAACCGCTCGGTGTCGGGGTTCGAGGCGCACGACGCGGTGCTGCCCACGAGCCCGCCGGCCCCGACGAGCCCGGCGATGCCGCCGAGGAACGACGCCGTCGCGCCGAAGGCGAAGACCTTGCGGAGCGTGCTCATTGGCGCCTGTCCTCCGGGCAGCGCAGGATCGTCGGGCGGTCCGGGTTCGGGCACGGCACGGTGACGGGCGGACGGAGCTTCTCGACGTCGTCCTCGTTGCCGTAGAGGTAGATCTGCCCGGGAGACCCGTAGTCGCGCAGGTTGAGGATGTGGCACGTGGCGCACGACGGCTCGCGACCGATGTGGCCGCCCATCTCCTTCAGGACGATCCGCTTCGAGTCCACCCGGTACGGATCCTCGGTGCGCTCGACGGAGACGAGGAGCGGGAACGTGAGGCGCTCGAACTCGTTCGGGCGGACGAAGAAGTTGCCGTTGCAGTTCGTGACGAAGCACTTCGTCGTGCGGACGTCGCGGATGCGGACGAAGGCGCCGTCGACACGGCGGTCGTAGTTCTTCGGCCCCCAGAAGACGGTGCCTCCCAGGATGAACTCGCTGTCGGCGGGCCCCGCGCTCGAGTGGCAGGTGACGCAGGGCTCGCCCGGGCGATGGAACTCGGACTCCGGGAGGTAGAGGTCGTCCCGCTCGGGCCCGAGCGCGTTCACTGCCGCGCGGTTCACGGGGTCGAGGTTGCACGAGCTGCCGAACGACGCGAGCAGCATCGCGACGAACGAGCCGTAGAGGGCCACCTTCCGCGAGCTCTTCCTCGTCGAGGTTCCGTCATACATCTCAGAACTCCACGTCGAAGCCGAACGAGCCGTACACCGCGGTCCTCGCCGAGACGTACAGCGCCTTCAGGTAGCGCGTGTACATGAGGTCGCCGACGAAGGTGATGCCGTACCTCACCTCGCCCTCGGGGTTGCCGAGACCGAGGCGCAGGCCGCCGCCCGCCGTCGCCGTGATGAGCGGCGAGAGCTCGCGGTCGCCCGTGCGGTACGTCGGGATGATCACGCCGGCCTGGGGAGAGAGCGCTGCGGAGTACGCGAGCTGGTAGAAGTTCGTGCCGCTCTGGGCGTGGACGCGGAGGTGCGGCCAGACCCGCAAGCGGCGGGACAGATCGACCATGTACCTGGAGTCGGTCGACGTCCCTTTCAAGGACCACGTATCGTAGTAGAAGCGCTGCTCGATACGGAGCGTGGCGTTGCCGAGACGTTTGTTGAAGCGAGCGCCCACGGCGAATCGGTCGCGCTCCGTGGGGAGCTGCTCGAGCGGCTTCACCGGCAGGCGCGCCTCGTTGACGAGGCCCACGGTCGCGCCCCTCGGCACGAACGGAGCGACGAGATCGGGGTCGAACATCGCCACGTAGCGGTAGGGCTGCGACTGATCCCCGCGCTCGAAGGACATCGTGCCGCCGATGAGGAGCACCGAGGTCGGCGAGAGCACGAACGTGATCCCCGCCTCGACCTCGTGCGTGGTGAGCCGTCCCTTCAGCGGGTTGAAGTCGCTCTGCCAGTTGTTCGGGCCGCGCCCGATGCGGTCCGTGCTGAACGTGTACCCGAGGCTCGGCGTGATGAGCTTCTCGTTGAGGTCAGCCGTGAGCCGCACGCCGCCCGTGTAGGAGACGTAGTCCGGGGACGACGACATGCTCGCCGTCGCCTGCGCGCCGTAGAGGCCGGGCTTGTAGCCGCCGGTGATGCCGCCGCCGTAGCGGTACTCGCGAAACGGGGGCGACGCAGAGGCGACGATGTCGGGCGAGGCGGCGCTCACGGCGTCGACGAGGAAGTTGCCGCCGACGTTCCAGCCCGACGTGGGGGACACGATCGCGGCGTTCATCGCCGGCGTGTAGACGCCGACGGAGTTCGAGTCCGTGTAGCCGGACATGTCGCCCGCGACGCGGATGACGAGGCTCTTCCGGTTCTGCGGGAGGCACTTCTCGACCTCCTCCTGGCTCTTCGCCGCGAGCATGCACTTGATCTGCCCCGGCGTGATGAAGTCGTTCGCCGCGGCGCGCAGCGTGATGCGGACGACGACGGTCTCCTTCTCCTTGACGTCGTACTCCTCGCGGAAGTCCGCGGGGAAGCCGTTGACGGTGCCCTCGGCGACGACGGTGTGCTTGCCCGGGTCGACGGAGAACTTCTTCGTGAGCGCATCCGTCGGGACGGGACGATCGTCGAAGCGAACCTGGAGGTCCGGCACGCTCGGCGGCGGCACGAAGGTGACGTGGGGGATTCTGTCGAGCAGCTCCTTCACGCGCGTGCGGGCGACCTTCATGACGCCGGCGTCCTTCTTCTGGATGCCGACCTCGAGGGCCTTCTGCGCGTTCTTCAGCGCATCGACGAGCTTGCCCGCGCGGCTCTCGCAGGAGGCGAGATGGAGGCGCGTCCGGGGCATCTCCTCGATCTTGAGGGCGCCCTTGTCCTTCTCGATGCACTCCTCGAGGCGTCCCTCCTGATCGGCCGCGAGCGCCTCCTTGATCAGCTTGATCGCGGCCGGGAGCCCGCCCGCCGGCGTCTCCTCCTCGGCGGCGCCTCCGCCGGCGCCCTCGCCTCCTCCGGTGGGCTTCGCCACGTCGTCGAACTGGGCGCGCATGGTAGGGGTGACGCCGGACGACGGGAGCTTCGCGCTCGGATCGAGGGCGATCGCCGTCTTGAAGGCGCCCTTCGCCTCCTCGGCCTGCCCGAGCTGCGACGCGACCATGCCGAGCGCGACGTGGACCTCGCTCTTCACCGCGGCGCTGCACGTCTTGCGAGCGCAGCGCGCGAGCTCTGCCTCCAGCTTCTTCTTCGCGGGGCCGAGGCTACCCGGGTAGTCCTCGGTCATGATCTGCTGCACGGCCTCGCGCACCGCAGCGTCCTCGCCGGCAGCACGCGCGAGGCGCGGTGCGAAGGTGGCGAGCGCGAAGGTCGCGACGACGCAGCAGGAGAAGGCGAGACGACGTGCGCGCTCGGTCAGGCGCGTGAGCACGCGAACACGGTATCGAACTTCAACCCGATGCGCGCGCTTTTCTGTTCGTCGTCTTCGCGGTGCGGCCGCGTTCAGTTGCAGCCGCAGCCGCCGCCGCCGCCGCCGAGGCCGCCCGCAGCGCCTTCCGAGACGGCACGCACGTGACCGTCGAGGCCGATCGCGATCTCGTCGGCGGTCATCGTCGGGTGAGCGAGCATCCCGCGCTCGTAGGGAGCGACCTTGGTACACGCGGCCGAGGCCAGTGCGAGCAAGCCGACGAGCATCAGGACCACGTTCGAGCGACGCACCATCGTGACGACCTCCACTCCTCGAAAGTATAGCGACGCGCGCGACACCCTCCAGCGACAAAGTTGAAGGAAAGAAGGTGGATCGCTCGCGATCCGTCGCGTGAACCTCGGCCCGGCCTCACCCCTTGCAGAAAATTTCACCCCGCTCGCACGAGGGCGACGCGACGGGAGAGACGACGCCGGCCTTGAGCTCTCCGCGTCCGGAGTTCAAGATCAGGCACATGGTGATGCGCATCGGCCGCGCCCTCACGGTCTGCTTGCTCGGCGGTGCCGCCCTCGTCGGCTCGGTCGCCGCGTGCATCACCGACTACCAGAAGGGCCTCGACGATCCCCTCTACGGACCGCCGAACGCGCTCGAGGGGAAGAAGGTGCCCGGCGGCACGATCGACTTCGTGAGCGGAGAGGGCGGCGTCGCCGTCGCCGGCGGCACGCCGACGAAGATCGTCTGCGTCGCGAACGGCGGCGCCCCGGTCGACGCCGGAGCCTGCGCCGTGAGCTTCAAGACGGACGTGCTCGCCATCCTGGGGACGAACAACTGCGCCGCGAGCTCCGACTGTCACGGAGGCGCGGCGCCGAAGTACAAGCCGCGCATCGAGCCTTCCGACGGCCCGCTCACGTGGGCCGAGTTCGCCGCCTTCCAGGTCGGCGCGACGCCGTACATCAACCCGTGCTCGACCGACAAGGCCCAGAGCAGCCTTCTGTGCAATATGCAGGCAACGGGTACGTGCGGGACGAAGATGCCCTACCTCTCGGGCCAGGTCTCCGACGCCGACCTCGCGAAGATCGAGACCTGGCTCGCCTGCGGTAGCCCCAACAACTGACGGAGGCCCCGCCCGCACGCGGCCTTTGCTAAGGTGCGCGCATGGACGCCGTCCTCTCGAAGCTCGAGCGCACCTTCGGACGTCTCGCGATCGAGCGCCTCGGCTCCGTGCTCGTGGCGGGCATGGGCGTCGTCTTCTTGATGAGGATGATGCAGCCCGCGTGGGCGGCGAAGCTCCTCCTCGTCCCGGAGCTCGTCCCGCGCGAGCCGTGGCGTCTCCTGAGCTTCGTCTTCTACCCGCCGGAGGGCTCCCCCTTCTTCGCGATCTTCACGCTCATGTTCGCCTACTGGGTCCTCGGCGGGCTCGAGGCGAGCTGGGGCGCGTTCAAGCTGAACGTCTTCTATCTCGTCGGAGTGCTCGGCTGCATCGCCGCCGCGTTCATCAGCGGGCGGCCGCAGACGAACTACTTCCTCCACGAGTCGATGTTCCTCGCGCTGGCGACGCTCGGGCCGAACGTCGAGATCCAGATCATGTTCTTGCCGATCCCGATCAAGATGAAATACCTCGCTGGCGTCGCGATGGTCTTCATCGGGTGGCAGTTCATGCAGGGCGACGCCGGGGCGCGCATCGGGATCCTCTTCTCGCTCGGCAACTACCTCCTCTTCTTCAGCGGGTACCTCCTCGAGCTCGTGGGCGGGCGCTCGCTCGCGGCGAAGCAGGCGAGGAAGCGCGTCGCCGAGGCGAAGACCTCCAAGCAGACGGGGCGACTCTGCGCGATCTGCGGCGCGCGGCAGGACGACGGCGCCGACATCCGCGTGTGCTCTTGTGAGAAGTGCGGGGGCAAGCCGCGCGATCTGTGCCTCGCACACGCGCGCGAGCACTGAGGGTCTAGGAGACCTCGAGGACGACCTTGCCGAAGGTCACGCCGTCCGCCACGAGACGATGCGCCTCGGCCGCGTCGACGAGCGGGAGCACGCGGTCGATGACCGGCACGAGCGCCCTCGACGCGAAGAGCGGTCCGAGGCGCGTGAGGAGTCGCGCGGCCTCGATCTTCTCCTCGAGCGGGCGCGCCCGGAGCACGGTGCCGAAGAGGCGGAGGCGCTTCCGGAGGACGAGCCCGAGGTCGACGTCCGCGCGGCTGCCGGCGAGGAGCCCGACGAGGACGAGACGCCCGCTCGGCGCGAGGGCGGCGAGGCTCTCGGGCACGTAGTCGCCTCCGACGAGCTCGAGGACCACGTCGACGCCGCGTCCCCCCGCCCGCGCGCGAACGCGATCGGCGAAGCGCGGGGGCTCTCCCTCCGGCACGATCCCGTCGGCCTCCGCGAGTCCGAGGGATCGCGCCCTCCCGAGCTTGGCCGCGGTGCGGGCGGTGCCGATCGCGCGCGCGCCGATCGCCCGCGCGATCTGGACGGCGGCCGTGCCGACGCCGCTGCCGGCGGCATGCACGAGCGCGGTCTCGCCGGCGGTGAGGCCCGCCTGCGAGACCATCGCGTCGTAGGCGGTGACGAAGGCTTCGGGGAGGGACGCTGCCTCCGTGAACGAGAGCCCGTCCGGCATCGGCGAGAGCGTCCTCGCGTGCACGACGACGGCTTCGGCGTAGGCGCCGCCGCTCACGATCGCGTGGACGCGGTCGCCGACCTTCACGTCGGTCGTGCCCGGTCCGATCGCGTCGATCTCGCCCGCGATCTCGAGACCCGGGATGTCTCGAGCGGGCGCGTCGGCGGGAGCGGGGTAGCCGCCGAGGCGCTGGAGGACGTCGGCGCGGTTCACGGCGCACGCGCGGATGCGGACGCGAGCTTGCCCGAGTCCCGGGACGGGATCGTCGACCTCACGGAGCTCGAGCACCTCGGGGCCGCCGGGCCTCGTGATCACGATCGCGCGCATGCCTCCATGCTGGTGACCACGGCGTCGCTCGTCAACGGCCGCCGCTTCCCTTCTCGCGCGCGACTCGGTAGAAGCGTGCCTCGAAGATGACCGTCACTCCCGTCCACCGCCCGATCGTCCGAAGCTTCAAGCCCAAGTACGTCAAGGAGGCCGCCGCGCACGTCCGCGCCGGCGGCCACGCCGTGATCTGGGAGACCGACAAGCGCGCCGTCCTCGTCTTCCCGAAGCCTGCGGAGGACAACCCGGACGACTTCGGCGCGTGGGCCATCTACGACCTCGGCAAGTGGCGCTGGCACACGCACACGAAGGGCACCTTCAAGGGGCTCGCGTCGACGCTCGTGCCACGCGACTGCCTCTGGATCGTGAAGCGGCGCGCCGAGCGCGACTCGATGCACCCGGGGCCGACCCGGAAGATCGCCTTCGACTGCACGAAGTGCGCGGCCTGCTGCCAGGACAACGAGGTCATCCTCCAGGACGAGGACCTCGCACGCTTCCGGGAGGGCGGTCGCGCCGATCTCACGAAGGCGCCGTTCGCGAAGCGCCACAAGGACGGCCGGGTCCTCCTCACGCTGCTCGACAACAAGAAGTGCCGGCACCTGAAGCGCGACAACAAGTGCGGGATCTACGCGATCCGCCCTCACCCGTGCCGCGAGTTCCCGATGGGCACCGAGTGCTGCTTGTACGCACGGTGGGACGTGCTGAAGCTCCACGACGGCGTCCCGCCGGAGGACGAGGCCAGGGCGGTCGCGAAGCGTAGAGCCGAGCGCAGCGTCGACGCGTGACTCACTTCGGGGAGGCGAGCACCGCCTCGAGGCGCCCGCGGGCGGCCTCTACCGTGTTCGGATCCTTGGCGGCCCCCTCGAGGAGGACGCGCCCCTCCTTCGGATCGAGCCGGAGGATCGCAGCGGCCGCGCTCGTCACGGCAGAGACGATCTCCTCGTTCTCCGCCGTCCCCCGGTAGACCGCGAAGAACTGCTTCAAGGCGGGGAGCTCGTCCTTCGTCCCGAGCACCACGAGGGCCGCCGACGCGCGCTTCACGTCGTCGTCGGTGATGGCCGGATCGGCGAGGTACGAGGCGAGGAGCGGCGCCGCCGTGCTCTCCTTCATCGCGGCGAGGGCGTCGGCGATCGGGCCGACTGGCGGGGACGCGAGCACGTCCTTCAAGAAATCGTAGTGACGGCCCAGCGCCGCGATCATGTGGCTCGCTCCGTTCCGCCGCGTCGCGATCGCCTTGCGGGCGTCGGCGACGAGCACGGGAGCGGCGCGCGGGTCGGACGCGACGTCGATCAGGGTCTTCGTCGCGCCCGCATCCGTCTGCGTGGCGAGCTCGCGGAGGAGGAGTCGCTGCGCCGTCGCGAGCGTCGCCTCCTTCGTCGCGAGCGCCTCCTGGATCTGCGCCGCGAGGGCCTTGCCGCCGCCGGCGGACGCCTTCGCACGAAAGGTGTCCGCGTGGACGACGCAGCTCTTGATGGGCTCGCCGAAGCTCACCTCGGAGGTGACACTCCCGTCACGCGCGTCGAGGACCTGGACCTTGCCGGTCTCGTCGCAGATCGCGACACCGCCCATGATCGCCGCCCCGCCGAGCAGCTCGGTCGGATGCGTGTGAACCCACGTCAGGTTCCCCCGCGCGGCGTCGAAGCCCATCACGAGCTGGAAGTAGCTCGCGTAGAAGCGGCCCGAGTCGATCGACACGCCCGCGCGCTCCGCGGGCACGGGACGGGCGAAGAGGCGATCCTGGTCGCGCGCGTTCGCGACGGCGGGCACCTTCTCGGTGCCGGGCGGCCGGAGACGCGGGGTCCCAGGGAGCTCGCGCGAGGGGATCGTCACCCGACTCGCGCCCCCGCTCGACGCCGCCGGGATCCGCTCGTCGAAGCGCACGAACGTGACCTCGCCGAAGTAGAGGCTCTGGCCGATCATCGTCGCGTGGGTGACCTTGTCGCGGAGGACCGCCCGGCCGAGCTCCTCGCCAGTGCCCGAGTCGAGCGCGCTCACGTACTGGTTCGCCCAGGGGACGAAGACGACGCCGCCGAGGACGGCCGGGACCCCGACCGGGCTCGCCGTCTCGATCTGCTGCTTCACCTGGCCGCCGCGATCGACGACGAGCACGGTGCTCGACCCCGCGCGCGAGAACGTGAGGGCCGTGACACGGCCGTCGTCGCCCGCGCCCAGGAAGGGCATGCCGCCGGTCGGCCGCGCCCAGAGGCGCTTGCCGGAGACCGCGTCGAGGGCGACGACCTCGTTCCCACCGGACACGACGACGACGCCACCGGCGACGACGGGTCGAGCGTCCACCGCGTGCGGGAACGTCCAGGGCGCGCCGCCCGCGAGGGGGACCCCGACGACCTTGTCGCCGTTGCCGGCGACGGCGACGGCGACGTCCGAGCTCCCTGCGGGCGTGGCGTTGCGGAGCCGCTGGTAGACACCGGCGATGCTCTTGCCGCCGTCGTCGAGCCAGTCCGTGGAGAACGTCTTCGGCTTCGAGGGATCGCTCCCGCACGCCGCGAGGAGCGCGAGCGAGAGGAGCCCGAGGGTCCGGCGGATGCTCATCACTTGCCTCCCGCCGTCGCCATGACGGCCTGGTCGATGGCTTGCCTCACGCGCGGCGACGAGCCGGAAGGCCAGCGCTTCTGCACGTCGCGAAGGAACTTGTTGGACTCGAGCGTACCGAGCTCGCGGAGGCGACCGACGACCTTGATCTTCAGCTCGTCGGAGACGGCTTCGGTGGGACGGAAGAGCACGGGCTCGAGGCCGCTCGTCACGACGTCGAACGGGAGAGAGCCGACCTTCGAAGCGAGGCGCTCGCACTGCTCGGGGTTGCAGAGCTGGCCGATCGCCGCCGCCGCCTCGTTGACGCGGTGGTCGAGGGCCACGAAGAGGTCGGGCACCGCGTCCTTCGCCTTGAGCGCCCCGAGACCGCTCGCCGCGTTCCCGCGGACCATCGGGTCCGCGTCCGAGAGCGCGCGCGCGAGCGCCGCCGTCGCCGCCGCCCCCTTCGTCCGGCCGAGCGCCTTCACGGCAGCGCGACGGAGCTCGAGGTTGCGGTGCGTCGTGTACTGCGCGAGGGCGGGGCTGCCCGCCTCGGACTCGAGGTCAGCGAGCGTCTCGATCGCGCTCTTCGTCAGCGGGAGGGAGAGGCCCCGCGCGAGGACCTTGCCGACGGCGGCGGCCGCGCCCGCCCCGGCCGGGCCGGCGATGCGAAGCTCGTCGAGCGCCTCGCGGACCTGATCGGGGGCTCCCGACTCGAGCTTCTTCACGAGGGGCGCGACGTCGACCTTCGCCGCAGGCGCTTCGGGCTTCTTCGGGGCCGCCTTCGTGGGCTGCGCTCCTGCCGCACCGGAGACGAGGAGCGGAGGGCCCACCAGGGCACAGACCGCGAGCACGCGTGACGTCATCGATCCCATCGTCGGAAACCCCCGAGAATCGCTCACCAGGGCCCCGCATAACACGAAACCGCGGGCGTGAGGTACGCGTGCGGCACCAGGGCGACCGTGCTATCCCGACGCCATGTCATCGCGTCCTCCGGAGGTCGAAGAGGACGACGGGAGCGAGCGCGCGAGCGTCGTCCCGCCGGCGGACGCATCGCAGCGCCGACCGCGCTGGCTCGTGCTCGCGCTCTTGGTCGCGATGGTCCTCGGCACCTCGAGCTGGTGGGACGGATGCGCCCGCCTCGACATGTACCGCTCGGAGAGCTCGCAGGCGGCGGCGCGCATCCACGGGACGATCGAGGACGAGGCGGCGCGGGTGAAGGCGGAGACGGCTTACGTCGATCTGCTCGACGTCTACGGCGCGACCCGGAACCGCACGGTCCCCCTCGCGAGCGCCACCTTCGTCCTCGGCGCCGCGCTCCTCGCGCTCGCATCGCGAGGGCTCGGCGGCCGTCGCGGATCGCGCGGCCTCCTCGTCCAGGTCGTCTCGGTGCAAGCCGTGGTCGCCGTCGCGACGTACTTCCTCACGCGCGACGTCCGCGCCGCGGAGCGCACGTGGGAGCACGCGTGCCGCGTCGCGCTCCAGGAGCAGGCGTTTCCCCCGGAGTGGCGCGCGCGCGCCGACAAGATCGAGGACTTCAAGATGCGTCTCGAGGCGCCGCTCGGGCTGGCGTTCCGAACGCTGTCGTCCGCGCTCGTCGTCCTCGCCCTCACGCGGAAGCGCTCGCGGCCGTACTTCGACGCGGCGCCGGCACCTTCGTCCCCGGAGAGTTGATGGGGCGGATCCGGCGGCTCCCGGACGACCTGGCGAACCAGATCGCGGCAGGCGAGGTCGTCGAGCGGCCGTCGAGCATCGTCAAGGAGCTCGTCGAGAACGCGCTCGACGCGAACGCCACACGCGTCACCGTCGACGTCGACAACGGCGGCACCACGCTGGTCCGGGTCTCCGACGACGGAGACGGCATGCCCCCCGAAGACGCCTTGCTCGCGCTGGAGCGTCACGCGACGAGCAAGATCGCGCGCATCGACGATCTCCTCGCCCTCGGGACGTTCGGCTTCCGCGGCGAGGCCCTGCCGAGCATCGCGTCGGTCTCCAGGTTGCTGCTCCGGACCCGCGCGCGTGGGAGCGCGGAGGGGATCTCCGTCTTCGTCGACGGCGGCGGCGCCGCCCGGACGGAGCCGGCGGGAGGCGCGGTCGGGACGACGATCGAGGTCCGCGACCTCTTCTACAACGTGCCCGCGCGGCGCAAGTTCCTGAAGGCCACCGGCACCGAGAGCGCGCACGTAGGGGACGTCGTGCTCGGCGCCGCGCTGGCGCGTCCCGACGTGACGTTCGTGCTCACGCGGGACGGACGCGTGGTCCGGGAGTACCTGCGGACAGGCTCCCGAGCGGAGCGGGCGGCCGGCGCCGTCTCCAGCGAGGGCCTCGTCTCGTGCCGCGCGAGCCGGGGTGACATCGTGATCGAGGCGATGCTCGCGCCGCCGGAGCGCGCACGCGCCGGAGCGACGGGGTTGTCGATCCTCGTGAACGGGCGACCGGTCAAGGACCGCTTCCTCGCGCGCGCGGTCGCGCAAGCGTACGGCTCGGTGCTCGAAGGAGGGCGCTACCCGGTCGGCGTGGTGTGGCTCGACGTGCCGCCCGGCGTCGTGGACGTGAACGTGCACCCGCAGAAGGCGGAGGTCCGGTTCGCCGACGGACGCGCCGTGTTCGACGCGATCACCCGCGAGCTCCATGCGGGGCTCGCGCGAGCGTTCGGGCTCCCCGCGCTCGGCGCGAATCCGTATGCAGGGCACCTGAGGAATGCGCTCTCCGCCGGCGCTCTGGCGACGTCGGGTGGCGCGCCCTTCGCGCCCGGAGCCGAGCGCGAACCGCCTTCGAGGAGCGAAGCGCATCCCGGCCTCTTCGGCGCCGCGAGCCTCTTCGCGACGCCCGGCGCCCCTGCCCCGGACCTCGCGCTCTTCGCGACGGAGGGCCTCTACGGCTCGCTCCGGTTCGTCGGGCAGATCAAGGGGACCTACCTCGTCTGCGAGGGCACGGACGGCCTCTACGTCCTCGATCAGCACGCCGCCGCCGAGCGCGTCACCTTCGATCGACTCCGCCTCGCCCACGCCGAGCGCGGCGTCGGCATGCAGCGGCTCCTGGTGCCCGCGATCGTGGAGCTCTCGGCATCCGAGGTCGTCCTCCTCGAGGAACACGCCGAGGAGATCGGCCGCCTCGGGGTCGAGGTTCGCGCGATCTCGGACGCGTCGGTCGCCGTCCACGGCGTGCCCGATCTGCTCCTCCGGCAGGATCCGTCGCGCATCGTGCGCGACCTCGCCGCCGAGCTCTCTCGTACCGCGGGGAGGCCCTTCAAGGGCGCGGTCGACCTCGTCCTCGCGACGATGGCGTGCCACGGCTCGGTGCGCGCGGGAGATGCGCTCGGGCGAGAGGAGGCGGAGGCCCTCCTCCGCGCGCTCGATCGCGTCGATTTCGCAGGTCACTGCCCCCACGGGCGGCCTCTGATCATGCGCCTCGCCTTCTCGGAGCTCGAGCGCCGTGTCGGGAGGTGATCCCGGCCTCGACCGACTCGTCGCGCTCGCCCGCGCGGATCCCGCGCGCCTCGTCTGCATCGTCGGGCCGACGGCGTCCGGGAAGACGGACCTCGCGATCGCCCTCGCAGAGCGAGTCGACGGCGAGATCGTCTCGGCGGACAGCGTCCAGATCTACCGCGGGTTCGACATCGGCTCCGGAAAGGCCACGGCGGAGGAGCGGACGCGGGCCCCACACCACCTCGTCGACACGCACGACCCCCTGGAGGCCGTGGACGCGGCGTCCTATGCGCGCCTCGCGGAGGAGGCGATCGGGGACATCCGCGCGCGAGGCAAGACCGCGATCGTCTGCGGCGGCACCTTCTTCTGGATCCGCGCCCTCGTCCACGGGCTGGCGCCCGCGCCGCCAGCCGACGACTCGCTCCGCGCACGCCACCGCGCGATCGTGGCGGAGTCGGGCCGCGAAGCGCTCCACGCAGCGCTCGGGCAGGTCGATCCGCCGTCGGCGGCGCGGCTCCACCCGAACGACGTCGTCCGGGTGAGCCGGGCGCTCGAGGTCTTCGAGCTCTCCGGAAAGCCGATGTCGACATGGCAGAGGGAGCACGGCTTCCGGGGGAGGCGTCACGAGGCGCTCCTCGTCGGGCGCGACGTGAGCGGTGAGGAGCTCGCAGCCCGCATCGGGGCGAGGGTGGAGGGATGGCTCCGCGGCGGCTTCGTCGAGGAGGTGGAGTCGCTCCTCGCCCGCGGCTATCGCGAGGCGCGTCCGATGAGCTCCGTCGGCTACGCCGAGGTCCGGGACCACGTCGACGGGAAGCTTTCCGGAGGCGAGCTCCGCGACGCGATCGTGCAGTCTACACGCGTCTTCGTCCGACGGCAGCGCACATGGCTCCGCGGCACCGACGTCACCTGGCTCTGATCCGAGGGCGAATCAGAGCTGGAGCGAGGCGTCGAGGAGCTCCCCGAACGTGGACGGAGCGAACGACGGCGCCTGACCTTCGAACGACGCGACGCGCGCCCCCGCACGTCCGATGCTCTCCGAGAGCTCGGGACGCGTGACCTCTGGCCCCTCTGCCGGCGGCGACTGCGGAGGAACGAACGTGGGCGAACGGGCAGGCTTGGGGCCGGCGAAGTCACCGCTCGCGCCTGGCGACGCCCCGACGAACGGCTGCGCGCCAGAGCCTGCGGGTTTCTCTGCCGCAGCGCCGCCGGACGGCGGCGCGTTGGGCGCTGCGGGGACGCGGACCCCCAGCGGGCTCGTCCCCGAGCCGGCGACCGGACCGAGGCCTGGCTCACGCCAGCCCCCGATGAGCGTGTGGCCCTCGAGCGAGGGCGGCGGCTCGCTCATCGGCACGTCCGGCGGGAGACTCGGCGTTCGGGCAGGCGGGGGCGGAAACGCGCTCGCGTCACGCTGCGGAGGCGTCGACGCCGCGACCTGCTTGCCCGACTCCGGCGGCGGCGTGTGGCGGGGGACGTCCTCGGGCTCGCGAGCCTCGTGGATCGGGCGCGGCGACGACGACGGCGCAGGCTCTTCGACCTCGTTCGCAGGGCGGGGCGGAGGCGTCTGCTCGGAGGTGTCCTCGTCCTCCTCGACGACCTCGAGCTCGGCCGCGGGGGGGCTCGCGGCCGCAGCGGCGAGCTCGTCTTCCATCGTCGACTCGTCGACGTCGACGTCGACGTCGATCTCCACGACTTCGGAGGAGACCTCGACGTCGCCGTACTCGTCGGCGAGCGCGGCCTCCTCCTCCGCCGTGAACGCGTTCGTCGGGGGAACGGAGGTAAGAGGCGCGCTGCCGACCGGCTCCTGTGATCCCGCCGCCGCGAAGACCGCGCTCTCCTTCCGAGGCTCCGCCGCGCGCACCTTCACGCGTGCGAGGAGCTCCTCGAGCTTCTGGATCCTCTCCTCCGCGCTCACGAGCGATCTCCTTGCAACGACGCCAGCGCCTGCGCGAAGGGGGTTCCCGACTGGATCATCTCGCGGAGGCGATCGGTCGTGGCGCGGGTACCGACGAAGAAGCGCGTCCCGCGCCCGTCCTTGCCGATCGCCGCCGTCGCGACCTCACGGCCGGTCGCAGCGCCGAGCGCGCCCGCGAGGATCGCTCCGCAGAACCGCTCGCTCGTGATGCTGGAGTTCGCGAGGACGAGGACCATCGCGCGCCCCCAACGCTCGAGATGCACGGCGCCGAGCCCCGCGACGGCGAGCTCCCCGGCGAGATGCGAGACGACGACCTCGAGCTGCGCGGCGCGCACGCCCGTATCGCCGCCGAGGCGAGCCGCGAGCCTCGCGCCGCACGCCTTGCCGGCCTCGTGACCCAGCGCCGCCACCGCCTCGGGATGCGCTCGCTCGAGGGCGTCGACCGCGGCGGAGGGGAGCACGACGAGGCGCGCCCCGCGCGCGTCGGTGGCAGCGCCGCCCTTCAGGTCGAAGCGAACGGCACCGTTGGGGTCGAAGGCGGGTCCAGCCATGGCTCCTCGTCCCGTCGGTTATACACGACTTCCCGAAGCCGAGGATCCGCTTACGATGGAGGCCGTGAGCCTCGGAAGAGGGAAATCCTGGGCGACGGGCCTCCTCGTCGCGGCCCTCGCCCTCGGCCTGGACGAGAGGCCCGCCCGCGCGGACGAGACTGCGGATGCTGGCGCCTCGTCGGGCGCGCCGTCCGGGCCGTGGAGCACGCTCGCCGAGACGCATGTATCCCAGACCGACACGAGGGCGTGCTCCCGGAGGATTCCGCTCTGCGTCCACGCCCCCGTGTCGGCGGGCGCCGCCTCCCTCGCTGCGCTCGCGTCGCTCGAGCGCGCCTG
Organism: Polyangiaceae bacterium; assembly: GCA_022842465.1. Taxonomy (GTDB): domain Bacteria; phylum Myxococcota_A; class Polyangia; order Polyangiales; family Polyangiaceae; genus Labilithrix. The sequence goes on along the minus strand of JALHPN010000036.1, from coordinate 27,251 downwards.
GGACGTCCTCACCGGCGCGCTCCGCATCCCTCCGCCCGACGTGGGCGTCGAGCGGGGAAAGTTCGACGTGGTGCTCGAGCGCGACGTCCCAGGCGGGTGGGAGACGCGGCCCATCGAACGTGACGCGCGAGCGTCGTTCGACCGTGCCTTCGCGGAGGCGTCGCTCGACGTGCGGCACCTGCCCGGCTGCGCGCTGGACGTCGCCGCGTTCCGTGCGCTCGCGCGCGCATCCCTCTTCCGCGTCACGCCGGCTGCGACGGAGGGCGTCGCGCGCGGCCAGGTCGCCTATCTCTCCGGGCTCGCGTTCCCGTGTGGCCTCGCGCTCTCGGGTCCCGAGGTGGAGGCGTTCCAGGCGCGGCCGGATCGGGCGATCGCCGACGTGCGCGTCGGAGAGCTCTCCCCGTCCGCAGACGACGCGGGCGCGCGGCCCGGGGACACGACGAGCCGGCTCTTCGCCGACGGCGCCGCGCTCGCGTGGTCTCGGCTCGACTGGAAGCACGGACGGAACCCCGGGGACATCGTCCGTGCGACGTGGATGCTCGCGCCGACGAAGCGCGACCCGGCCCGCCAGAGGCTCTCGAACGAGCCCGACGCCTTCGACGTCCTCGCGGCGCTCTTCAAGGGGCCCGTCGCGACGGGCAGGGCCGTCGCGGATGCGCTCCTCGACGTCGCGATCGCGCGCGCCTTCGTCGGCGCGTCGGACGACGGCGAGCACCAGCCAGAGCTCCGCGTCCTCGGCGACGCTGCAGTCCTCCAGCCGGACTGGGACCTCCCCTGGCCGAGCCAGGCGAGACGCATCGCCCCCCGAACGCCGGTCGCGCCGACGGGGGCGAGCTACGTCGTCGTGCGCACGGCGGGCGCGGGGCCGGCCGCGCGCCTCCGGCTCGAGGCAGCGTGGGAGGAGCACGCGCTCTTCCGCTGGGCTGTCGTGAAAATGGACGCGGCCGGGCGCGAGATCGGTCGCATCGTCGTCCCGACCCGCGAGCGCGCGACCGAGGCGCAGATGACGATCGTCGAGCTCGCGGGGGTCGATCGCCTCCTCCTCGTCGGGATGAACGCCGGGGATCCGGCCTATCCCTTCGACCCCGACGACGAGGTCTGGGAGCCCCACGGCTTTCTGCTGAGCCTCGCGGCGGAGTGACGCGGGCGACGGCGACGGCCGACGGCGAGCCCGACTCCGGCGAGCCCGAGTCCGGCCGCGACGACGCCCGAGGTCGCCGGGACGGGAGAGGCGGCGCAGCTGCTCCCTGACGCCTGGTTCGGATAGCGGGCCGTCCACCCGTCGGTCGCGATCGGAACGGACCGCGGGTCCACGATCGGGACGCCGTCGAAGGTCGCGCCGAAGGACGCGCGTGATCCGCCGAGGCCGGGCGGCGGGGTCCACGTGTACGTCCAGACGCCGGGCCCGCGGCGCTGGAGCGCGGGTGCAGGCTCGACCGGCTGCCCGTCGACCGACACCGCCGCGCGGAGCCGCCCCTCGCCGAAGAGATCGGCGCGCTCCTCGCCGCTCTCGGTGCGGAGCTCGACGATCGCGGTCGTGTCCGTCGAGCCGTCGGCCGGGACGTAGGTGGAGGAGAGGACGAGCCAGCTCTGCGCGCGGCTCGGAAGAGCGAGCTTCGGATCCTTCATCCGTTCGAGCGCATCGAGGGAGCCCCAGGCGTCCACCTCGCCCGGCCCAGCCTGGTCGTCGAACGGCGCCGCGCCGCGGAACCGGTGGGCGCCTCCCTGGAGGAGCGCGACGATCTTGTCCTGCGTGAGCGTCGGGTCGCGCTGGAAGAGGAGCGCGATGACGCCGGCCACGACGGGCGACGACATCGAGGTGCCGAGCGCCATCCCGTTGTACTCGTCGAGCTGGAGACAGCGGTTGTCGTCCTTCCCGGCCTCGGTCTGGGGACAGCCCTCGGTCGTGAAGATGCTCACGGCCTGACCAGGCTTCGCGCGGCGGCTCATCGAGGACGGGACCATCGCGCCCGGCGCGGAGATCTCCGGCTTCTGGACGCCCGTCGCGGTGGGGCCCGCGCTCGAGAACCAGCAGACCTCCCCGTCGAGGAGATCGCGCACCGGCTGGAAGACCGCGCCTGTCTTGTCGCGCACGCGCGCGGCCGGCAGCGATCCGGGGTCGTCGAGGAGCGGGACGCGGAGCGCGACCGTCGAGCCGGCGATGCTGCGCCAGCGAGGGAGGTTCGTCGTGCACCCGACGCCGATGATCGATGGGTGGGTCGCGGGGAGGTTCACCGTGCCCTCGCGGACGCCGTTCGTGAACGCGCTCGGACGGCGGCCGGACGGCGAAGCGTCGCCGACGCCCTGGAGATAGAGCTCCGCCATCCCCTCGCCCTCGAGGAGGACGTTGTACGTGCCGGAGGGCCACTTGCCCGTCCACACCACGATCGCCCCGTTCGAGCCGACCGGCACCACGCTGCTCGGCGTCGTGCCGTGGATGACGCCTGCGTTGTAGTCGGCGGTGTTCTTGCCCGATTCGACGCCGGGACCGACGGGCTCGATCCACGTTCCGTCCGGTCCCTCGAGGCCGACCCTCATGCTCGCGCCTCGACGGAACGTGACCCAGATCTGGACCTGCCCGGAGTCCCCCGGCTCGCTCGGGTCGCGGTCGTTGGCGCGGACGGGGACGCGGGTGACGACCCCGGGCGACACGCGCACGCTCTGGTGGATGGGGGTCTCCACGATCGAGCCGGAGTTGCCCGCCGCCGCCACGATCGCGTGCCCGGGCTTGTCGGGTCCGACGAACTTCGCGACCGTCTGCTCCCAGAGGAGCGTGCCATCGTGAGGCCCGAAGTCGCTCCCGAGCGAGAGGTTCAGCGCGGCGGGCTTCCCGTCCGCGTCCGCGCGATCGAACATGAAGTCGACGGCGCGGACGAGGTCGTCGTTCTCGATCCCGCTGCGGGCGTCTCGCGTCACGCGGACGAAGAGGATGCCCGCGCCGGGCGCGATCCCCGGCTCGACCACCCCGGGTACGCCCGTCGCAGCGGCGATGCCGGTCACGTGGGTGCCGTGGCCGACCTCGTCGACAGGGACGCAGACGTTCGCGTTCGACTCGATGCACCCGCCCGCGGTGAGCTGGGTGAGGAGCTTGTCGATGTCCGCCCGAGCGAGCACCGCGCCTGCCTCGACCTCGCCCTTCGCGTTCTTGATCCCGAACCGATCCTCGAGCTCCGGATGGAGCCCGAGAGGCTTCAGCGAGAGATCGAGGAGCCACGCCACGCGCGTCCTGCCGGTCGCGTCGCGCATGTCGGGGTGCGTGACGTCGAGTCCGGTGTCGGCGACGCCGACGTACGCGCCCGTGCCGTCCACGCCGCGCTCGAGCCGCACGCGCGAGGAGCGAACCCAGCTGCCGATGCGCTCGGAGAGGATGTGGAGCGGCGGCGCGACCTCCACGCGGAGGCCCGGGTGCGCGAGCGCGAAGGCGTCGATCGCAGCGGGCTCACCCCGGAGCCGCGCGACCCCTTCGACGACGGGCTCGAGCCCGAGCGCCTGCGCAGGCGTCCCCGGCGGGAGCGAGACGAGCGCGGCGGTCGTCTTCCGGCTGCCGAGCGCGTGGAGGAGCGCCGGGCCGTTCGCGCGACCGAGGATGGCGCGCGAGAAGCGCGTCTCTCCCTTGGACGCGATCGGCTTGGCCGACTCGGCCGTGGGGGCTTCGTACGCCGCCCTGAGCGCCAGGGGACGCGACTCGGCCCAGGCGGTCGCGAAGGGAGTGGTGACGAAGAGGGCGAGGACGCTCGCGCGCGCGAGCCGTCGCTTCCCGGGGGAGACCATGCCCCGTAACGGTGTCCGACGCGCGGGGATCAAGCAAGCGAAACGAGCGCAGGATCGGAGCTCGACCGCGGCCCCGAGGTCACACCGGCGGGACGATGTGCTTCTTCCGCGGGCGCGTCTCCGACTTCTCCGCGTAGAGGGCGAACCGCTTCGCGAGCTCACTGCGGAGCTGCTCGCCGGGGATGACCGCGTCGACGACGAGCTCGCTCGCGAGCTTCATGAGGTCGATGTCGGCCCGGTACTCGTCTCGTAGCTTCGCCACGTACGCGTCCCGCTCCGCCCCCGCCGGCAGCTCCTGGATCTTGTTGAAGTACACCGCGTTGACCGCGGCCTGCGGGCCCATGACGGCGATCGAGGCGGTCGGGAGCGCGAGGCATGCGTCCGGCTCGAACGCAGGCCCGCACATCGCGTAGAGCCCGGCGCCGTACGCCTTCCGGACGACGACGCTGATCTTCGGGACCGTCGCCTCGCTGACGGCGGCGATCATCTTCGCGCCCGCGCGGATGATCCCCTGGCGCTCGACCTTCGTGCCGATCATGAAGCCGGGCACGTCGGCGAGATAGAGGAGGGGGATGTCGAAGGCGTCGCACAGCCAGATGAAGCGCGCCGCCTTGTCCGCGGAGTCGACGAAGAGGACGCCACCGAGGTGCTTCGGCTGGTTCGCGACGATGCCAACGACCCGCCCCTCGATCCGCGCGAAGCCGGTGAGCATCTCCTTCGCGAAGAGCTGCTTGATCTCGCACCACGAGTCCTCGTCGATGAGCTCGCGGATCACCGCCATCATGTCGAAGAACTTGTTCTCGTCGGCGGGGACGATCTCCTCGATCGTCTTCCCGCTCGACTTCGGCGCGCGCGGATCGGCGTGCGGCGGCGGCTCGCCCTCGTGCGTGGGCATGTAGCCGATGTAGCGACGCGCGAAGGCGATCGCCTCCTCCTCGCTCTTCACGAGGACGTCGCCGCAGCCGGAGACGGAGCAGTGCATCTTCGCGCCGCCCATCTCCTCGAGCGTGACCTTCTCGCCGATGACCATCTCGGCCATCCGAGGGGAGCCGAGGTACATGCTCGCGTTGCCCTCGACCATCACGACGACGTCGCAGAAGGCCGGAATGTACGCGCCGCCCGCCGCGCTCGGCCCGAAGAGGAGGCAGATCTGGGGGATCTGCCCGCTCATCTGGACCTGGTTGTAGAAGATCCTCCCCGCGCCGCGACGGCCGGGGAACATCTGGATCTGGTCGGTGATGCGCGCGCCGGCGGAGTCGACGAGATAGAAGAGCGGCGCGCGGAGCCGGGCGGCCGTCTCCTGGATGCGGAGGATCTTCTCGACCGTGCGGCGGCCCCAGGAGCCGGCCTTCACCGTCGAGTCGTTCGCCATGATGCAGACGCGGCGTCCACCGATCCTGCCCGTACCGGTGACGACGCCGTCGGCCGGGAGCTCCGGGTCGACGTTGTTGGCGAGCGCCGCGTCCTCGACGAACGATCCCGCGTCGACGAGCCTCCCGATGCGGTCGCGGGCGAAGAGCTTGCCGGCCTCCGCGTTCTTCGCGTGGTACTTGGGGGCGCCGCCCTTCTCGATGCGAGAGAGGGATTCCTTCAGCTTGGCGTCGGTGGACACACCCCGTGCATTACGAAGGAGCCGGCGCCGCAGCAAGCTCGGTGTCGCGACGCATCGCGGCACGGCGCGCGCCGAGGAGGCTCAGGTCGCCGGCCGCACGGCGCGGATCCGATCGAGCGAGGCCAGCGCTTTGGCCGACGCGAACGGCCGGAGCGCGGCCGAGAGCGCGCGCGCGGACGCCGGCCGCGCCTCGGGCTCCTTCGCGAGGCACGCGACGACGACGGCTTCGATCTCGCGCGGCACGTGCGGCGCGACGGCCGAGAGCGGCTCAGGCTCGGCGGTGAGCACCTTCACCGACGAGAGCACGGGCGACTCCGCCTCGAACGCGTGGCGCCCGGTGAGGAGCTGGTAGAGGACGACGCCGACGGACCAGATGTCGGCGCGCGCATCGACGTGCTTCGAGCTCCGGATCTGCTCAGGCGCCATGTACCGCGGCGAGCCGAGGACGGCCGTCGAGGCCGTGACCTCGTTGAAGGTCGGCGTCGAGTCGCGGAGCGGCGCGAGCGCCTGCGGGTCCGTGATCTTCGAGATCCCGAAGTCGACGACCTTCACGTGGGGTCCCCCGTCGGCGGCGCGCGTGAGGAAGAGGTTCGCAGGCTTCAGATCGCGGTGGATGATCCCGAGGCCGTGCGCGGCCTCGAGCGCCGCACACACCTGCAACATACATGCGATAGCGTCCTCGACGCCGAGTGGGCCGTCCTCGTGGAGCACGCGGGCGAGGTCCTTGCCCTCGAGGAACTCCATGACCATGTAGGGCAGCCCGGAGAGCTCCGGGGCGAGGAGCCCGACGTCGAGCACGAGGACGACGTGCTCGCTCCGGATCGTCTGGATCGCGCTCGCCTCGCGCGCGAAGCGGAGGCGGATCTCCTCGCTCGCGAGCGCCGTCTTCAGGAACTTGATCGCCACGCGGCGGCCGTCGCGGTCCGTCGCCGAGACGACGATGCCCGTGCCCCCCTCCCCGATGAGCGCGTCGAGGCGGTAGCGGCCGGCGACGACGTCACCGGGGCGCAGGCTGGTACCCGCGAGCGCGCTCACCGGCCCTGGAAGGCGGGCTTCCGCTTCTCCGCGAAGGCGAGGAGCGCCTCGCGGCGATCCTCGCTGACCAGCACCTTGTCGTAGCTGACCTTCTCGAGCTCCATCCCGAGCTCGAGGCTCGTGTCGAACGAGCGATCGATCGCCTCGAGCGCCGCGGCCTGCGCGAGGGGAGCGCCGTCCGCGATCGGCGAGACGAACGCGAGCGCCTCGGCGAGGAGGTCCTGCCCCTTCGCGACGACGCGGTTCACGAGCCCCCACGCCAGCGCCTCCGCCGCCGTGAGCCGACGTCCGAGGAGGATCATCTCCTTCGCGCGGGCTTCGCCGACGATTCGCGGCAGGCGCTGGGTGCCGCCCGCCCCGGGGATGATGCCGAGCGTCGTCTCCGGGAGCGCGAGGAGCGCGTGCTCGGCGGCGATCCGCATGTCGCAGACGAGGGCGAGCTCGAGCCCGCCGCCGAACGCGACGCCGTTGAGGGCGGCGATCACGGGCTTCGGCGAGCGGTCGAGCGGCCCGAGCTCGGAGCGGTACAGCTCGACCTGCACCCGGATGTCGTTCTCCGACATGCCCTGACGCTCCTTCAGATCGGCGCCCGCGCAGAAGGCCTTCTCGCCGCGACCGGTGATGATGATCGCGCGGACGGAGGGGTTCGTGACCGCCTCGCGCGTCAGCGTCCCGAACGCGCGGAGGAGCGGGCGCGAGAGCGCGTTCATCCGAGCCTCGCGGTCGATGGTCCAGACGACCACGTTGCCGCGCTGCTCGACCTCGATCGGGAAGGACTCGTCAGCCATGCGCGCGGACTAGCACGTCCGCAGGTCAGGACGCGACGGTCAGGTCGGTCAGGGCTTCCAGATCTCGTTGGGATCGCGGTAGCCGAGCTTCGTCTTGGCGCGCGCGCCGGTGTTGCCGAGGGGCGCGGCGTGGCGCGCCTTCATCGTCGTCGTCCGCGCAGCCACCGTCGGCGGCGAGACGGGCGCGGCGTCGTCGAGCTCGATCGTCGCGGCCGGAGCGGCGATCGCCACGCCGGTCGCCGCGAGCGAAGCCGCGTTCGCCGCGGCGTTCGCGATGGGCGCCGTGAGCGCGCTCGTCCGGCTCGTCGTGCCGATCGTCGTGGTCGACCCCGTCGCGCGCACCGTCGCGACGTCGGACGTGGCGAGCGTCGAGCGCCCCTCGGGGTCCCGCGCCGACCGCGGCTTCATGTCGTCGGTGAGATCCGCGACGGTGAGGACGACGCCGAGGAGGACTACGAGGGTCGCGAGGCTCGCGCCGCCGTAGAAGGAGACGCGACGCCAGTTGACGGTGCGGAGCGCGAGGAAGAGCGCCTCGCGCGCGAGCTCGAAGGGGATCCGCATCGGCTCGATGCTCGGCCGCTGCTTCGGCGTCCGCGCCCAGGTCCGGGCCCACGTCGAGGACGCCTCCACCAGCGTGGTCGCGCGCTCGCCGACGATCGCCCAGACGCTCGGCGGCTTGGGGGCGGCCCCGAACATCACGCGCGACATGCGGAGCGCGGGGTCGGCGTCGGGGCGACGGCGGTCGAGCTCCTCGAGCGAATACACCTGGAACGACAGCGGCGGGTGGAGCTCGTCGTCGTGGGCATCGTTCACCGTGTCGAGCTCACCGCGAGCGGTCGTGCCGATCGGCCTCGCCGCGCTGTCGGGCACCGCGTCGTTCGAGGGGCCCGCGAGCCGGACGCCAGAGCCCATGGGGACGGGCGTGACGGGCAGAGGAAGCGGCATGTCCGCGAGCGCGGCGATCGCGGCCGGCGGCGGCGGGACCGCCTCGAGCTTCATCACGGCCGCGGGCGCGACCGGCGCGCGACCCGACGAGGGCGGCGGCGCCTTCACGACGGGCTTCGGGACGGGCGGCGGCTCCATCGTCGGCGCGAACGGGGTGAGGGGCGCGCGGAGGCCGAGCGGCTTCTTCGCGCGAACGGAGCCCGAGCCGGAGCTCGAGGTGGTGATCCCCGACGCGGGCCTCTGGAGGGTCCCGCCAGGTTGCTCGGTCGACCTTTCGGTGCGCACGGCTCGTCCCATCGTGGCGGAGGACCAGCACGCCCCGTTCCAGCGTCGTCGTGACGATCCGCTCCGGGTCCCCCTCCTGGAGCCCGCCGATTTCCGCGTGGCCGGCGAGGTGCGGCGCCGGCGTAGCGCCTGCGGGTTGGCGGGCGATGGTGCAGCCACGATCCGGTTGAGGGTGAGGAGGCTCAACGACGACGCGCTGGAATTTTCCGGTGTGATGATGTGGGCTTCGCGGGCTTGGCCTTCGCTCCCGGCGCGACCGCCGTCGTCGTCTCGCCGACCTTCGCCTCGAGCTTCGCGAGCCGCGCCAAGAGCTCGGCGTGCGCCGTCGACAACTTCTCCACATCCTCCTTGAGCTGCTCGGCGATCTTCTTCTCGCCGCCGAGGTCGCGCACGACCTCGCGGATGCGCCGGCGTACGCGCGGGTCGAGGTCGATCTCCGCGCGCGCTCGGAGCGCCGAACGTGCGCGGGCGTCGCCGAGGTCGGCGAGCGCACGCACGACGTCGATGCGAAGGTACGGCTCCGCGTCGTCGAGCATCTCCTCGAGGTGCTCGCGCGCGCGACGATCCGTCGCGAGCTTCGGGATCGCGAGCGCCGCGGCGCGCCGAACCCGCGACGGATGCCCGTAGCGCGTCCGCGCGAAGAGGTGCGGGAGGCCTCGGTCGTCGCGGAGCTCGGCGAGGCCGTCGAGCGCGGCCGAGCCGATGACGTCCCCCCACGACGGTCGGTCCATCACGTCGACGAGCACGTCGAACGCGCCGTTCTGACGCGTCTTGCCGATCGCACGGGCTGCCTCCGCCTCGACGAGGTAGCTCGGATCGCGGAGCGCCTTCGCCCGCAGCGCCTCGAACGCGCGCGTCGTCCGGAAGCGACCGAGGGCGTCCACGACGGCGCGCCTCACCTTCGGGTGCGCGACGGAGGCGGCCTGCACGAGCGCGGCCTCCCCTTCCCTCGACTTCGCGTGCGCGAGCGCGCCGGCACACTCCGCCCGGACTCCCCAGAACTCGTCCTCCTCCCGGAGGCGCGCGACGAGCGCCGCGATCGAGACCGGATCATCCGCGCGCGCGAGCGCCTCCGCGGCGAGCCATCTGCCTCGCGCCGTGCTCGCCTCCGCGAGCTGCTTGCGGGACATGTCGGGCGGGGACTTCACGCTGACCTGGCCGAGGATGCTCATCGAGGGGTCGACGACGACGAAGCGGGGACGCCGCACGCAAGGGATGGCGAACGTGTCCGAACGCGCGCGGAGGACGAAGCGCTCGCGCCGAACGCCCCCGGCGGACTCGCCTTCCGCGATCTCGAGGACGAGCGGCACCTCGAAGATGGACGGGACGCCGTCCTGGGCGTGCTGCGTCTGCTTCGCGTGGCATGTGAGGACGCCGTCGCCCCACGAAATCTCGATCTCGAGCTCGGGGTGGCCCGCGCGATGGACGAGCTCCTCCACCCGCCGTCCGAGGCTCCGCCCCGACACCTCCTCGAGCGCGCGGACGAGATCGCGCGTCTCGACGATGCCGCGCCCATGGCGCCGCAGATACGTCTGGACGCCGCTCCAGAAGAGCGCGTCGCCGAGCTCCGTGCGGAGCACATGGAGGACGAGACCGCCCTTCTCGTAGAGGTGCCGGTCGAAGAGATCGAGCGGCGCGTCGTAGTCCTGGCAGACGATCGGACGGCGGTAACGCCCTCTCGCCTCGCCGAGGTACGCGTGGAGGTCGCTCTTGATGCCCCACTCGTACTCGTCACGGCCGAGCGCCTTCTCCCGCCAGACGTGCTCGAAGTAGGTCGCGAAGCCCTCGTTCAGCCACGCCTCGGACCAGTCGCGGCACGTCACGTAGTCGCCGAACCACTGGTGAGCGAGCTCGTGGGCGACGAGGTCGTCGCTCGTGATGTCGAGCGCCCCGCGCTCGTCGACGAGGACGTGCTCGTAGAGCGTCGTGGCGGTCGTGTTCTCCATCCCGCCGAAGATGAAGTCGCTCACCACGACCTGCGCGTACTTGCTCCACGGGTAGGGCACCCCCGTCAGCTCCGAGAAGTGCGCGATCATGTCCGGCGTCCGGCCGAACGTCCGCTCGCCGTCCGCCTCGCGGCCCTTCGGCACGAGGTACGTGAGCGGGACCTTCCTCCCGTCGTCGACGCGGACCTCGTCGCGGAGCTCCGCGAACTCGCCCGCGACGATGGTGACGAGATAGCTCGGATGCGGGTCGCTCATCTCCCAGTGGAAGATCTCCTCGTCGCCTGCGTCCTCACGGCGCGAGAGATCGCCGTTCGAGAGGACGTAGAACCCCTTCGGCACCCGGACGCGGGCCTCGGTCGTCATCTTGACGTGCGGCTTGTCGTGGCACGGGAAGACGTGTCGCGCGTCCTCCTCCTGCAGCTGGGTCCAGGCTTGGCGCGGGCGCGCCGGGACGAGGTCGTCCGGCTCGAGGAAGTAGAGGCCCCTCCGCGGCGTCGCGCGGTAACGGATGGCGAGATCGCCTCCCGCCGCCTTCTCCGGGATCTCCGCGCGGAGCACGCGCCCGTCGTAGACGTGCGGGACCACCTTGCCGTCGAGCGTGACGGCGCGGAGCGTGAAGCCCACCGCGTCGAGCTCGACCGCGCGCGCATCGGGATCGACGCGTCGAAGGCGCAGCGTCGCCGTCCCCTCGACCGACCGCTCCGCGAAGAGCAAGCGGAGATCGAGCGCGATGTGCTCGACGGCGAACGGCCGGTCGCGCTCGAAGTGCCGAGGGCTCGAAGAGAACGCGAACGGGCGTCCGCCCGCGAGCCCGCCTTCTCCTCCTTCCTCGTGGCCGTGGCATGCACCTCCGCAACGCGCGTGGAGACGATGTTCGATGCCCATCGCCGCGGAACTCTACACGCCGCGCCGGGGGGAGGGGACCCCGTCGAATTTAGTCTGCACGGAACCTTGCACCTGAGGTATCCGCGACTAGAGAAGCTGCGGGTGTCCTTCCGCGGAGGAGAGCGCGTCGTGTCCACGCCGGTCCTAGAGCTCCGAGCGACCGAGTCCCACGACGTCACCGTCGTGCGGGCGGTCGACGCGCAGCGGATCCTCGACGACGCGGAGCACGCCGAGCGCCCCTACGCGGCGTGGGCGAAGCGCCGGCGGCGCCAGAGCCGGGTGTCGTTCGACGACCTCGACGAGGTCACCGTCACGACCATCGCGGGTCCGACCTTCGAGCTCGGTCGCCTGTCGACACGCTCCCGTCGCTCGGCTCCGCTCGCGCAGAGCGCGATGCTGCCTCCGTCGGTGTCGGGAGAGGTGCGCGCGCACGTCGCGACGGGCGCCGTCGCCCTCCTCATCCTCCTCCTCACGTGCGCCGCGCTCTCGCGCGTCGACGGCGCGGAAGCGGAGAGCGGTCCTCCGCGCGTGACGGCCTCGACGCACTGACCTCCCGCGCACGGGCTGCGAGCTCTCCGGCGACAACGGCGTCGATACGCGGCGATGGTGCGAGACGAGCCGTGAGGCTCCTCCCGATCTGCGGCCGCCTGGTTGCCAAGCGCGACGCGGTTCGTCATTGTGGAACGGCGGCGGACCGTCCGCCCGAAAGGAAGGAGCACAGATGCGCGAGGATTCCGAGGTCACGCTTTCCGAGGGGAAGCCGGTCGTCCGCCTGAGAGTCACGCCGAAGCCGAAGACGGCGATGGGCGACGGTGGCATGGATTTGCCGTTCATCCGCCTCCGCGCGAGCGTCAAGCCGAAGACGGAGATGGGGGACGGCGGGGGGTGGGCCCCCGTGCGCCTCCACATGGTTCGTCAAGGCTGACGTGGGCGGCGCGAGCCGGGCGCCCGAGGCATCGGAGACCGACGACAGCGAAGAGACAAGGCCCGTCGTCGAGCTCTTTCGCATCGCGCCCGGCGCGCTCGAGCCGATGCGCGCCGACCGCGGCGCGCTAGGCACTTTGCCGACGGCGGCCTACCAGTACTGCGAGCCCGTGTGCCTCGCGTCCGCGTTCGGCTGGTACGTCTTCGCACCGATCGACTTCCACGCGATGTTCGACGGGACCGAGCTCCTGTGGACCGACGACGGCGGGTCGGAGTGGTCACCGCTCGAGACCGAGCACCTTCCGGGTCTCCCCGACGTGTTCGACGCGATCGCGCCCGAGGACGTGCGCGGGTTCGCGCCGCCGTTCTTGACGGCGACCTCGCAGCCGGGCGTGCTCCAGATCTGGACGGGCTTCATGATCCGCACGCGGCCGGGATGGAGCGTCCTCGTGAGACCGCCCGCGAACCTCGCGCGGAGCCAGCACTACGAGCCCTACGAGGGGATCCTCGAGACGGACCGGTTTTTTTCGCCGCTCTTCACGAACGTGCGCATCACGACCACCGACCGGCCCATCGCGTTCTCGCGCGGCCGCCCGCTCGTGCAGGTGCAGCCCCTCGAGCGGTCGACGTACGAGGAGCGTTCGTTGAAGAGCTTCGCCGTGCGCGAGCTCTCGGAGCTCGGCCCCTCGGAGTGGGACGGCTACCGGAAGACCGTGGTCGCGCGGAGGCGTGACGAGGCCCTCCGCCCGGGTCGCTATGCCGCCGCCGCTCGGCGGCGCGCGCGCACCGAATGAGGGAACGACAGGAGACGCGGTGCTAGGCTCCGCCGCCATGTTCGGCAGAAAGCCCCTCGCGTACGTCGGGAAGATCGCGATCGTGACCGGCGGCGCGTCCGGCATCGGTCGCGCGCTCGCGATCGAGCTCGCGCGCCGCGGCGCAAGCGTGGTGGTCTGTGACCGCGACGGCGAAGGTGCACGCGCCGTGGCCGACGAGGTGCGGAGGGAGGGCGATGCGTGGGCGGAGGAGCTCGACGTCAGAGACCTCACTGCGTTCGAGTCCGTCGTCGCGCGCACCGCCCTGCGCTCGGGACGCGTGGACCTCCTCTTCAACAACGCCGGCATCGGCGTGGGCGGAGAAGCGGACGGCTACGCGCCCGCGGACTGGGACGACGTGTTCGACGTGAACCTCCGCGGTGTCGCCAACGGGGTTCAGTCCGTCTACCGCCAGATGATCGCGCAGCGGAGCGGCCACATCGTGAACACGGCGTCGGTGCTCGGCCTCCTCCCGGTGCCAGGCAACACGAGCTACACCGCGACGAAGCACGCCGTCGTCGGCCTGAGCCGCTCGCTCCGCGTCGAGGCCGAGACCCACGGCGTGCGCGTCTCCGTGCTCTGCCCCGGCGCGGTCTGGACGCCGATCCTCGCCGGCGGGCGCTTCGGGCACTCGGGCTACGACGGCCTCCGCGAGGAGACGATCAAGAAGATGTGGTCGGCGCTGCGACCAATCAGCCCCGAAGCGCTCGCCTCGAAGGCGCTCGACGCCGTCGCGCGCGACGAGGCCGTCATCGTGGTCCCCGGCTTCTGGCGCGCGGTGTGGCTCGCCGACAAGCTCGCGCCGTCGGCGATGCTCAGGATCTATGCGCTCCTCCTCCGGCGCACGCGGAAGGATCTCGCCGCCGCCGGCGCCACCCGCGCAGCACGGCGCGCGCGCCGTAACGGCGGCCACGACGGGGTGGACGAGACGGGCACCAGCGTCCGCGCCCGCCGGCCGATGTCCAACTAGACCTAGGGCGTGTCCCTGAACGGGCTCGGTCTTCCCGTGCCCGTGCCCGTGCCCGTGCCCGTGCCCGGCGATGGAGGCCTCGAAGTCGCCGGCGCGGTGCAACAATGCAGATGGGTGACGTTCCTGCCTAGGTCCCTGGTGACGTCAGGTGCCGTCGGGGACGTGGCTCGCGCTCGATCCGCGCGATCGATGCTGGGCAGCATCGCGCCCCTCGGGCACGGGCACGAGCACGGGCACGGGCACGGGCACGGGCGAGAAGGAGCGGAGCCCGGGATTCAGGGACACCCCCTAGCGGTGAGCGGCCGCCGGGGAGGCTGGCTCAGCGTCCGAGCGCTTCGGCGCGGTTGACGATGCGCGGCGTGAGGAAGATCACGAGCTCGTTCCGCGTGTCGCTCGCGCGGCGGCGCTGGAAGAGGACGCCGAGGATCGGGATGTCCCCGAAGAAGGGGATCTGATCCAGGTTCCGGCCCGTGTTGCGGGTGAAGATGCCGCCGATGACCGCGGTGTGCCCGTCCATGACGAGCAGATCGGTCTCCGCCTCGCGCTTCAGGATCGTCGGATCGCCACGCGGAGAGGTCTGGTTGAAGTCGGGCTCGTCGCGGTTGATCTTCACGTGCATCGCGACCGAGCCGTCGGCGGTCACGTGCGGCTTCACGAGCAGCTGGAGCTTGGCTTCCTGGAACGTCGTCTGGACGCCCTGGGCGCTGACCTGCGCGAAGGGGATGAGCGTCCCCTGGTTGATGCGCGCCTCGCGATTGTCGAGCGTGAGGATGCGGGGCGACGACACGATGCGGAGGAGGCCGCTCGCCTCGGCCGCCGAGAGACGGAGGCCGACGTTGAAGTTGTTGTCGACCGACCCGAGCGAGAAGCCGAGCGCGCCGCCCTGCCCGGTGCCGGTCGCGGCGGGGAGGTTGACGGCGAAGTTCGGCTGCGGGACGTTGCCGACGAACGGCGAGAGACCGCGCGAGTTCGTGTTCTGATCGTAGTTGCCGCCTGCGACGCCGACCCGCGACGGGAACGCGATGCCGGTCGGGTTACCGGTCGCCTCCGAGAACGTGGCGTCGCCACCCCACTGGATACCGATGTCGCGGACGTAGCGGCTCGTCGCCTCGACGATGCGGGCCTCGACGAGCACCTGCGGCGTCTGCGTGTCGAGCGAGCGAACGAGCTCCTCGATGTTGTTCAGGTTGCCCGCGATGTCGCGCGCGATGAGGACGTTCGTGCGCTCGTCGACGGCGATGGACCCGCGTGGCGAGAGGAGGTCCTTCGCGCGGGCCTGGAGCTCGTCGGCCGACGCGTAGCTCACCGGGATGAGGCGCGTCTCGAGCGGGGTGAGCTCGTACTCCTGCTTCGCCGCCGCGAGCCGCAGCTCGCGCTCCTTCTGGAGCGTGGCCATCGGCGCGACGCGGATCAGGTTGCCGTTGCGCACCATGCCGAGGCCCTTGGCCTGCAGCACCACGTCGAGCGCCTGGTCCCAGGGGACGTTCCGCATGCGGATCGTCACGTTGCCCTGCACGTCGTCGGCCGTGACGATGTTCACGCGCCCGACGTCCGCGAGGAGGCGGAGGATGTTGTGGATGTCCGCGTCCTTCAGATCGAGGTCGATCCGACGGCCGTTGTAGCGGCCCGCGGCCTGCGCGTTGAGCGTCGAGACGAAGCCGGCGGCCTCGGTGGACCCCTGGATCTCGATCTTCGGGGTGTCCCCGTTGATCGACATCTCCACCTTCGGCGTGTCGCCGGGCTGGACCTCGCGCGCGACCGTGACCGTCCTGCGCGGCATCGGCCGCGGCGCGCTCGCGGCCGCCTTCGTCTCGCGATCGAAGGACCAGATCAAAGAGCCCCCCTCCACCGAGACGGCGCCCGTGTCGTCGCCTTCGCGCTCGATCTCGATGACCGTGGTGCGCGTGACGGGATCGAAGGAGCTCGTCACGGAGCGGAGGGCGCCCTTGTACTGGGTGACGTCGAGCGAGCGAGCGAGCACGGAGGGGAGCTGCGTCCTCTTCAGCTCGAGCCGGACGCGGCCCGCCCCCGTCGTCGTGAGCGCGTACTCCGGGACCGCGCTCGTCGAGACGACGACCCGATCGGCCTTGGCCCGCTCGAAGCGGACGTTCTCGACCTTCGACTCGGGCAGTCCAGCGACCCCCTCCTTGGCCGTCGGGATCGGAGCCGACGTGGTCGTCGTGGTGCTCACCTTCACCGGGGGCACCCCCGGCGTCGCGTTCGTCGCCTCGGACGGCGTGAGCTGCACCTTGAGGGACGTCCCCTCCGCGCGGACGCGATAGCTCGCCTGACGGGTCAGGTTGATCGAGAGCCGGGTCATCGCGCCCGCCTCGGTCTTGAAGGCCTGCGTGTGGAGACCGCCGACGACACCGATCTGGGACGTGAGCGCTTCCTGAACGCCCGGAGCGTCGGCGTTCGCGATGTCGACGACGAGGCGCTTGCCCCGCTCCTCGACGCGCACGACGAAGATCGGCGACGCCGTCCCGACGACCTCGATCTCGGTCGCGCCGCTCGCGCCGTCGGTCGCTCGCACCTTCACGTCGCGGACGTGGTTCGGCGTGGCATCGGCCCAGGCGAGCGTGGCAGAAAGCAGGATCGCGGACGTCGCGATGCCGGTCAGGAGCTTCTTGTTCATCGTCATCCGCCGCTTCATGGCCTCGGCTCCTCGCACGACTTCTTCGACGAAACGGTAGAACGCGCGGATCCGATCGGACCAATTTGTGACGCACGAAACGTGCGAAGGGCCGCAGACGACGTCGTCTGCGGCCCTCCTCGTGGCTCGGCCTGCGGGAGCGGAGGCGCTCAGTCCGTCAACCGATCCTTGTTCTCGCCCTCGGGGTGGAGCGTCACGACGCGCGACGCGGGCGGGATGCCGGGCTGGGCCGGATCCTCGCGGGAGAAGACGATGTCGCCGTCGCGGACGCGATCGACGCGCCAGTGGAGTTGGTAGTCGGTCCCGTTCGCGCCGCCCGTGTGGACGATCTCGGGGCGACCGACCCAGTCGCCGCGCTTGATGACCCAACCCTTGTTCCCCGGATCGAGCACCATCGCGCGGGGATACTCGCCGCCGGTGACGATCGCGACGAGCTTGAGCTCGTCGAGCGAGTACTGCGGGAGGACGACGGACTTCTGGTTCTGGGTCAGACGCTTCGTCGCTTCAGGAACGAAGATCTGCGCGTAGGAACGGAACGGATCGCGGTTGCGATCGCTCTCGACGAAGTCGTTCTCCGCGAACTCGACGCGCGGGAGCGGAGGCGGCGCGAGGTTCGGCGGCGGCGGCCCCGCGTCGACGACGGGCGCAGCGTTGGGCTTGATGTTCCCGGTGTTCGCCGCGTCGAGCGCCTTGTCGGCGGTGCACCCGACGAGCAGGAGCGGGAGCGCCGCGAGGGCGCCGGCGAGGGCGCGGCGGATCACTTGCCACCTCCCGCCGGCGGAGCGCCCGGCGTACCCGGCGGCTTCGCGCCCGGGGCGCCAGGAGCCGGCGCCGGCGGCTTGGCCTTGATGAGGTGGAAGGTCGTCGCGAGGCACTGGGCCTTCAGGACGATGTCCTCCCCCTCGATCTTCGGGTCGCTGAGCTCGAGGTTCTCCATGTTGATGATCCGGTCCTGCCGCCCGATCTCGTAGATGAACTTCGCGATCTGGTGGAAGCGGCCCGAGATGGTCAACTTCATGGGCACCTTCGCGAAGAAGGTCTGCGGGACCTCCTCCTGGGGCGACCAGGCCTTCAAGTCGATGCCGCTGATGTTCGACACCGACTGGATCGCGGAGAGGAACGTCGCGACCTCGGTCTCCAGCGGGAGGACCTTGTTCAGCTCGCGCTGCTTCTGCTGGCGCATCGCGAGCTCGTCGCGATCGGCGAAGTAGCTCGCCTGCGCCTGACGCGTCTTCGAGAGCTCGCCCTCGAGCTCCGTCGTCTTCGCCTTCGCCTTGTCGATCTGCGCCGCCACCTCGGTGTGCAGCATGACGTAGTACGCCACGCCGAGCAGCGAGCAGAGGAGCGCGCCGACGCCGATCTTCCCCGCGAGGGGGAGCCTGTTCAGGCTGAGAGACGCCATGGGCCTAGTACCTCACCTTCGCGCTCATCTCGAACTTCAGCAGCTCGAGCTTCGTCTTCTCGTCCACCGCCTTCTGCGCCGGGAGAAGCCTCACGTCGTAGAAGTAGTCGCTGAGGGAGAGCCGCCGGAGGAACTCGGAGACGTCCTCGCCGTCGCGCGCGAGGCCGCCGATCTTCACCGTCCGGTCCGCCTCCTTGTAGCTGTTCACCCAGAGGCGCCGCGGGTCCCAGTTGACGTTCGGAACCGACGTCGGGTTGTCGCGCTTCAGCTGTTCGAGCTTCTCTCGTTCGACGGTGGGCCCGCGGCCCGGGGTCATGATCCGCGAGAGCTCCAGCATCGTCGCCGTGGGGCCGGTGCGCGCGCCCTGGAGCTTCTGGATCGCGTCCTCGCGATCGCGGAGCTCCTTCAGCTGCGCCTTGATGTCGGCGTGGTTCGCGATCTCGCGCTTGATGGCGTCGATGTTCGCGGTGACCTCCTGGTTGTGCTTCTGGATCTGCGTGAGCTGGTCCTGCTTCGTCTTGTAGACGAACAAGAGCACGATGACCTCGAGGAGGATGGCGCCGAGCACGAAGGCGAGCCACGCCTGCGAGCCAGAGTCCGAAGGCGCGCCCTCTCCGGCTTCGCCACGACGGCGAATCGCCTTCTTCGAGGGCATCAGGTTGATGCGAATCACGAGCGGCGCTCCTTGTCCTGGCGCAGGCTGAGACCGAGCGCGACGACCATCTGGGCCGCGCGCAGGCGGAGATCCTGCTCGTTCACGTACTTGGGATCGACGGCCAGGTTCGACATCGGGTCGAAGACCTGGACGGGCACGTGAGCCCGCTTCTCGATCGACTGACAGAGCGGCGCGAGATACGCGCTGCCGCCCGAGACGAAGATGCGGCTGATCTCGGACTCGCCGCTCGTCGCGAGATAGAAATCGAGGCTCCGCTGGATCTCGCCCGCGAGGGCGTCACAGGCGGACTGGATGATCTGGTGGACTTCCTGAGGGACGATGTCCGTCGGGCCACCACCGCACTTGTAGGCCTCGGCCTGCTCGAACGGGACGTTGCACTGCTTCTGGATCTCTTCGGTGATCGAGTTACCCGCGTTCGTGATCTCGCGGGTGAAGGCGGAGACGCCCTTCGACACGATGTTCAGCGACGAGACCGCCGCGCCCACGTTGAGGAGCGCGATCGTGCCGCTCTCCGGGAGCCCTTGCTGGTGCTCGAAGATGTTCTGGATCGTGAAGGCGTTGATGTCGACGATGACGGGCTTCAGCTTCGCCTCGCGGACGATCGCCGCGTAATCGTTGATTTCGTCCTTCTTCGCAGCGACGAGGAGGAGATCCATCTGGCCGGCCTCGGGCCTCCGGCGCAGGACCTCGTAGTCGATCGACATGACCTTGATGTCGAACGGGATGTGCTGCTCCGCCTCCCAGCCGATCTGCTCCTCGAGCTCGTCGTTCGTCATGATCGGGACGGTGATCTTGCGGACGATCACGCTCTGCCCGTAGACGCCGATGGCCACGTCCTTCTGGGAGATCTTGCAGTCGGTGAAGATCTTCATCAGACCCTCGACCACGGCCCCCGAGTTCATGACGTGGCCGTCGATGATGGTCTGGGCGGGCAAGGGCGCGAACCCGTACCGCACGACCTGGAGCTTCTTCCGGGACTCCTTCAGCTGCACCACCTTGATGGCGCTCGCCCCGATGTCCACTCCGACCAGGTTCTTCCCTTCGCCCAGCATTTCGCAACAAAGTGTGGCAGTCCCGAACGTGCGCCGTCAAAAAGTCGGTGGGCGGCGCGGACGATTGCGCACGGCTCCCCCCACGTGGTGCGCGGCCGCTGCGGAGACGTCGGTCGAGCTCGCGGCCAGGGGCAGGGGCCGCGGAAAAGCGCTGCGATCCGCGCGGGTTGAGGCGCCCACCGCGGGCCCTCTTCCGCCCGGCCCACGGCTGTGCAAAGCGAGGCCTCATGCGTAACGGCGCCTCCGCGCTGGTCGGTCTCTCGGTCGCCCTCGTCCTCGCTGCGCCCGGTCGGGTGCTCGGGGCGGAGATCCATCACACCGTCGCGAAGGGGCACACCCTCGAGGCGATCGCGAACCGCTACCGCGTGAGCGCGAAGGCGATCCTCGAGGCGAACCACCTCACGAACGCGAAGAACCTCCAGATCGGCGACGTCCTCACGATCCCGAAGCCCCCCGAGAGCGCGGCAGGCGCCGCGAAAGGAAAGGCCGACGAGAAGAAGGACAAGAAGGATCCGGCGAAGAAGGAGTCCGTGAAGGAGCTCGGGGCCGACAAGCGCGACAAGGACAAGGGCGAGAAGAAGAAGGAGCCCGTGACCTATGCGCTCAAGGCGAAGACACCTGGCGTCGTTCACGTGAAGCGGGTCGCGACGACGGAGGAGGCGGACGTCCGGCTCTCCGACAAGCGCGGCGGCAAGGTCTCCCCCACGGCCCTCAAGTCCTTCGAGAGGATCATGCGCTCGCCCACCGGCGCCGCGCACCCCATCGAGCCGCGTCTCCTCGCGCTGCTCGGCGTCGTGTCGAACCACTTCGGCAGCCGGAAGATCGAGATCGTGAGCGGGTTCCGCCCGTTCACGCCGACGCAGTACACGCCCCACTCGAACCACAACCACGGCAAAGCGATCGATTTCCGGGTGGTGGGCGTCCCGAACGAGGTCGTCCGGGACTACTGCCGCACGCTGAAGAACGTCGGCTGCGGGTACTACCCGAACAGCACGTTCGTCCACATGGACGCGCGCGACGCGAGCGCCTTCTGGATCGACTACTCGAAGCCCGGCGAGCCGCCGCGCTACAACGCCGCCAACGTCCAAGCCGACGAGGGCACGAGCGACGTGCACGACGACCGCCTGCCGGCGCCCGTCACGACGAGCGCGCTCCCGGAGTCGACCCCTTCCGCCTCCGCGACGACGGCGCCCGAGCCGGCCCCGGCGACGAGCGCCCCGAACACGGTCCCTGCCCCGGTGCCGACGCCGCGCCCGGCGGCTCCGGCGCCCCCCTCGGCCGACTGAGTCGGTCTCTTCCCGAGCCCGCGCTCGGCTCTCACTCGCAGCGGAGGCCGGCCTTCTCGGCCCTCTTCTTGTAGAAGTCGTAGCTCATCTGGCAGCTCCGCTCGTCGTCTCCCGCCGTCGCCGTGCAGTCCTTGGCGGGCGGCTCGTAGCCGGGCATGGCGGCGAGCGAAGGGAACACGATCGGCGGCGCGACCTCGCAGCAGCGCGCCGCCGCGGCGCAGAAGCCGCCGGCGGGTGGAGAGAGCGAGGCCCAGTTCACGACGAACGCCAGCCCCACGAAGGGGAGCGCGCCGAACGCGAGGAGGCCGTACATCAGCGGGAAGAAGGCCGACATCCGCTTCGGGTCGTACAGCGGCGTCGCCGGAGAGGGCGAGCGCCTCCCCTCGCCGCCGTCATCGGCGTCGCGGTAGAGGGCCTCCACGGTCTCGCCCGGCGAATCGGTGACGACCAGCCGTGCTCGGTCCTCTGGGTCGACGCGGAGGTGGACGCTCATCCCCGGCTGGACGGAGCCGACGCGGTGCTCGCCGAGGAGCTGCAGGCTCTTGGTCGTGTAGGTCGTCGGGCGTCCGGCGAGAGTGACCTCGAGGCCGAGCTCGAAGGCGATGCGACGCGGAAACCTCGGCTCGAGCGAGCGCACGATGCCGACGGCCGGCACCCCGCTCGCGAGGAGCTCGACGTGATCCCGGTGCACCCTCTGGAGGCGCCGCAGGCTCAGGCCGACGAACGCCAGCATGAGAACGATCGGCAACGCCGTGAGGACGAACGACGCGGGGCTCACCCGCTCAGCATCGCACGGGTCGTCACCTCGACGAACGCGCGGTCAGGACGGGCTACTTCTTCTTCGGCGCGGGCGGCTCGACCGGGTGGAGCGACTCGAACTTGAAGCCCCGCGGCAGGAGAGGCTTCGACATCGCGTAGACCGTCGACTCGTCGTACCGGGCGCGGGGCGGGTTCTGCGTGCCCGTGCGGAACGCCACGCCGTGCCCGCCTGCGCCCCGATCGAGGACGACCGCGCGCGTGCAGCCCGCCCGGCGCAGCACCGTCGCTGCGGCGTCTGCGCCGACCTCGGTGCGCGCGAGATAGAGGCGGCCGTCCTTCGTCGTCCCCAGCGCGGCGACGGCCCGCGAAGCGCCGGAAGGGAGGTGCGTGACGACGGCTGGCTTCGTCTCGTCGTCGAAGAGCCACGGGAGCTCGACCGCATCGTACTTCCCGGCCGTGAGCCCAGAGCGGGCGCCGCCGGCCGAGCCGAACGCCTCTTTCGCAGCCACGATCTCGAGCTGACCGTCCTCGCTCGCGACGATCGCACCGGCAGCGTCCGCGTCCGAGGCCGGCAGCGCGATGCGCCCGTCCGTCACCAGCCCGCGCGGACGCTTCTCGGTCGACACGCCGAGCGTGAGCGCGAGGAGCACGCGCTGCGCGTCGTCCTGGGCGATCTCGTGACTGCGCGTGCCGCCGGCCTTGAGGTCCGGCTCCTTCGTCCCGGCCCGGACGCGGAACGTCGCGCGGCCCGGCTCGAGGACCGTGAGATCGACGTCGCCGGAGCGCGTCTTCCACACGCCGGGCATCCACGCCGGCGCAGGCTGCGCGCCCGGATCGGGCGACCACGTGGCGCCCTCGAGCGCGGGGGGCGTCGGGTCGTGGAGCTTCACGAAGAAGAAGTCCTTCGGCGCGTACTCGATGTAGCGGTCCGGCATGATCTCCATGTCCCTGGAGAGCAGCTCGGACTTGTAGTTCCGGCCTCGGAGCTCGGTGATGTTGGTGAAGATGAGGCCCGTGTGGTGCGGGTTCATGTCGAGGTGCATGCCGTAGATGCAGCCTCCCATCTTCATCGCCTTGCCGAGGGTGATGGCGGAGACGTCGTCGCCCCATGCATAATACAAGTGACCGGCGCTCGTGATGCAGATGCCCGAGCGCTCCGTCTGCATGCTCGTGCCCGGGAGCGTGAAGCCCCAGAGTCCCCGGCCCGACGGGTTCACCTTGTCGTTCTCGACGAGCGGATCGAGGTTCTGGCGGAACGAGAGGATGTCCGCCGCCTCGACGCCCTGGATCCCGGACGCGTCCTTGTCCGTGCCCCAGGAGCCCATCCCGACGTGATGGTCCTTCGTGACGATCACGGTGGCCGCGCCAGGGACCGGGGGCAGGAGCACGCGCTTCTGCACCATCATCCCGTAGTTGCCGTGCTCGGTCTTGAAGCCGCCGTTGAACGCCGCGGCGATGCGCGTGTAGGTCGGGGCATCGCGCGGGATGCGACCCTTGCCCGGCGGCCCGACGAGCGGCTTCGGGTCCTCGCTGCCGGCCTCCATGTCGAGGTCGAGCTGACGCATGTCCATCGCGACGAGGAGCACCTTCGCGTACGGGCGCTCCTCGTCGGGGCGCACGAACGTCGTGTAGAAGGGCGACGGCGGCGCCTCGAGGCCCTCGTATGCCGCGAGGTGCTTGATCCAGGGCTGGACGGGCTTGGCCCACACGCCCTCCCCCGGCTCCGGCGTCTTCCAGATCGACTTGATCGGCGGCGGCGGGAACGAGGCGACGTCGGCCCCGGCCTGCGATCCGTCGAGGACGGCCGCCGGCGCGTCCTTCGCTGCCGGATCGGCGGGCTCGGTCGCGGCGAGCGCCTCACCGCCGCCGGTCGCGCGGAAGACGGTCTGCCGCAGCGTGTCGCGCACGGCGAACGTTCGCTCCTCGAGCCACGCGATGGGCGCCGGCCCGATCCACGGGACCGCGCGCACCGTGTCGACCGCCCAGAACACGAGCCGCTTCGGCAGGTGGCGCCCGGCCTCCGCGTGGAGCCCGGCCGGGGCGACGACCAGCTCTCCCTTCTCGAGGTCGAGCTTCGCGACGCGCGACGCCGACCGCGCGCGCTCGTCGTCGGCGAGCAGCACGACGAGGGTGCGGGCGTCCTCCTCGATGGCGAGGCCGACACGCACGGCAGGCTGATCGAGCGTCACGTCGATCCGACCGAGGCCGTCGCCGCTCCCCGTCTGCTGCACGTTCGTCACCCACGCCATCGCTCGGTCGTGGAGCGTCGTCGTGGCGTTCTGCGCGCCCTCGCCTTCGAGATCGAGGACCGTCACGCTCTGCTCCTGCCCGAACGCGAAGGTCGCGAACGCCGCGTGCGTCCCCCGCACGACGAGCGCGTGGTCGTCCCCGAGCGGCGTGGAGGTCAGGTTGGACACGCCGGCGATGCCGAGGGGCGCCCCCTCCGGCGTCAGGCGTACGCGCGCGCGGTAGACGTCACGCGGGCCGCCCGCCGTCGCGCTCCCGAGGAAGAGGACGAAGCGGCCGAAGACCAGATCCTCAGCCGCGCCGCGCGACGGCTCCCAGCGCACGTCGCTCGGCACCACCACCGCACCGCTCGCGTCGGCGAGCACACCGGCGAGCTCTCCCGCCTCGTGCGCCACCGGCGTGCTCGATGCGACGCCGAGCGCCATCGACGCGAGGCCGACGAGGACGAGGAGCGGCGTGCGCTTCGTGAGGGGGAGGCGGCGGCGCGGGGGGGGTGCGGTCGTGCGGTCCATGCGGTGCGACCGGACGGGCGAGCCACCTCGGCCCTCTCCGGAGGGGGCCAAGAGAGCCTCAGATCGGGCGCGGGCGCAAGTTCTGGCGGCGCTCGCGCTGCCACGTCGGCGCGGCGTAGCGGCAGAGCTCGAGGGAACACGCACGCGTCGCCTCTTCCGGGAGCGCGAGTCTCGCTATGCTCGGAACGACAGGCGGTTCTGCGGGGGCGGGATCATGGTTCGATTCGGGTCGGGGATGAGTGAGGCGACGACGGCCGCGGGGGCGGCGTGCATCGCGGTCGAGCAGGCCCGCGGGGCGCTCGGCGGCGTGCGGCCGACGCTGGCCATCGTCTTCGTCAGCGTGGGCTACGACGATGTCGAGGCCACGCCGCTCGCGCTGCGCCGCGCGCTCGGACCCGACGTGACGATCGTCGGCGGCACGGCGGGTGGGGCCGTCTTCGGGTCGGACGGCTGCACGTCGCGCGGCGTCTCGGTCGTGCTCCTCGGAGGCGAGCTCGAGGTGGTGAAGCGGAGCGCAGCCGCGTCCCCCGACATGCTCGCAGCCGTGCCGGCGGCGAAGGACATCGCACGCGAGGCTGTCGACGCGGCGCGGCGAGGCCTCGACGAGCACGCATGCCTCGTCTTCGCGCCGGGCCTCTTCGTCGACGGCGAGGCTGTCGTGGCAGCGGTGCGGAAGGGCGCCGGCATCGGGATGCAGCTCGCCGGCGCGCTCACCGGTGACGACTTGACGATGGATCGGCCCGCCGTGCTGGACGAGGATCAGCTCGTCGCCGATCGGATCGTGCTCGTGGGCCTCTGCACGAAGACGAGGGTCGGAATCGCTGCGCGGCACGGCTGGCGCGTGCTCGGGCCGCAGCGAACCGTCACACGCGCAGAGGGACAGCTCCTCTTCGAGATCGACGGTCGCCCTGCGCTCGACGTCTGGCTCGAGGACGCCGCGCACGCTCGCCTGTCGACACCGACGGACCCCCGCGAGCTCCTCCTCCACCTCGCGAACCACTTCCCTCTCGGTCTACTCGACGAGCCGAGCGGAACGGTCCGCGGGCGCCCCACGACGCCTCACCCGCAGGACGGCCCGGCGCGCGAGGCCCCGGACGACGTCGGCCGGGAGCTCGTCGCCCGAACGCCCTTCGCCCTTCGCGACGGCGGCGCCGTGCAGCTCTCCGGGTCGGTCCCCGAGAACACGCGCGTCCGCGTGCTCTGCGCGTCCCGCAACGATCTCCTGCGCGCTTCACGCGACGCCGCGCGCACCGCGACCCTTCGGGCCGGGGGAAAGCTCGCAGGGGCGCTCGTCCTCGCGTGCAGCGGGCGGCTCGCGATCCTCGGTGACGCATTCGCCGAAGAGCCCGCGCAGATCTCGGAGGCCCTCGGGAGCAGCTTCGGCGGAGCGTGCGTGTTCGGGGAGATCGCGCGCAACGTGCGCGACCTCGATGCCTTCTTCAACGTGACCGTCGTCGTCGTCGCGTTCGGAACGACCTAGCGCGCGCTACGCCCCGCCGACGAGCGCCGCCATGTCGCCCGGCAGCGGCGAGGACACGTCGAAGGCGAGCGTCGCGTCACCGTCTCCGTCCCACGCGACGCGCGCGGCGTGGAGCGCATGACGCTCGAGCCCCGGAGCGAGCTCACCGCCGTAGAGCACGTCGGAGACGAGGGGGTGGCCGAGGGCGGCGAAGTGCGCGCGAATCTGATGGCGTACCGCGCGGGCGGCCTTCGCCCGCACGAGCGCGAACCGCCCTTCCCTCTTCTCGACCGAGAACGAGGTCACCGCGGGCCTCGGCGCATAGCGGATGACGTCGCGCGGATGGATGCACGGGTAGACACGCTTCTTGTCCTTCGGATGATTCGCGATCGGGTACTCGATCGTTCCCTGATCCGGCAGGTTCTCCGCGAGGCAGACGAGCAGGTAGTCCTTCGAGATGCGCTCGTCCTGGAGCGCGGCGCGGAGCTTCGTGAACGCCGCCTCGCTGCGCGCCGCGACGACGACTCCCGACGTCTCCGTGTCGAGGCGATGGACGATGCCGGGCTCGCGCGGCGAGTACCCGAAGGTCGCCACCTCGGGGTGGTGACCGACGAGCGCGTTCGCGAGCGTGCCCGTCTCGCCGTCACGGAGCGGCGCCG
This sequence comes from Polyangiaceae bacterium, assembly GCA_022842465.1. Taxonomy (GTDB): domain Bacteria; phylum Myxococcota_A; class Polyangia; order Polyangiales; family Polyangiaceae; genus Labilithrix. The sequence continues at coordinate 573 of JALHPN010000036.1, read as the reverse complement.
TCGCCTGGCCCGCAGGCTTGTCGAGGACGAGGACGGCCGCCGACGCGAAGAGCTCGCGGAGCGAAGCATGAGGCTCCGGGACGCAGGGCCCGTCTCCGCCTGCGACGAGCGACTGCTCGACCTCGATGACGTCCCCCGGGTTGACGACCCCACCCTTGGCGAGGCCGCGGCCGTTCACGCGAACACCGCCGATCTCGATCGCTCGCTTCACGCGGGCTCGGGACGCACCTTCGAAGAGGGTGACCATCGCCTTGTCGAGCCGCGCGCCGCGCAGCTCCTCCGAGACGGTCCGGGAGATCATTGCCATCGGGGCGCAGTCTACACGCTTACGACGTCGGCGTGCCGAGCCACGCGTCGAGGCGACCGCGATCGGCCTCCCACAGGAAGGGCGCGACCTCGTCGAGCGTCCCGGTCCGCGCGCGCGAGACGCCGAGCTTGCGAGCCGCCTGCTTGGCGACCGCGGCGACGAAGGGGTGCGGGCTCTGCGTGAGCGCGACGAGCTCCGGCCGGAGCGCATGCGCGCCGATCTCGGCCGCGAGCACGGCCGCGAAAGCGCGGCCGTCCGAGGCGCCG